>CAZUGY010000099.1:0-12881 GCA_964620265.1 uncultured Alcaligenaceae bacterium
GCTCCCGGTCGGCTTCCCCCGCAGCCACGCCCACCACTCCCGCACCCGTCGCGCCCGATCCTCCAGCAGGAACGACCCCGCGAGCGCCAGCAGCCCCGACACGACCCCCGTCAGCACCGCCTCCGCATATTCGATCCCGAAGCGCCCCGGATGCGACCAGGCGTCGGCGAGCGTGGTGAGCACGCCCACCAGCAGCGCATTGCCGTAGCGATGCGTGAAGAGCCGCCCCACCGGCGTGACCGTGAGGAGGAGCGCCAGTACGCCCGTGGCGACGCCGGTCTGCAGCGCGATCTTCCAGTGGAGGGCGGACAGCACGTTGGCAAAGGTCGGCGCCGCCATGCACGTCATGCAGGCGAAGGTGGGTTGCCACAGGCGCTCCGCGAACACGCGCAGGCGAAGTTTCCATCCCATCGGGGGCATCATGTTCTCCTGCGGGGTGGTCGCGGACCGACGACGAGAGCTTACAGACGCACGGCCCCCGTTGAGCGCACCCGGCTGGCTGGACACGGAGATTTCTGCCCACGCCACGGCGGCACGCTGGGGTAACCCACGGCAACTCGTGGTCAAATGCACTGTCGAAGCCAGTCGAAGGGCGTTTTGCGACCGGTCGACGGTTCAAGCGCCTGTCGCCGCGCGTACCGGCTAAGCTTCCTGTCCAGCACCGCACGTCACGTATCCGACGATGGTATTCCTCCTGCCCGAAGCACTCTGGCTGCTGCTGTTGCTGCCGCTGCTCGTCGTGGCCTATTTCTGGGTGCTGCGCCGGCGCAAGAAGGCGGTCGTCCGCTTCGCGAGCCTCGATCTCGTGCGCCCCGCCTTGGGACGCGGCACCGCAGTGCGCCGCCATGTGCCGCCCTTCCTGCTGCTGCTGGCGCTCGCCGTCGCGATCGTGGGCATCGCGCGGCCGCAGGCCAAGGTCACCCTCCCGTCGATGCAACAGACCGTGATCCTCGCCATCGACGTGTCGCTGTCGATGGGCGCCGACGACGTCCTGCCCGACCGTATCACCGCCGCGCAGGCCGCCGCCCGTGCCTTCGTGGAGGCGCGCCCGCCCGAAGTGCGGGTGGGGCTCGTCGCGTTCGGCGGCAATGCCATCGTCGTGCAGCGGCCCACCGCCAACCGCGAGGACCTGCTGGCGGCGATCGATCGCTTCCAGTTGCAACGAGGCACCGCCACCGGCAGCGCCCTCTACGCTGCGCTTGCCACGCTCATCCCCGACACCGGCATCGACCTCGAGGCGCTCGACTTCAAGTGGGAGAACATGCGCAGCTCGCGTGACGTGAGCCAGTTCGCCCTGAAGGCGCCGCGCATGAAGGAAGTGGAACCGGTCCCGCCCGGCTCCTACGACGCCGGCGCGATCATCCTCATGAGCGATGGCAAGAGCACGATCGGACCCTCGCCGCTCGACGCCGCCAGAGTCGTGGCCGGGCGCGGTGTGCGCGTCTTCACCGTGGGCTTCGGCACGAAGGAAGGTGCGATGGTGCGCGGCGACGGCTGGTCGGTGTACGTGCGCCTCGACGAGGAGACGCTCCAGTCCGTCGCCGACATCACCAAGGGCATCTATTTCCAGGCGAGCACGGCGCAGGAGCTCGAGAAGGCGTATCGCGACCTCAATACCAAGCTCGTCCTCGAGCACAAGGAGGTGGAGGTGACGTTCATCTCCGCCGCCGTGGCGGCGGTGCTGCTCCTCGGTGCGGCAATCCTTTCGCTGCTCTGGTTCGGCCCGGCGCTGCGTAACGCATAGGCGCGGCGAACACGCAAGCAAAGGCTGGGTACCGGCAGGAGTACCATCGATCGTTTGCTGCCATGCCGCCCCATCCGGGCGACGCAGAATCGCGGTTCAACTCCGGAGGCTCCGATGAAGATTTCCCCCACCGTTCCCAACCTTTCGCGCCGCACCGCGCTCACGATCCTCGGCGCCACGGCACTGGGCGGTTGCGCATCGCAAGCCGTGACTCCCGCCGAGCCGCAGGCGCTCGTCGAGAGCTCACGCACCACGCTCAGCAACTTCGTTCGCGACCCTGCCCAGACGTGGATCCAGGAGAACCTGGGACGTGCCCGCGCCCTGCTGATTGCGCCGCAACTGGTGCGCGCCGGGTTCATCTTCGGCGGATCGGGTGGCCGGGGCGTGCTGGTCGCGCGCGATGGCACTACGTGGGCGGGTCCTGCTTTCTATAACCTCGCCACCGTGAGCGTCGGCTTCCAGGCGGGTATCGACGTATCGGAAGCGATCATCGTGGTGATGACCGAGCGCGGCCTGAATTCGCTGCTCTCGAGCTCGTTCAAGATGGGTGCCGACGCGAGCATTGCCGCAGGCCCGGTCGGGGCCGGCGCGCGCTCGACGGTGACCGCCGACCTGATCACGTTCACGCGCTCACGCGGCGTGTTCGGGGGCCTCAATCTCGACGGCACCGTGGTGAGCACCAACATTCCCTGGAACGACGCTTACTTCGGTGGCACGAACCTGTTGCCGCCGGACATCCTCATCCGCAGGTCGGTCGTGAACGCCCAGGCGCGGCCGCTTCTGGAGGACGTGGCGCGCGCCACGAAGTAACGCAACGACGATGGGTGCTAATCGCGCAGGAGCGATCGGCACCCGCGCCTACCGCGCTCCTCCCACGCTGCGCACGAAGTCGACGATCCGGGGCCCGACCTCGTCGTCGGCCGTGTTGATCTGCGCCACGCTCGACGTGTGATTGTGCCGGCGTAGCCAGAAGAACGGCGGCGCCCGCCGCTGCACGTCCGCGATGCGGTGGATGAGCTCGGTGGAATGCACGTCGATCAGCGGATTCTCGTATTCCGCCACGCCGATGAGCGTGGGCACGGTATCGCGCGTGACGTGCGTGGCGAGGCTGCCTTGCCGCATCGCTTCCTGGTCGTCGCCGTAGTACGCGATGACATTGCGCGCGAGCGGATTGTCCGGCCACGTCTCCGCGCGTACGCGTCCGGAGAGCACCACTAGGCCCGCGACGCCCGGCCCATCGGCGGGATGGAAGCGCGGGTCGTAGGCATACGAGCCCACGTGCAGGGCGCCGGCCGAGTGGCCGAAGAGAAAGATGCGCGCGGGATCGCCGCCGAGCTTGCCAATGTTGGCGCGTGTCCAGCGCACGGCGTTGGCAACGTCCTCGGTCACGTCGGGAAATTTCGCCTCGGGCGCCAGCCGGTACTCGAGGTTGATGCCGATCATGTCGTGGCGCGTCATGAACCAGCACACGTTCGCGTGGATCTCGGGCGTGCGGTCCTTGTGGCCGTCCACGAGCGCGCCGCCATGCGCGAAGATCACGACGGGCGCGTTGCGTGGCGCGGGCGGAAGGTAGAGGTCGAGCACCTGCCGCGCGTGCGTGCCGTAGGGAATGTCCTTGCGCACCTCGCCGACCTTCGGCGCGTGCGCGAGGACGCTCGTGAAGCCGTCCGCCATCCGGAGGGAGTGCGCCCGGATGTCCTGGGCCCAGCGGGGGCCCACTTCGTCGATGGCTTGCCATAGGGACGGCGGGATCGAGGCGGGAGTCAAGGTCGTGCCCTTCGTACGGAAGCTGGAGTCGCATCCTACCGGACAGCGGTAAATTCACTCAAGCGCTTGACAGTATTGTCGGCAGGATCAATAGTATTGACGTACGTCAAAGCCAAAAGGAGGAAAGCATGACAGCCGAAACAATCGTGCCGCTCGCCGCTTCGCCCACCCGCCCCACGCTGGAGCAGATCCTCGCCTCGCCCCGGTCGACATTCGTCGATGTCGAGGGCATGGGCTGGACGGACTCGAAGTTCCCCGGAGTGCGCGTCAAGGTGCTCTATGACGACCCCCAGACCGGCATGCTGACCGTGCTCTCGCGCATGGCGCCCGGCTCGTTCATCCCGTTGCACACGCACACGGCGGTGGAGCAGACGTTCATCCTGGAAGGCAGCCTCGAGGATGAGCAAGGGGCCGCGACCGCGGGCAATTTCGTGTGGCGGCCCGCGGGCAACACGCACATCGCGCACGCTCCCAACGGGTGCTATTCGATCTCGTTCTTCACCAAGCCGAACAAGTTCTTCGACGAGGTTCCCTGGTTCAACGAGCTGCAGAAGAAGTAGACGTCCAGCACGTTCCCTTTGCAGTACGCGGACCCGGCCCGAGCCGGGCCGGCTGGAACACCAGCACACAGGAGGAGTCCATGTACCCAATCGCGAAGGCGCTCGCGCGCCCGATGCTCGTGCTCGCCCTGGCCGCGGGCGTGGTGACCACCGCGCACGCACAGGTGATCAAGTGGAACATGCCGGCGCCGTATGCCGACGGCAGCTTCCACACCAAGAACTCGCGCATGTTCGCCGACGACGTGCGCAAGCTCACCAACGGCCGCCTGGACATCACCGTCCATTCCAACGGGTCGCTCTTCAAGCTGCCGGAGATCAAGCGCGCCGTGCAGACGGGACAGGTGCCCATCGCGGAGACGAACCTGCCCGCGTACGGCAACGAGTTCGCCTTCTTCGAGGTGGACGTGCTGCTGTTCCAGGCGCAGGGCTTCGCGGAGTCGGCACGGCTCACCAAGCTGTCCCAGCCCTACATAGAGAAGAAGCTCGCCGAGCAGGGGATCACCATCCTGTACACGGTGCCCTTTCCCGGCATGGGGATGATCAGCAAGCAGCCGATCACCAAGCTCGCGGACATGAAGGGGACCAAGCAACGCAGCTGGGGTCCCACGGCATCGCGTTTCGCCGAGCTCGTGGGCGCCACGCCCACCGTGCTGCAGGCTTCCGAGCTCGGCCAGGGGTTCACGATGGGTGTGGTGGATTCCACGCTCACGTCCTCCACGACGGGCGTGGCAACCCAGGCGTGGGACTATGCCAAGTACTTCATCGATCTCGAGGCCACGCACTCCAAGGACACCATCATCGTCAACACGAAGGCCTTCGATGCGCTGCCCAAGGACATCCGCGATGCCGTGCTGAAAGCCGCGGCCGATGCGCAGAAGCGTGGCTGGGAATGGGCCGCGCGCGAGGGTGAGGAAACCAAGGCGCGGCTCGCCAAGGAGGGCATGATCATCCTGAAGCCGGACGCCGCATTCCTCGCGGAGCTGCGTACCGTCGGCGATTCGATGGCGCGTGACTGGGAGAAGCGCGCGGGACCCGACGGCGCAACGGTGCTGAAGGCGATGAAGTCGAAATGACGCCAGCGCGGCAGGGCGGGGTGCGCCGCACGCTCGATCGCTTCTACGCGGCGTGCGGCATCCTCGCGGGAGTGGCGCTCATCGCCATCGCGCTGTGCGTGATCATCCAGATCGTGGCCCGCCTGCTGCACGTGGTCGTGCCGTGGACCGCGGAGTTCGCGGGCTACGCGATGGCGGCAAGCTCGTTCCTCGCCCTGGCGCACACCTTCAATACCGGCGGACATATCCGGGTGGACCTCCTGCTCGGCAAGCTGCGCGGTCGCACGCGGCAGGGCGCCGAGCTCCTCTGCCTCGTGCTGGGCAACATCGTGGTGGGCTACTTCGCCTGGCACGTCGTGGTGATGACGTGGCAGTCGTACGCGTTCAACGAGATGGGCCAGGGCACGTTTGCCGTGCCCCTGTGGATCCCGCAATCGGTGATGGCGTTCGGGCTCGTGGCGCTCGCCATCCTGATGATCGACAACCTCGTCCGCTTCCTCCTGACGGGTACGACTTCGTATCCGCGCGACGAAGCCCAGCCTTCGACCGTCTGAGCCCATGGACATCGGACTGCTCACGCTGGGCGTCGTGGTCACGCTCATCCTGCTGCTGGGCGCGGGACTGTGGATCGCGATGGCGCTGCTGGGGACCGGGCTCCTGGTGTTCCTCGTGGCCACGGATGCTCCGGCCGGCAGCATCATGGCCACCACGATCTGGGGCGGCAGCGCGAACTGGACGCTCACGGCGCTGCCGCTCTTCATCTGGATGGGCGAGATCCTGTTCCGCAGCCGGTTGTCGGAGGAGATGTTCCGCGGGCTGGCGCCGTGGTTCAACCGGGTTCCGGGACGGCTCCTGCACGTGAACGTGGTCGGCTGCGGCATCTTCGCAGCGGCGTGCGGATCGTCGGCGGCCACGATGGCCACCATCGGCCGCATCTCGCTCCCCGAGCTTGCCAAGCGGGGCTACGATGCGCGCATGAGCATGGGCGCGCTCACCGGCGCGGGCACGCTCGGCATCATGATCCCGCCGTCGATCACGTTCATCGTGTATGGCGTGGCCGCGGAGGTGTCGATCGCGCGGCTGTTCGCCGCGGGTGTGGGGCCGGGCGTGCTGCTCATGCTGCTCTTCAGTGGCTACATCACGATATGGGCGCTGCGCAACCGGGCGAAGATGCCGGCCGCCGAGCCTTCGATATCGCTCCTCGAGAAGATACGGCTCGGCAAGCATCTCATTCCGATCTGCCTCCTCATCGTGCTCGTGATCGGCGCGATCTACACCGGCATCGCCACGCCTACGGAGTCGGCGGTGATCGGCGTGGTGGGGTCGCTCGTTCTCTGCGCCCTCTCCGGCACGCTCACGCGCAAGGCATTCGCCGACAGCGTGCGCGAGGCCACGCGCACGTCGTGCATGATCGCGTTCATCATCATGGGGTCGCTCTTCCTGTCGGCGGCCATGGACTTCACGGGGTTGCCGAAGTGGATCGCGGGCTTCATCGGATCGTTCGAGCTCGGCGCCGCGGGACTCCTCGCGATTCTCACGATTCTCTTCGCGATCCTGGGCTGCTTCCTGGACGGCGTGTCGATCGTGGTCCTCGCGAGCTCGCTCCTGCTGCCCACGGTGCAGGCCGCGGGGATTGACCTCATCTGGTTTGGCGTGTACATGGTCCTCATGGTAGAGATGTCCATGGTGACGCCGCCCGTGGGCCTGAATCTTTTCGTGATGCAGCTGATGTCCGGGCGCAGTCTCGGTTTCGTGTCGTATGCCGCACTGCCGTTTTTCTTCCTGATGGTGGTGGCGGTGGCGGTTCTCATGACCTTCCCCGGAATCGCCACGTTCCTCCCCTCGAAGCTGTTTTGAAGGCCCGCACGCCGCGCGGCATCGATACGCGCAACCTCATCCTCGACGTCGCCGAAAAGCTCTTTGCCGAGAACGGCCCGGCGGCGGTCACCGTGCGCACCATCGCCGTGGCCGCCAGCATCAACACCCAGGCGGTCAACTATCATTTCGGCAGCAAGGAGCGCCTCTTCGAGGAGATGTTCGGGCGCCGCATGGGGCCGGTCAACCGGGAGCGTCTCGACCGCCTCGATGCGTGCATGGCGCGCGGTCGGCAGCCGGCGATCGAGGACGTGGTCGATGCGTTCGTCCGTCCCATCCTGCACCTGCGCCAGGAGTCGCTCGGCCACGAGCGCGCGCTCGTGGTGATGCAGTTCCAGGCGCGCGCGGTGTCACACCCGGGCGAAGCGGAGTTCTCGTATCTCAAGGTGCATTTCGAGCCGCTGCGCAGCCGGTTCATGTCGGCGCTGTGCGCCATCCTGCCCCACCTCGCCATCGAGGACGTGATCTGGCGCTACAACTTCATGTGCGGGGCGATCCTCTATTCGATGGCGGGTCCTTTGCGTATGCTGCATCCGCCGGAGAGCATGACGGGCGTCGCGCTGCGGGACGGGGACCGGGAGGAGGCCGCCATCGACCAGCTCGTGCGTTTCCTGTCGGCCGGCTTCCGCGCCGCGTCGCTGTACGGGGCAACGGTCGACGCAGGGCAGGCCGATGCCGGCACTGTCACCAAGATCCGCAAGAAGGGTCGCTGAACGAGGACTTTCACACCATGGCAGCCAAGCAATCCAAGGTCATCATCACCTGCGCCGTGACGGGCGCCATCCACACGCCGTCGATGTCGCCGCACCTGCCGGTCACGCCCGACGAGATCGCCGACGCCGCCATCGGGGCGGCGAAGGCAGGTGCCGCGATCGTGCATCTGCATGCGCGCAATCCCGCCGACGGCAGCCCGAGCCAGGACCCGGCGCTCTTCCGGCAATTCCTGCCGAAGATCAGGGCGGCCTCCGACGTGGTGATCAATCTCACCACCGGCGGCGCGCCGACCATGACGGTCGAGGAGCGTCTCCAGCCTGCCTTGCTGCTGAAGCCCGAGGTGGCCTCGCTCAACATGGGCTCGATGAACTTCGGGCTCTACGAGATGCTCGACCGCTTCAAGGAGTTCGAGCACGCGTGGGAGAAGCCGTATCTCGCGAACAGCGACGATCGCATCTTCCGCAACACGTTCCGCGACATCGCGCACATCCTGCAGTCGTGCTCCGACAACGACACGCGCTTCGAGATCGAGTGCTACGACATCGGGCACCTGTACACCGCGGCGCACTTCCTCGATCGCGGGCTCGTCAAGCCGCCGCTCTTCATCCAGTCGGTGTTCGGCATCCGCGGCGGCATCGGCCCGCATCCGGAAGACGTGCTGCACATGAAGCGTACCGCGGATCGCCTGTTCGGCGAGGACTACCTGTGGTCGGTGCTCGGTGCCGGACGCAACCAGATGTACATCGCAGCGATGTCGGCGGTGATGGGCGGCAACGTGCGCGTGGGGCTGGAGGACAGCCTTTGGATCGGCCGCGGCAAGCTCGCGGCGTCCAACGCGGACCAGGTGGGCAAGGCGCGGCGGATCCTCGAGGAGCTCGGGCTCGAGATCGCGACGCCGGCCGAGGCGCGGGAGATGCTGAAGCTCAAGGGCGCCGATCGCGTCGCGTTCTGATCCGGGAGGGTAACGGCGATGAAGATCGCCACCTGGAACGTGAACGGCATCCGCGCGCGCCAGGCGCAGCTGTGCGAATGGCTGGAGCGCGACCGGCCCGACGTCGTCTGCCTGCAGGAGATCAAGGCGCGGCCCGACCAGGTGCCCGACAGCTGCAAGCTCGCGGACTATCACGCGTTCTGGCACGGAGCAGGCGGCTACTCGGGCGTGTCCCTTCACCTCCGGCGCGAGCTCCTCGACGCACCGGCGTTCGCGCACCCCGACTTCGACATGGAAACGCGCATGGTGCAGGTGGCCGTGGGCAACCTCGTGCTCGCGTCGGTGTACGTGCCCAATGGCGGCAAGGACTACGCTGCCAAGCTTCGCTTCCTCCAGGCACTGGTGGCGTGGGCACGCGCCCTCGAGGCCGAAGGGCGCGACGTGGTGCTGTGCGGCGACATCAACATCGCGCGCCGCGACGTCGACGTGCATCCACGCGAGCGCCGTCCGGACGCGATCGGGCAGCGGCAGGAGGAGCGCGACCTCTTCGATGCGTTGCTTGGCGACCAGCTCGTGGATGTCGGCCGCCTCACGGATCCGGACAACGAGCGCCTCTTCACCTGGTGGCCGCCATGGCGCGACATGCGCAGGCGCAACATCGGCTGGCGCATCGACTACCTTCTCGCCTCGAGGCACATCGCGGATCGGGTCGTGGACTGCCGCGTGCTGGCCGACGTGGGCACGAGCGACCACGCTCCCGTCATGCTCACGCTCGGCTCCTGACGCGCAGCGTTTACACTTCGTGCCCGCGGCAGTCATGCCGCATCGCGACGGTCGGCAGTGGAAGCGATCAAGCCCTGAGCCCGCGACGACGGCTGCGGCACGCCGGTGGCTAGGGCGCAGCGCTCGCACCCTCGATGCGCAGCTGGCTGCGTCGCGCGCGCCCGGGCATGCTCACCGCGAAGAAGTAGCCCAGGATGCCGACCGCGGCCACGATCATGCCGATGACGGCCGCGATCCAGAAGCCGCGCACGCCCAGCGGCGTGACGAGTCCCAGCCCCGCGAGGTCCACGCGATCGGTGAGGCCCAGCACGTAGCCTCCGGCAAGCCCCACGACCCACAGCCCGAGCGCATTGCACACGAGCGGTACCACCGTGCGCTTGTAGCCGCGCAATGCGCTCACGGTCATCACGAGCAGCGCGTCGAACACGTGATAGGCGCCCACGATCACGAGGAGCGTGGCGGCCACGCCGACGACGGCCGCGTCGCCGGTGTAGGCCGAGGCGACGAGCGGCGCGGCCAGCGCGAGCGCGGAGCCGCAGAGCACCGCCAGCACGAGCGTGATCCCGAGGCCGGTGGTGCCGGTCCGGCGCGCGAGGTCGAAGCGATGCGCGCCGAGCGCCTGTCCCACGAGCACGCTCACCGCATTGCCGAGCGCGAGCGGAAGCATGTACATCACCGCGGCGACGTTCGCGGCGATCTGGTGCGCCGCGGAGTTGACGGCGCCCAGGCGGGCGATGAGGAGCGCCATGAAGGTGAACGCCGTCACGTCGACGAGGATCGTCATGCCGATGGGCAAGCCCAGCGTGAGCAGATGGCGCATGTCGCGCCATCGCGGGCGCGTCCAGCGCGCGAACACGGCGTAGGGACGATAGTCGGCGGCCGTGGCGCACCAGCCCCATGCCATGAGGAACATGAGGCAGTTGACGATCGTGGTGGCGAGCGCGCAGCCGCTCGCGCCCATCGCCGGCATGCCCAGGTTGCCGAATACGAAGATCCAGTTGAGGGGCACCTTGATCGCGAGGCCGACGAGGTTCAGCGTCATCAGCACCCGTGGCAGCGACACCGCGGTGGTGAAGCTTGCGAAGAGGCGCAGGCCCAGCGCCGCGGGCGTGCCCCACGCGGCGATGACGAGATAGGCGCGCACCTTGGCCTCGATCTCGGGCGGCGCCTTGCTCAGGGCGAGCAGCGGCTCCGGGAACGAGAACACCACGATCGACAGCACGCCGAGTGCTGCCGTGAGCCATCCGGCTTGCCGCACCTGCTCGCCGATCTCGTCCAGGCGCTTGGCGCCCAGGAGCTGGGCCACGATGGGTGATACCGCCAGCAGCACGCCCATGAGCGAGACGAACACGCTGAAGTAGATCGAGGCCCCGATACCCACCGCCGCGAGATCCTCCGTCGTGTGGCGGCCGGCCATCACGGTGTCGATCACGGCGAACGCCATGACGGCGAGCTGCGCGACGAGCACCGGCCACGCGAGCGTGTTGATGTCGCGGAGGAGTTGACGGAGGGGGAGGTTCACGGAGGCGGATCGAACGCTGAAAGTGATGCGCGGCTCCGGATGCCGTTCGCATCGGAGCCGCGGAGCGCGATTCTAGCGGAGGACGCTGCACTCGGCGCGGCCTGGTGCTGCCGACGACTGGGCAGCGATGTCGTCCTCGCCGCGCGCCATCGTCCGCTGCGGGTTTGGGGAAGACGGCTACATAGTCATTGGCCTTCGTCGTGCAGGGGCCGCCCCCCCCGCGATGGCAGACAAGAGCTCTACGGCGCTGCGCAACCTCGGGGTGAGAGATGGAGCCAGGCATGAAGGCTTGACATCGAACATTAATTCTATAATACTGGAAACATGGAACAGTTAGCGTCGCAGATTCAGCCGATCACCGACGCTGCTCGAGCGGTCACGGCGCTTGCCGCCCTCGCGCAGGAGACACGCCTGGCGATCTTCCGGCTGCTCGTCGAGCACGCCCGCGACGGGCTGACCCCAGGCGCCATCGTGCTCGAGCTCGAGCTGGCGCCGGCCACGCTCTCGTTTCATCTCAAGGAGCTGGCCAATGCCGGCCTGATCGAGGACCGCCGTGACGGCCGTTTCATCTGGTATCGGCCGGACGTGGCGGCAATGAACGGACTCATCGGCTATCTCACCGAAAACTGCTGCCGCGCGAGCGGCGATGAAGCATGCGTCACGCCGTGCGCGCCGCCCGCATGCAGGCCGACCTCCGCGCGCAAGAGGAGCAAGTGATGCGTAGATTCCACGTACACCTCGGCGTGCCCGATTTGACCGCCAGCATTCGTTTCTATTCCGATCTGTTCGGCATGCCGCCGTCGGTCGAGAAACCCGACTACGCCAAGTGGATGCTCGACGATCCTCGCGTGAATTTCGCGATCTCGCAGCGCACGACGCGAACCGGATTGAACCACCTCGGGCTGCAGGTCGAATCGGCGGACGAGCTTGGCGCGATTCGCGCGCAATTCGCGCGGGCCGACCCCGAAGGCGTGTTCGACGAGCCCAACGTGAATTGCTGCTACGCGCGCGGCAACAAGCATTGGACGAAAGATCCGCAGGGCATCGCGTGGGAGGCTTTCCACACGCTCGACAGCGTTCCGGTCTACGGCGACACGGACGCGCCGGCAGAAGTCAGCGCGTGCAGCAGCACCGTCGCGCAATGCTGCGGACCGGCTGCGAAGACCGTGAATACTGCGCCCACAAGAAAGGCCTGCTGCGCATGACCGCTGTCGACAGGCCCTACAACGTGCTCTTTCTGTGCACGGGGAACTCCGCCCGCAGCATCATGGCGGAGTCCCTGCTGCGCGAGATCGGCCAGGGTCGTTTCAACTCGTACTCTGCGGGGTCACAGCCGAAAGGTCAGGTCCATCCGAAGGCGTTGGAGCTTCTCGAGGCTCGACGCCTGCCGATCGACGGCCTGTCGAGCAAGGCCTGGGATGTCTTTGCCAGACCCGATGCGCCACAGATGGACTTCGTGATCACGGTCTGCGACAACGCGGCAGGCGAGGTGTGTCCCGTGTGGCCGGGGCAGCCGATGACGGCGCATTGGGGCATTCCCGACCCGGCCGCGGCCGAAGGCAACGAGGAAGCGCAGCGGCGGGCATTCTCGGAGGCCTGCCACATGCTCCTCACTCGTATTCGCCTGTTCACGAGCTTGCCGCTTGCCAAGCTCGACCGGCTCGCCCTCAAGCGGAACCTCGACGACATCGGCCGCCGATCATCGTGAGTGACCTGGGCCGCGCCGTACTCGCGGAGTTCATCGGCACCTCCATGTTGCTCGCCGTGGTCGTCGGATCGGGCACGATGGGCGAGCGCATGGCGCCGGGCAACGACGGCATGGCACTGCTCGCCAACAGCCTTGCCACGGGCTGCGGACTGTTCGTCCTCATTCTCGTCTTTGCGCCGATTTCCGGAGCGCACTTCAACCCCTTGGTCAGTCTGGTCGCGCGAC
>CAZUGY010000099.1:12981-16018 GCA_964620265.1 uncultured Alcaligenaceae bacterium
ACCCTCGCGCGGGCGTTCACTCCCACGTTCGCCGGAATTGCACCGCGTCACGTCGCTGCGTTCGTGGTCGCTCAGTGCGTCGGGGCCATGATCGCGTTTGCAATCGCCCGGTTGCTTGGGCTCGCCAGAGTACGCCCGAATTGATCGACGACGAAATGCGGCAGGGTCCTATCGTGCTCCGCTCGCCTGCGTCAACGCCGCGGCGAACAGCGGCTTCCACGACATGATGTGCTGGCGCACGAGCGGCGCCGCGCGCGCGACGTCGCCGCGCGTGGCCACGTCGATCATCTCGTAGTGCTCGATCACCGAGGCCGCCTGCCGCTCGCGTCCCTCCGGTGAATCGATGCCGTACAGGCGCATGTCGTCGCGCAGGGAGAGCACGAGCCGCGTCAGGCGGGGATTGCCGGCGCGCTCGACCAGCGCCGCGTGAAAGGCACGGTCGGCGGCGACGTAGCGGAGCACGTCGCCCGCCTTCACCGCGGCGGCGACCTCGTCGGCGCGTCGCCGCAGCTCGTCGGTATCGGTGATGCGCGCGCGGGCCACGATCTCGAGCGCGTAGGTCTCGAGGAGCTCGCGCAGCGCGAAGAGGTTGTCGAGCTCCGTGGCGGACATCGCTTCCACGCGAAAACCGCGGTTGCGCATCGGGGTGACGAGCCCGTCGCGGGCGAGCTCGAGCAGCGCTTCGCGCACCGGCGTGGTCGACACGCCCAGCTCGCCTGCCAGCGACGGCACCGAGAACACGGTCCCGGGCACCGTCCGTCCGCTCACGATTCCGGTGCGTACGCGCTCCAGGACCTGGCCTCGAAGGGTCCCGGCTTGGTCATCCAAGATGCTCATCCCCACCACGCGTCGAGTTCGAATGCGACATTCTACCGTGCCTGCTTGTCAGTAGTGCGTGACGCATGATATAAATACGTCATGCGTCACGCACTACTAAATTGTATGAGTATCGTGACCATGAAGATCAACTGTTTACGGAGGGATTCTCCATGACCGATACCCCTTACAAGACGTGGCTGTGCCTCGGCTGCGGCTTCCTCTACGACGAACGCCTGGGTCTTCCCGAAGAGGGCATCGCGCCCGGCACCCGCTGGGCCGACATCCCGGACGACTGGTGCTGCTACGACTGCGGCACCCCGAAGCACCGCTTCGAAATGGTCGAGATCCCCTATGCCCCCCATCAGCCCGAGGCCGCGGTCGCCGCGCGCCCGGGCTTCTGACCGGAGACATCCATGCAAGGCTCCTTCACCCTTCGCGCCGGCGAGCGCGGCCTGTCGAAGCTGAAGTCCACCGGCCCCACCTCGAGCTACATCGCGGGCCACCCGGACGCGGCGATCACGCGGCATTCCAGCTTCAACTTCAACGATTACCAGTCGGGGCGCGCGGGCTTCGGCCGCATTCGTGTCTTCGGCGACGAAGTCTTCAGCGGCACGGGGTGCGGCTACAACATGCACCCCCATCACGACTTCGTGATCTGCGCGTTCGTGCTCGGCGGCGAGCTCACGCACGTCAACACCGTGGGCAACGTGGACCAGCTGACGCGCAACGACTACTACGTCTTCTCCGCGGGGTCAGGCGGCAAGCACTCCGAGCTCAACCTGCGCAGCGAGGACATGAACGCCATCTACATCTGGTTCCTTCCTGCGCAGCTCTACCTGCCGCCCTCGTATCACCGCGGCCACTTCGATGCGCAGGCCGGCCGCAACAAGCTCGTTCCGCTCGTGGGCGATGCCACCGGCGCGCTCCCCATTCCGCAGGATGTGCGCGTGTCGCGCTACGTCGCCGACGAAGCTGCCCAACGGACCTACCCGACAATCTCGCCGCGTCACGGTGTCTACGCGTTCGTGATCGACGGCGCCGTCACGTTCAACGGCACCGCGCTCGAGCGCCGCGACAGCGCGGCCGTGTGGGGTGTGGACAGCATCGCCTACGCAACCACCGGGACCGCCGACGTGCTGTTCGTCGAGACGGTGATGTGATTCCCCATCCTTCTCTGCCAGGAGCTCGCAATGCCGATCATGAATGTTCGCTATGTCGAGGGCACATTGACCGATGCCCAGAAAGCCGACCTCTCCGCACGCCTGACCGCGCTGATGATCCAGATGGAGGGCGGGGCCGGCACCGAAGGCGGCCACGCGTTCGCGTGGGTCATCTACGACGAGGTCAAGGCCGGAAACTGGTGGGCCGGCGGCCGGACCGACAGGACTTACGTGCGGCCGCCCGGATGCTTTCTCGTGGACGTGCGCATTCCCGAGGGCTACATGAACACGCAGCACAAGAACGAGGTGCAGGCGGGTGTGAATGCCGCCCTCATGGCCGCCACGGGGCAGGATACGTCCGCCGCGAACGCCGGCGGGAGTTGCCAGGTCGTGATCACCGACATCACCGAAGGGAATTGGGCCGCTGCCGGCAAGCCGATCAGTCTGGCCAGCATTGCCGGCTCGGTGGGCCTGTCGAGGACCGGCGACCGGTTCGCGTGGGTCAAGGCGTACTTTGCCGCGAAAGCCCGCGCGTTCAAGTCCGCCGGCTATCCGGACGACGTCGGGGGGCTGCTTCCGCCGGGTACGTGACCGCGGTGCGGTGTGAGTTCCAGGCACCGCCTCGCATCCGATGAGGGTCCTCACTTTCGACGGCGGGACGGTGCCGACGGTCTGAACCTGGACGAAGTAACCAAACGCCGATCACGGCGAGGCGGTCGGTTTGCCTTCGAGCTTCGCGCGCAGGTTGGCGATGGGCACGAAGACGAATGCGCGACCTGACTTGCGCTGCTCCAGGAAGCCTTGTTCGGAGAGCTCGCGCAAGTCGCTCCTGGCTGTCTCATAGCTAACTCCGTGCGAAGTCTGATGGGACTGAACCGTGTACCGGGCATTCGCCGTCTTCAATGCATGATTCCCTTGTCGCAGGGTTGGTAACCTGAGCGCTGATTTGGAGCGTGCCGCCGGCATTGCGGTCGACGCGATGAAGCATTTCAAGCGCAACGTTCGGCAGGCAGTAGACGAATGGCACCCCGGCTGCATCTTTCAGTGGCAGCGCGCGA
>CAZUGY010000100.1:0-15743 GCA_964620265.1 uncultured Alcaligenaceae bacterium
TCTGTCCTCTGTCCTCTGTCCTCTGACTCCTGATGCCTGTCTCCCCCTCGCTCGTCGCCCAAGCCGAGCAATGCCTCCTCGCTCCCGGCAACCTCGACCGCGCCGCGCTCTCGCAGGTGCTGGCGCAGATCCACGAGCACGACGTCGACTTCGCCGATCTCTACTTCCAGCATGCGCGGTTCGAGGGATGGAGCCTCGAGGAAGGCATCGTGAAGTCGGGCACGTTCAGCATCGATCGCGGCGTGGGCGTGCGCGCGGTCGCGGGAGACAAGCAGGCCTTCGCCTATTCCGACGACATCTCGCTCGCGGCGCTCACGGAAGCCGCGCAGGCGGTGCGCGCGATCGGCCGCCAGGGGCAGTCGGCCGTTGCGCCGATCGACCGTCACGGCGACGCGCACGCGCTGTATACGCAGGCGGACCCGGTGGGCAGCCTCGCCGAGCACGCGAAGGTGGCGCTCCTCGAGCGCCTCGAGAAGCTCGCCCGCGCGCACGATCCGCGCGTGACGCACGTGATGGCCTCGCTTGCCGGCGAGCACGAGACGATCCTCGTCGCGCGCAGCGACGGGCAGATCGTGGCCGACGTCCGGCCGCTGGTGCGCGTGTCGATCACCGTGATCGTGGAGGAGAACGGCCGTCGCGAGCAGGGGCACTCCGGTGGCGGCGGACGCTTCGACTATGTCTACTTCACCGACGACATGCTCGACCGCTACGCGCGCGAGGCCGTCGCCCAGGCGGTGCTGAACCTCTCCGCGCGCGAGGCGCCGGCGGGCAACATGACGGTGGTCCTCGGCAACGGCTGGCCCGGCATCCTGCTGCACGAGGCGATCGGCCACGGGCTCGAAGGCGACTTCAACCGCAAGGGGACGAGCGCCTTCAGCGGCCGCGTGGGGCAGCTGGTGGCGGCGCGCGGCGTCACGGTCGTCGATGACGGCACGATCGTCGATCGCCGCGGCTCGCTCAACGTCGACGACGAGGGCCATCCCACGCAGCGCACCGTGCTGATCGAGGACGGCGTGCTGCAGGGCTACATGCAGGACCGCATGAACTCCGGTCTCATGCGTACGCCCGCCACGGGCAACGGGCGGCGCGAGTCGTTCGCGCACCTGCCGATGCCGCGCATGACCAACACCGTGATGCTCGCGGGCGAGTGCCCGCCTTCCGAGATCATCGCGTCGGTGAAGTCGGGCCTGTACGCCGCCAACTTCGGTGGTGGGCAGGTCGACATCACGAGCGGCAAGTTCGTGTTCTCCGCGGCCGAGGCGTGGATGATCGAGGACGGCAAGCTCACCTATCCCGTGAAGGGCGCGACCCTCATCGGCAACGGCCCCGACGCGCTCACCAGGGTGTCGATGATCGGCAACGACCTGGCGCTGGACGCGGGGGTGGGCACCTGCGGCAAGGACGGGCAGAGCGTGCCGGTGGGGGTGGGCCAGCCCACGTTGCGCATCGATGGGCTCACGGTGGGCGGCAGCGCGACGTAGCGCCGTCCGCGTCCGTCACGTTCGACATGAAGCCGGTGGCGCGCAAGGCGCTGGCGTTCGCGCTGCGCCTGGCGGTGGTCGTGGCGATCTATGCGCTCATCGCCCGCGGGCTCGATCGCGATGCGCTCGCGGCGGCACTGCGCTACTCGGTGGCGGTGGCCGTGGTGGCCGGCGCTGCGCTGACGCTCGTGCAGGCCGCGCTCAATACGCTGCGCTGGGTGCGCATCGGCAGCCGCATGAGCACCGTGCCGGGATTCGTGCCGAGCTTCTTCGCCTATGTCGAGGGTATCTTCGTCAACCAGGCCTTGCCCTCCTTCGTGGGCGGCGACGCATGGCGGGTGGGACGATGGCGGTCGTGGGGCGTGCGCCTGTCCGACGCCGTCGCGGCGATGCTCGGGGATCGCGTCTACGGCGCATTCGGCGCGGCCTGCCTGTCGCTCGCGGCGATCGCGCTCCTCTGGCCGGTGGCCGTCTTGCGGCCCTGGCTCGTGGCGGGCGCGGGCGTGGTCGGGCTGGGCGGCGCCGCATGCGTGCTGCTCTTTTGCGTCGCGCTGCTGGCGAAGCGGTGGAGCCTGCGCCCGTCGTCGTCGCGGGTGGGACGATTCGTGGAGCGGATCGGCCGGCTCGGGACCCGCGGCGGCGACGTCGCGTTCTGCATCGCCACCGCCGTGGCGGGCTACGTTTTCGCGGGCGTCGGCGCGCTGCTCACCGCGCGCAGCCTCGGGATCGACACACCCGCCGCCGTGATCGTGTGCGGGACCGCGCTGGTGATGCTGCTGGCGATGATACCGGTCACGCTCGCCGGCTGGGGCATCCGCGAGGCGGGCTACCTGGCACTCCTCGCCCCGCTGGGCGTGCCGCCGGAAAAGGCCGTGCTGCTGGGGGTGGCGGTGGGCTTGCAGGTGCTCCTTGCCTCCCTGCTGGGGGGGGCCTCGCTCCTGGGCGGCCTCGCCGCACCGCGGCGCTGAAGCGACGCCGCGGTCCGCGAACGTCCTAGTGCAGCGGCCCCGACGGTTGCGGCATCACCACCGACGTGACCGGCGAGGCGTGATGGCACACCATTCGCCAGCCGGAGGGCGTGCGCATGAAGACGTTGGTCGCGGCGGCGGCGCCGCGCGCCGAGCCATCGGCGGAGTACACGTGCTCGATCGCGGACTGCATCGCGAGCCCGACGGTGTCCATCGCCACCACGTGTTCCAGGCGGAACTTGAGCCGCGTGTCCCCGGCGAAGATCTGCTCCCACGCGGCGCGCACGGCGTCGTAGCCCACCACGCGGGCCCCGCCTGGATGCACGCAGACGATGTCCTCGTCCTCGGCCCAGGTGGCCATCATGGCATCGATGTCCTGCGCCTCGAACGCCTGGTAGAACGCCGTGGCGACGTCGTGCGGCGAGGTGTAGATCGCGGGCGTGCGGGCCTTGGCCATCGTGCCGGGTGCGGTGCAGTCGGTCGCAGAAGTGGGCGGGATGAGGGCGCGCCAGCCGGGTCAGTCGCGGCGCAGTCGGAGGGAGAGGTGGGCGGGAAGGATGGTGCGCGCCAGATTGTAGACGATCGGCGGCTTCAGCTCCCGCATGCAGCGGAAGTGGCCCAGCGGGCACTCGCGCTGGAAGCAGGGGCTGCACGGGATGTCGATGCGCGCGACCTGCGCGAGCGGGGAGAGGGGTGGCGTGTAGGTGGGCGACGACGATCCGAAGAGCGCCAGCACCGGCACGCCCACCGCCGCCGCCGCGTGCATGAGGCCCGAGTCGTTGGACACCACGAGCGACGCCATGGAGAGGAGGTCGATGGCGGTCCCGAGGTCGGTCTTGCCGGTCAGGTCGCGGACCTTGTTGATGTTGTTGCCGAGCGAGTTGCGCACGGCATCGGCCGCGACGCGGTCGTTGGGCGAGCCCACGATCCACACGTCGAGCCCGTCGTCGAGGAACATCGCCGCGAGCTCGGCGAACTGGTTGGGGGGCCAGCGCTTGGCCGGGCCGTACTCCGCGCCGGGGCACAGGGCCACCGCCGGACGATCGGTCTTCAGGTGCAGGGCGCGCATGGCCGTGCCCCGATTGGCGCGGTCAGGCACGAGGATGGGCGAGGGCGGCATCGGCACCAGCGCGCCCTTGGGCATGGCGAGCGCGGCAAAGCGGTCCACGAGCCGCGGCATCGCCTTCTCGTCGAGATGGCGCGCATCGGTGAGCAATCCCCAGCGCGCCTCGCCGCGGTAGCCCACGCGCTTGGGGATGCGCGCGAGAAAGGGGACGAGCGCCGACTTCCACGATTGCGGCAGCACGAAGGAGTGGGTATAGCCCTCGGTGGACAGCTCGCGCGCGAGCCGTCGCCGCGCGGCCAGATCGAGCTTGCCGTGGCCGAAGGGGCTTTCCACGATGCGGCGGATGCCGCGCATGCGGGCGTACACCGGCGCGCACCACGGCGGCACCAGCACGTCCACGCCCGGATCCTCGAACGGCTCGCGCAGGAGAGCGACGAGCGGCTCCGAGAGGATGGCATCGCCGACCCAGCTCGGCGCGACGATGAGGATGCGTTCGCCGGCCACGTGGGTCGCTCGGGGGCTAATGCGCCCCGGGAAGCGGTCCGCCTGCGAGCACGTAGCGCGTGCCGCAATACGGGCACATCACCTCGCCCGTGGGCGCGATGTCGAGGAACACGCGCGGATGCGACGACCACAGCGGCATCGACTTGTTCGGGCAGAACACCGGCAGGTCCTTGGCCTGGACGGTGACCGGCGCGAGCGCGTCCTGCGCACTTGCGGTCATTGCGCGACCTTCGCCAGCCAGTGCTTCTTCGAGGCGTCGCGGCCGTTCACGACGTCGAAGTACGCCGCCTGCAGCTTCTGCGTGACGGGCCCGCGCGAGCCGGCGCCGATGGGGCGATTGTCGAGCTCGCGGATCGGCGTGACCTCGGCGGCAGTGCCGGTGAAGAAGGCCTCGTCGGCGATGTAGACCTCGTCGCGCGAGATGCGGCGCTCCTCGATCGTGTAGCCCAGCTCGCGGGCGATCGTGATGATGCTCTGGCGGGTGATGCCGTCGAGCGCGCCGCTGCCCAGGTCCGGCGTCGCGAGCACGCCGTCGCGCACGATGAACACGTTCTCCCCCGAGCCCTGGCACACGAAGCCGGTGGGGTCGAGGAGCATCGCCTCCTCGTAGCCATCGTGCAGCGCCTCCTGGTTGGCCAGGATCGACACGGTGTAGTTGCCCACCGCCTTGGCCTTGCACATCGTGATGTTGGGGTGATGGTGCGTGAAGGAGGAGGTCTTGACCCGGATGCCTTTCTCGATGGCATCGTTGCCGAGATACGCGCCCCACGGCCAGGCGCCGATCGCCACGCGCACGGGATTGGCCTTGGCCGCGACGCCGAGCGCATTGGAGCCGTAGAACACGATCGGCCGAATGTAGCAGGAGTCGAGCTTGTTCTCGCGCACGCAGGCAATCTGCGCCGCCTCGATCTCGTCGCGCGTGAACGGGATCTTCATCTGGTAGATGGCCGCCGAGTTGAAGAGGCGGTTGGTGTGGTCGCGCAGGCGGAAGATCGCCGGGCCGTCGACGGTGTTGTAGCAGCGGACACCCTCGAAGACGCCCATGCCGTAGTGCAGGGTGTGCGTCAGGACGTGCGTGTTGGCATCGCGCCAGGGCACGAGCTTGCCGTCGTACCAGATCCATCCGTCGCGGTCGGCCATCGACATGGCGGGTTCACTCCAAAGGTTCGTTCTCGTTGCGAACCGGCAATTCTAGCCGATCCGGTGGCGGCCGACCCCACGGCCCTTGCACGGCGCTGCGGTGAGCTCGCCACGCAGGGGATTCGAGCAGGGACGCCGATGGGGACTTGCCAGGCGAGCGGCGCTGCTCATGCCGGGCGCGGCACCTCCCGCCACGGCCCGCCGAACACCTGCGCCCACAGCGCCGCGACGGCCGTCCGCCGCGCCGCGTGCGGCGTCGGATCCACGCGCGCCTGAGCCGCACCCGTGAGCCGCACCTTGTGCTGCAGCGCGCGGTAGTCGCGATAGGCATTGGCCACCTCGCCGGCCAGCGCGACGGGCACGAGCCCCAGCTCACCGGCGATGCCGAGCAGCGCGATGTTCCCGGCATTGCGCGTGAGCGCGGGATGCTCGTGCGCATGCGCCAGCACCAGGTACTGCACCGTGAACTCGATGTCGACCATGCCGCCGTCGTCGTGCTTGAGATCGAAGAGCGGCGTTGGATTGGGATGGCCCGCGAGCATCCGCCGGCGCATCGCCACGACCTCGGACACGAGCTTCGCGCGGTCGGGCACCTGCGTGAGGATCGCGATGCGCGCCGCCTCGAAGGCTGCGCCGAGGTCGGCATGCCCCGCCACGAAGCGGGCGCGCGTCAGCGCCTGGTGCTCCCACACCCACGCCTGCTCGCGCTGGTAACGCACGAAGCCGCGCAGGCTGGAGGCGAGCAGGCCCTTGGCGCCGTCGGGGCGAAGCCGCAGGTCGGTGTCGTAGAGCGGACCTGCGGGGGTGGTGCTCGTGAGCCACGTGTTGAGGCGTTGCGCGAGCCGCGTGTAGGCCACCTCGCGCGCATCGGCATCGGGATCGTCGTCCGTGATGTCGAACACGAACACGATGTCGAGGTCGGAGACGTAGCCCAGCTCCTTTCCGCCGAGCTTGCCGTAGCCGATGATGGCGAAGCGCGGCGGCGGCGCCTCCTTGCCATTGAGGCACGTCCAGCAGGCGGCGAGCGCGCCTTCGAGCACGACGTCGGCGAGCGCCGAGAGATGGTCCGCGAGGCGCTCCACCGTGAGACGGCCGTCGAGGTCCTGCACGAGGAGGCGGAAGGTCTGCGCGTGCCGGAAGTGACGCAGCACGTCCATCTGGTGCTCGGCGTCGGCGGGACGCTCGGCGAGCTGGCGCGCGAGCTCGGCGCGCCACTCGTCCCACGACGGCTCGGCCAGGAGCGCGCTCGCATCGAGGAGCTCGTCGAGCAGCAGGGGATAGCGGGTGAGGTACTCCGCGGCCCACGCGGACGCGGCCATCAGCGTGGCGAGCCGCGGCAGCAGCGGCGGATGCTCGATCAGGAGCGCGAGATACGCGCTGCGCCGTGACACGGTCTCGAGCAGCGCCAGCAGCCGCTCGAATACCGCCTGCGCGCCGGAAAGTCCCGCGTGCTCCACCGCTGCCGCGAGCGCGCGCGGCAACAAGGTGTCGAAGCGCTCGCGCGACGCCGCGGGCAGTTGCTGGTAGCGCGCGGAATTACGCACGCGATCGAGTGTCGTGACGAGCGCGTCGGGGTCGGCGAAGCCTTCGTCGCGCAGGGCGGCGGCGAGGTCGGGGTCGGGACGCGGATCCTGCCACAGCGATGCGTAGCTGCGCTGGCCGCTCGCGGGCCGTGCCGCCGGGGCCTCGCTGGTGTCGGCGAAGGTCTGCGCGAAGGTCGATGACACGACGTTGCGCTGGTGCGCGAGCGCGCGCTCGAAGGTGTCGGGATCGAGCCCCATCGACTCCGCGAGCCACGCCTTCTCGACGGGATCGTCGGGCAGGCGGTGCGTCTGCGCATCGTCGCGGTATTGCAGCCGGTGCTCGACGTCGCGCAGGAAGAGATAGGCCTGGCGCAGGGCCGCGACCGACGATCGCGGCATGAGGTCGCGCGCCTCGAGTGCGGCGAGCGCCGCCAGCGTGCCGCGCACGCGCAGGTCGGCCTCGCGCCCGCCGCGCACGATCTGGAGCGCCTGCGCGATGAACTCGATCTCGCGGATGCCGCCGTCGCCGAGCTTCACGTTCGCCTGCGCATCGCGGCGCGCACCCTGCTCGCGGATCTGGCGGTGGATGTCGCGCAGGCCCTCGTAGGCGTCGTAGTCCAGGTACTTGCGGAAGACGAAGGGCGTGACCAGCGCGTCGAGCTCGTGGTGGTGCGTGCCGGTGATCGCGCGCGCCTTGAGCCAGGCGTAGCGCTCCCACGCGCGTCCCTGCGTGACGAGGTAGGTCTCGAGGCTCGCGAACGACGTGGTGAGCGGTCCGCTCGTGCCGTAGGGACGCAGGCGCATGTCCACGCGGAAGACGAAGCCGTCGGCGGTCACGTCGTCGAGCGCGCCGATCACGCGCTTGCCGAGGCGGTCGAAGTACTCGCGGTTGTGGAGGCTGCGCGCGCCGTCCGTCTCGCCTTCCTCGGGGTAGGCGAAGACGAGGTCGATGTCGGAGGAGACGTTGAGCTCGCCGCCGCCCAGCTTGCCCATGCCGACCACGATGAGCGCTTGCCGCTCGCCGCTTTCCGCGCCGCGCGGCACGCCATGCAGCGCGGCGAGCGCGGCGTCGTGCGCGCGCACGGCGTGCTGCAGGGCGGACTCGGCGAGCGCCGTCATCGTGGCGCCCACCTCCGGCATCTCCGCGCGGCCGGTGAGGTCACGCAGCATCGTGTGCAGGAAGGCGCGCATGCGCAGCCGGCGCAAGGCCGGGCCGAGGGCGGCAGGGTCGTCGGGAAGCGCCGCGGCGGCCGCCGCGACATCGAACGGCGCGCCGAGCGTCGCGACCACGTCCTCCACGAGGTCCGGCTGGGCGACGGCGCAGCGGCCGGCGTAGCGGCTGAACTCGAGGGCGCGGGCGAGGTCCATGGGGTGGCAGCGCGAGCGATGCAGGACCGTTCGGCTACAATCCGGGAGAAAGGCGAGCGGGTGCTGCACATTATGCCTGCCCTCGCCGGCGCCTTCCGTCACCGGTACCGGCTACGCGCTTTCGTGGCACCTCGCATCGCTCTCCGCCTTCTGCGCATCGCCTTCTCCGTCGTGGTGACGGGCGTGATCGTCTTCCTGGCGCTGCTGGTGGCGGTCCGCTACCTGCTCTTCCCCAGCCTCGACCAGTATCGCGATTCGATCGCGGCGCGGTTGTCCACCGGCCTCGGGCAGCCCGTCACCATCGGCGCGATCAAGGGGCGCTGGAACGGCTGGAATCCGGGCATCACGATCGAGGACGTCGCCGTCCGCGATGGCACGCAGCCGGCGACCGCACCGCTGCTGCAGTTGCCCAGGATCGACTTCGTGGTGTCGTGGACCTCGCTCCTCGCCCGGGACGTGCGCCTGCGCTCGCTCACCATCGAGCGCCCCGAGCTCGCCATCCGCCGCGACCGCGAGGGCCGCTTCCACATCGCGGGCATCGAGGTCGATCCCGACGCGCAGGTGGGGGGTCCCACCTTCCCCGAATGGCTCGCCCGCCAGCGCGAGATCGTGGTGAGCAATGCCAGGCTGGTGTGGAACGACGAGCTGCGGGCCGCACCCCCGCTCGTGCTCGACGACGTGCAGTTCCGGCTCGAGCAGAGCTTCACCGGCATCCGGTTCGGCCTCGTCGGCTCGCCGCCGCCCGAGCTCGCGTCGCCGCTGGACCTGCGCGGCGAGATCGTCGCGGGGTCGCTGCGCGACTGGCGCGCGGCCCGCGGCAACCTCTACCTTCGCCTCGACTATGCCGACGTCGCGCGCTGGCGCGACTGGGTGCAGGTGCTGCAGCCGGTGGAGGCGGGGGAAGGTGCCCTGCGCGTGTGGACGCAGTTCGCCGACGGCCGCGCGAGCGGCGTGGTGGCCGACCTCGAGCTCACCGGCGTGCGCGGCCACGCGGCGCCGAAGCTGCCGCAGCTCGACTTCGACTACCTGCGCGGACGCATCACCTGGAAGCACGAGCCCGGCCGCCGCGAGATCACGACGCAGGACCTGACCTTCCGCACGCGCAGCGGACAGACGCTCGCGCCGGTGGCGATCACGATCGTCGCCCAGGAGAGCGCGGACGGCCACATCACCGGCGGCAACGCGTCCTTCGACCGCCTCGAGGTGGCGCCGCTGTCCGAGCTCGCGGTCCACTTCCCGCTGCCCGAGCAGGTGCGCCACGACCTCGTGGCGCTCGACCTGCGCGGCAGCATCAGCGGCGGGAAGTTCGCCTGGACCGGTACACCCGACGAGCCGTCGAGCTTCTCGGGCAGCGGCGCCTTCGCGCGCTTCGGCATCGCCGCCAACAACGCGCTGCCGGGGGCGCAGAGCGTGTCCGGCAACTTCACCTTCGACGAGTCGCACGGCGCGCTGACGCTGGACAGCCGCGACATGCACGTGAAGCTCCCGCGCGTATTCGGCGAAACGCTCGTGTTCACCAGCGCCTCGGGACAGGTGCGCTGGTCGCGCACGCCCGAGGAAGTGCGCGTGTCGCTCGACGACGTGAAGTTCGCCACGCCGCACACCTCGGGCACGGCGAGCGGCAGCTGGCGCTCGCAGGCGCAGGGACCGGGCATCATCGACCTGCGCGCGACCCTCGCGCGCGCCGATGCGCACAACCTGTATCGCTACCTGCCGCTCACCCTGAGCCCCGGCGTGCGCGACTGGCTGCGCAGCTCCATCCGGGACGGCCGGGCGAGCGACGTGCACATGGCGCTGTCGGGCAACCTCGCCGACTTTCCCTTCGCCGATGCGAAGCGCGGGCAGTTCCTCGTGGGCTTCAAGGTCGCCGATGCGACGCTCGACTACGCGAACGGCTGGCCGCTCATCACCGGCATCGATGCCGACGTGAAGTTCGAAGGCGCGGGCATGGCGATCGCGGCGCGCAGTGGCATGATCGGCGGTGCGCGCGTGGGCCCGGTGAGCGTGGCGATCCCCGACCTCGGCGCGCCGCATCCCGCGCTCACCATCGCCGGCAAGGCGGCCGGCCCCACGCAGGCATTCCTCGACTTCGTGGAGGCGAGCCCCGTCTCGGGCTGGATCGATCACTTCACGAAGGGCGTCGCCGCCACCGGCGACGGCCGTCTCACGCTCGACTTCACGCTGCCGCTGGGCGCGGCGCAGGACGTGAAGGTCGCTGGCGACTTCGAGTTCCTCGGCAACGAGGTGCGCATTCCGGGCGTGCCGCCGCTGGGCGACGTGGCCGGGCACCTCGAGTTCGGCGACCACTCGATGCAGTCGCGCGACCTCACGGCGTCGCTCTACGGCGGCGAGGCGCGCATCGCCGTGCGCAATGCGGAGGGTGGCGTGCGCATCACCGCCGAAGGCTCGGCCGAGGTGGCCGCGCTGCGCCGCGAGATCGCGCACCCGATCGCAGATCGCGTGAGCGGCACGCTGCCGTGGAACCTCACGGCGGCCTCGCGCAACGGCGCCACCACGTGGACGGTCACCTCCGACCTGCGCGGCGTGGCGATCGATCTCCCGGCGCCGGTCGGCAAGGCGGCGCCCGAGCCGGCCACGCTGCGCATCGACCGGCGCGAGGTGGGCGGCAAGGACGTGGAGGACACGATCCTGGTCGATTACCGCAACAGCCTGCGCCTCGTGGCACAGCGCAAGCTGCTGCCGGGCGGCGCCGAGGTCGATCGCGCGCTCCTGGTGCTGGGGCCGGCCACGGCGCGCGAGGTCACCGCCGATCGCCCCGGATTGTGGGTGCGCGGATCGATCGCCGATTTCGACATCGACGAGTGGCTCGCGGTGGTGAGCCATGACACGGCGCAGGGCAGCGGCGCGGCAGGAGCGCCGGCGGCCACGAGCCGTGGCTTCGCCCTCAATGGCGTGGACGTGACCACGCAGCGGCTCGACGTCTTCGGCCGCGCGCTGCACGACCTGTCGCTGACCGCCACGCGCGCGGGCGAGCAATGGCAGATCCGCAGCAAGGGGCGCGAGATCGAGGGCACCGCCACGTGGTACGGCGCCACGCCGGCGCAGCCCAACGGTCGCGTGATGGCCCGTCTCGTGCGTCTCGTGCCGCCCGGACCCGACGAGCTGCATCCTCCGGTGAGCGCGATCCCGGTCGCCGGGAAGGCGCGCAACACCTGGCCGCAGCTCGACGTCGTGGCCGATGCCTTCTTCCTGCGCGGCCACGACGTGGGACGCCTCGAGCTCCTCGCGCAGCCGTCCGGTCCGGACTGGCGCATCGACAAGCTGGCGCTGTCCAATCCCACGGGTCGCATCGATTCGAAGGGATGGTGGCGCGT
The DNA here is from genome assembly GCA_964620265.1 of uncultured Alcaligenaceae bacterium. Classification (GTDB taxonomy): domain Bacteria; phylum Pseudomonadota; class Gammaproteobacteria; order Burkholderiales; family Casimicrobiaceae; genus VBCG01. The sequence continues at coordinate 11,386 of CAZUGY010000100.1, forward strand.
GGCGCGCGACCATCCCTCCACCGAGCTGGAGCTGACCCTCGCCGCCGACGATGCCGGCGCCTTCCTCGAGCGCTTCGGCTTTCCCGTGGCGGTGCGCAATGCCCCCACGAAGATCACGGGCGACCTCCAGTGGTCCGGCGCGCCCAACGATTTCGACTATCCGTCGCTCACCGGCCGGCTCTCGCTCGCCACCGGTCCCGGGCAATTCACCAAGATCGATCCCGGCATCGGCAAGCTGTTGGGCATCCTCTCGCTGCAGGAGCTGCCGCGCCGCATCACGCTCGACTTCCGCGACGTGTTCAGCGAGGGCTTCGCCTTCGACGAGATCAAGGGCGACTTCAGCATCCGCGAAGGCGTGATGACCACCGCGAACCTCTCGTTGAGCGGGCCCGCCGCGCAGGTGGGGCTGCGCGGCGACATCGACCTCGCGCGCGAGACGCAGAAGCTCACGGTGCGCGTGAAGCCGGCGCTGTCGACGATGGTGTCGGCCGGGGCGGCAGTGCTGTTCCTCGCCAATCCCATCGTGGGGGCCGCGGTGGGCGCGGGCACGCTCCTCGCGCAGAAGATGCTCGACAATCCGATCGACCAGATATTCAGCTACGAGTACCTCGTGACCGGATCGTGGTCGGACCCGCATGTGGAGCGGCTGTCGCGCACGGCGCTGGCGGTGCCGTCTGCCACGGGTGCGGCCGCGGACGCGGGCACCTCGGCCGCGAGCGGAGCGCCGGGAACTGCGCCGGGCGGCGCGACAGGTTCGCCGGGCGCCGTGACAGGTTCGCCGGCCCCTTCCGGCGTGTCGCCCAAGCCGGCGCCGCCCAGGCCGGCGTCGCCGGAAATGACCGCGCGGTAGGGTTCCCTCGCGCTCGCGCGCTTCGGGGAGCCGTCGTCAGCTGCCCTTGAGCAATACCAGGATCGCGCCGCCGCCGCCGGCATGACGCGGTGCCTCGGTATAGGCGAGCACCTCGTCCCAGTGCGCGAGCCAGCGCCGCACCTTGCCCTTGAGCACCGGCTCCTTGTTGGGCGACGTCAGGCCCTTGCCGTGGATCACGCGCACGCAGCGGTAGCGCCGGTGGCGCGCAGCCACGATGAAGTCGGACAGCGCGTCGTGCGCCTCGTCCACGATGAGGCCGTGCAGGTCGAGCTCGGCCTGCACCGACCAGTGGCCGCGGCGGAGCTTCCCCGCGATGTCGGTGCCGAGCCCCGCGCGCACGAAGGTCTGCTCGTGCTCGTATTCCTGCCCCGTGTCCCAGGCCTGCGGGGCGGGGTGGTCGCCGTACTTCGAGGCGATCATCACGTCGCGCTCGTCGGCGAGCGTGTGCTGCGGCACCGGCGCGGGCCGCTCGCGCTCGATGCGCGCGCGATTGGAGGGAGGAAGCCGCTCGACGTCGGCAAAGGCCTGCGCAAGATCGATGTCGCCGTCGGCGTGCTTGGTGGATCCACGGACACGGCGCATCGACGTGGCGGGCTGTTGCGTCGACGGGGAGGCGGGCGGCGGCCGTCCGGCCATCGCGCCCGGCCCGGAGGTTCCGGCGCCCGAGGCGGGTGGACCGGACGAACGAGCCTCGGAGGAGCGCGCACCGGGCGCCTCCACGTCGCCATGGGACGCGGCACTGCCGGCGCGCGTGGCCAGCAGCTGCTTGAGGTCGGCAAGCCTGGCCATGGTGGCGGGGCGGAAAGCGGGCGCTGGAGCGGGAGGCGGGCGCTACGCGCCCAATCCCTCGAGATACGCCTCGGCGTCGAGCGCCGCCATGCAGCCCGTGCCGGCGGAGGTCACGGCCTGGCGGTACACGTGATCGGCCACGTCACCCGCGGCGAAGACACCGGGGATCGAGGTGGAGGTCGCATCGCCCCCGGTGCCGCTCTTCACCTTGATGTAGCCGTTGGCCATGGTGAGCTGGCCCTCGAAGATCTGCGTGTTGGGCGTGTGGCCGATGGCGATGAAGACACCGTGCGCGGGCATGTCGATGGTTTCGCTGCTCTTGGTCGACTTGAGCTTCACGCCGGTCACGCCGGAAGCGTCGCCCTGCACCTCGTCGAGCGTGTGGTCCCACACCACGCTCATGTTGCCGCCGTCGCGCGTCTTGGCCATGAGGCGGTCGATGAGGATCGCCTCCGCACGGAACTTGTCGCGGCGATGGACCACGGTGACGTGGCTCGCGATGTTGGACAGGTACAGCGCCTCTTCCACCGCCGTATTGCCGCCGCCGACCACCACCACGCGCTGGCCCTTGTAGAAGAAGCCGTCGCAGGTGGCGCAGGCGGACACGCCCTTGCCCATGTACGCCTCTTCCGACGGGAGCCCCAGGTAACGCGCAGAGGCGCCGGTGGCGATGATGAGCGCGTCGCAGGTGTACACGCCGCTGTCGCCCTCGAGGCGGATCGGCCGCTCGCGCAGGTGCGCGGTGTGGATGTGGTCGAACACGAGCTCGGTGGCGAAGCGCTCGGCGTGCTTCTGGAAGCGCGCCATGAGGTCGGGCCCCTGCACGCCATCGGCATCCGCCGGCCAGTTGTCGACGTCGGTGGTGGTCATGAGCTGGCCACCCTGGGCGAGGCCCGTGATCAGGACGGGCGCGAGATTGGCGCGTGCCGCATATACTGCGGCGCTATAGCCGGCAGGACCGGAGCCCAGGATGATGAGGCGGGCATGCTTCGTCGACATCGGGATTCTTCTTCCTCGTGAAAAGCCGGGGCGAGTTTAGCCCATCTGGGGGTGATGCCCCCGGCTTCAAAGGCGCAGGCCGTCCCTGTTGCAGCGATGGCACCCCGCAAGGCCCCTGCCGACGCGCGGCGCCGTCCGCCTTCTTGACTTCCCCCGGCCCGCGTATAATGCCTTTCATGAACTCCCGGCGGCAAACCAATGTTTTTTAACGGCAACGCCACGGCGAACCGCCGCTTGAGCACGCCGGCCCCCGGTGAGCTCTCCCCGCGCTTCGCGCGCGTGCTGCAGGAATCCCTCTGGCTGCTCGTGGGCGTGGGGGTCGCGTACCTCGCGCTCATCCTGTTCACCTATACGCGCAGCGATCCGGGCTGGTCGTTCTCGGGCACCGGTGAGGCGATCGGCAACAGCGGCGGCGTGATCGGCGCCTGGATCGCCGATCTCCTGCTCTATCTGTTCGGCGCATCGGCGTGGTGGTGGGTGATCGGCGGCGTAGTGTTCGTCGCCGTCGGCTGGCGGCGTGCCACGCATCCGGACGTGCCCTCCGAGCATCCCATCGGCTGGCGCGTCGTGGGTTTCGCTATCGTGATCGTCGCGTCTGCCGCCTTCGAGGCGTTGCGCCAATGGCACTTCGGCACCTTGCCGCTCGGTCCCGGCGGCGCCTTCGGTGGCGCGCTCGGACACGGCCTGGCGCGCGGCTTCGGCTTCAACGGCGGCACGCTGCTGCTTCTCGCGAGCCTCGCGGTGGGGCTGTCGCTCCTCTTCGGCATCTCGTGGCTGCGCGTGATGGAGCGCATCGGCGCGGGCGTGGAAGCGCTCGTCGCGCTGATCCGCAAGCGGCGCGAAGTGGCGGAGGACCGGCGCATCGGCGAGGAGGCCAAGGCGGAGCGCGAGCACCTCGTGGCGATCAAGCTCGAGGACGAGGAGGATCGCGAGCCGATCCTCGTCGTGCCGCCGCCACCACCACCGCCCAAGTCGGAGCGCGTGATCAAGGAGCGGCAGAAGCCGCTCTTCACCGACATGCCCGATTCGAAGCTGCCGCCGCTCGCGCTCCTCGAGGAAGCGCCGCCCGCGCAGGAGACGGTCAGCAACGAGACGCTCGAGTTCACCTCGCGCCTCATCGAGCGCAAGCTCGCCGACTTCGGCGTCTCGGCCCGCGTGCTGGCCGCCTATCCGGGGCCGGTGATCACGCGCTACGAGATCGAGCCGGCGGTGGGCGTGAAGGGTGCACAGATCGTCAACCTCATCAAGGACCTGGCGCGTGCGCTGTCGGTGGTGAGCATCCGCGTGGTGGAAACGATTCCCGGCAAGTCGTGCATGGGCCTCGAGCTTCCCAATCCCAAGCGGCAGACGGTGCGCCTCGTGGAGATCCTGTCCTCCTCCACCTACAACGACACCACGAGCGCGCTCACGCTGACGCTCGGCAAGGACATCGCCGGCAAGCCGATCGTGGCCGACCTCGCGCGCATGCCGCACCTGCTGGTGGCCGGCACCACCGGCTCGGGCAAGTCGGTGGCGGTCAACGCGATGATCCTGTCGCTGCTGTACAAGGCGGAACCTAAGCAGGTGCGCCTCATCCTCATCGATCCCAAGATGCTCGAGCTGTCGATGTACGAGGGCATCCCGCATCTGCTGGCGCCCGTGGTCACCGACATGAAGCAGGCGCCCAACGCGCTCAACTGGTGCGTGGGCGAGATGGAGC
>CAZUGY010000101.1:0-8659 GCA_964620265.1 uncultured Alcaligenaceae bacterium
GCGCGCGTCGAAGACGCCCTGCACGCCACGCGTGCGGCGGTGGAAGAAGGCATCGTGCCGGGCGGCGGCGTGGCGTACATCCGTGCGCGCGGCAACCTCAAGGGCCTGAAGGGTGCCAATCCCGACCAGGAAGCCGGCATCAAGATCGTCCTCCGTGCCGTCGAGGAGCCGCTGCGCATGATCGTGCAGAACGCCGGTGACGAGCCGTCGGTGGTCGTGAACAAGGTCGTCGAAGGCAAGGGCAACTACGGCTTCAATGCCGCGACGGGCGAGTATGGCGACATGGTCGAGATGGGCGTGCTGGATCCCACCAAGGTCACGCGCTTCGCGCTGCAGAACGCCGCTTCGGTGGCGTCCCTGATGCTCACGACCGATGCCATGGTCGCCGAGTCGCCGAAGGAAGAGAAGGGCGGCGGCGGTGGTGGTGGCGGCATGGGCGGCATGGGTGGCATGGGCGACATGGACATGTAGTTCAGGAGTCAGGAGTCAGGGGACAGGAGCCAGCAAAGGCTCCCCACCTCGAGGCACCTGCGCAGGATCGAAAAGCCCGGCTTCGCGCCGGGCTTTTCGTTGTGGCCGCCCGGTTGGGCAGCGGGGCCGAGGACGGGCGCATGTTGGCATTCCGTTGCCAACATGCTTTAGACTACAAGGCATTAGTCGAGATTTCTGAACCAGAACAACCAATACGGGCGGCGTGTCCGGTCGCACCGCGGGGAAGCGTTTGTACAACTCGGGAGTCCTGTTCGCGCTGGTGATGATCATCCTCGTGGTGGTCGTCGTTGCCGGCTTCGTGCGCCGCAGCCGCGCCACGCGCGACAGTGGTGGCGGGGGCGCGGATTCTCCGCATACGGTGGCGCAGTGGACCGAAGGCGAGACCACGCGCCTCCTGTCGTCGGCCGAGCTGCCGGGGCTCTACCTTCTGCGCCAGCGCTTCCTCACCAAAGCGGAAAGCGTGGTGTACCTGCTGCTCAAGGCCGCCTTTCCGCGCAACGAGATCTTCGCGCGCGTGCGCCTCGCCGACGTGCTGCAGGTCAAGATCGGGCCGCAGGGGATGGAGCGGCTGCGCGCCTTCCGCAAGATCGCCAACCAGCACGTGGGCTTCGTGGTCTGCGACCGCGACATGACGATCCTCGCGATCGTCGATTCGAAGGAGCCGGACCAGGTCGTCAATCCGCGCGACCAGAAGCTCGAGGTCATCAAGCAGCGCTGCCTGCAGGCCGCGCAGGTGAAGTACATCTGCGTGTATCCGCCGCAACTGCCGCGCTATCGCGAATTGCGTGAGCAGATCCTGGGGCCGGCCGCGGACATCGTGCAGTAAGCGCGTCAGCCTCGCAGCGCCAGCGCGGTGCCGGCCACCACCAGCGCGCCGCCGGCGAGCATGCCGGCGGTGACGGGCTCGCCCAGGAACAGGAAACCCCACAGCACGCCGAAGAGCGGGATCAGGAAGGTCACCGTGAGCGCGCGCTGCGGGCCGGCGTCGGCGATGAGCTTGAAGTAGATGAGGTAGGCGAGCGCGGTGGAGGCCAAGGCGAGGGCCACGACGCAGGCGATCACCGCGGGCGTGACCGGCCCGGGAACCGTGGTGAAGGGCAGGAGCGGCATCAGCGCCACCGCCGCCATCACCTGGCTCGCGCAGGCCAGCGCGCGGCTCGGCACGTCGGCGAGGGTGCGCTTGGCGTACACGCCGCCGAGCGCGTAGCAGAGCGCGCCCACGAGGCAGGCGGCGAGTGCGAGCGCCACGTTCGTCGTGAGCGCTTCCGGATGCCAGCCCACGAGTGTGGCCACCCCCGCGAAGCCCAGCGCCATGCCGGCCACCTTGCGCCAGGTGAGCGCGTCGCCGAGCCAATACGCGGCGGCGACGGCGGCGAAGAACGGGCTGGTGGCATTGAGGATCGCCGCCGTGGATGCGGGCACGTGCAGCGCGGCGAAGCTGAAGAGGGCGAACGGTGCCGCGGAATTGACGGCGCCGAGCACCGCGAATTCGCGCCAGCGGGTGCGCAGCGGCGGCACGCGACGCTGCGCGAAGGCGAGCAGCAGCAACGCGATGGCCGCGAGCGACACGCGGGCGTAGGCGAGCGGCAGCGGCCCCAGTGCAGGGGCCGCCACGCGCATGAACACGAACGACCCTCCCCACAGCGCCGCCAGCAGCACCAGCAGCGCCAGCGACGATGGCGACATGCGCTCGACTATCCGGCGGCCGCAGTCGCCGCGCGCTCGAGGTCGAGCAGCTTCTGCTTGCGCGCGAGGCCGCCGCCGTAGCCCGTGAGCTCGCCGTTGGCGCCGATCACGCGATGGCAGGGCACGATGATGGACAGGCGGTTGTCGCCGTTGGCACGGCCCACGGCGCGCACCGCCTTCGGCGCGCCGATACGCGCGGCGAGCGCCGCATACGAGCGCGTCTCGCCGGCCGGAATGGCGAGGAGCTCGCGCCACACGCGTTGCTGGAACTCCGAGCCGGTGAGCAAGACCGGTGTGGCGAACGTGGTCCGCGTGCCGGCGAAGTACTCGCGCAGCTCCGTCGCGATCTGCGCGAGGTAGCGATGCGTGCCGGGCAGCACGCGGCACGCGAGGCGCTTTTGCAGCATGGCGAGCGCGCGCTCGAGACCGCGGCGATCGACGAAGTCGAGGAGGTGCAGGCCACGGTCGTCGGCCACCGCGAGCATCGGCCCGAGCGGGGTCTCGAGCCATTGCGCATGCAGCACGCCGACCTGGCTCGCGCGCGAGGGCGCAGCACCCACGAGGCGATTGAACGCATCGCGGAATCCGCTTCCTGATTCGAAGCCCTGGTCCAATTGCGAGTCGAGCACGGTCTTGCCCTTTCGGATGTCGTTGAGTGCGAGGCCCATGCGGCGGGCACGGTGGTACGCCTGGAAGGTCATGCCGCAGTAGCGCTTGAACTGGCGGCGCGCGGTGGAGGCATCGATGCCGAATCCCGCCAGCTCGCTGTCACGGAAGCGCCGCGAAGGCTCACGCTCCACGAGGGCCAGGAGCTTCGCGACCAGCGGCGGCGGCGCATTGCCGTGATCGAGCGGACGGCACTTCATGCAGGGGCGATAGCCCGCGTGCAGCGCCTCGGAAGGGGTGGCGAAGAACTCGACGTTCTCGCGCCTGGGCTGGCGTGCGCGGCACGTGGGCCGGCAGAAGATCCCGGTGGTGCGCACGCCCAGCCAGAACACGCCTTCGTAGGCCGGGTCGCGGCGGGCGAAGGCGCGATACATGGTGCCGGGGGCCGGGAGTCGTCGCGACAGGCCTGGACGCGGCATTGCGGTGATTGAGCTCATGGCGCCATCCTAGGCGTGTTGCGGGCATCGTGCCGCCGGAATTCGGGCAGGCAATTCGCAAGGCGCGGACTATGGCGTCGCGTTGTCCGCCACGCCATCGCCTCCCCCCACCATGCGCCACAACGCTTCGGCCGCGGGCGCCATGTGCGCATTCTGCCGGTAGAGCCTGACATCGACCGGAACCTGCCACGTGGCGGGGCCGGCCGTGACGAGCGTGCGCTGCTGCAACTCGTCTGCCACCAGCGAGCCGGGCAGCCACGCTACGCCGCGGCCGGAGAGCGCCATCGTCTTCAGGAGGAAGGCGTTATGCGCCGTGAACACCGCGGCGACGCGAGGCGTGGCCTTGCCGCCGGCGGGTGCCGCCAGGCGATGACGAAGCTGTGCGCGAAGGATGCGTCCCAGACCCGATGCATCGCTGTAGTCGAGCATTGCCACCGTGTCGTCGCGGTCGAGATCGTGTCGCGGCGAGCCGTCCGGCGCAGGGGCCGACACGGGGAGGAGGGTGTCGTCGCCGAGGACGACCACGGGATAGCGGCCATCGTCGAGGCGACCGGGCACGCCGCGGTGGCCGTAGCAGAGCACGAACTGCACGCGCCGCTGGGCCATGAGGTCCTCGCACGCCCGGGAGTGGTCGGCGAAGGTCTGCACCGGTCCGTGCTGCAGGCGTGTCTCGAGCGTGCCCAGCCAGCGCGGGAAGAAGGTGATCGACAGGGCGTGGGTCACGGCAAAGCGCAGGCTCGTCGCGGCATCGCCTTGCGCGTGCCGCGCCTTGATGCGCGCTGCCTCGAGGCTTGCCAGCACGTCGCGCACCAGCGGCAGGAACTTGCGGCCGCTCTCGGTCAGCTCCACGGGATGGGCGCTGCGATCGACGAGCTCGGTGCCCACCCACTCCTCGAGCGAGCGCATGTGCCGGGACAGCGCGGGCTGCGCGATGGCCCTCGCGTCCGCGGCACGCGAGAAGCTGCCGCTCTCGGCGAGAGCCACGAAGTCCTCGAGCCATTCGAGGTCGAGCGGGCGGTTGTCGGGTCCCACGAAGCTGTGCCGGGCATGGATAGTTTCATGCGATTTTAGTATTGGACCGGTCCGGCTGCCGCCATCGATGATGGCGCTCCAGCTTGGGAGGAGGTCGTCATGGCCAGGATCGGAAACTACCGCGGGATCGTCCCCGCCATCGCCTGCCCGTTCACCCGGGACCACCGCATCGACGAGCCCGCGCTGCGCAAGCTCGCCTCGTGGCTCGCGGGCCACGCCGGGGTGGTGGCGGTGATGACCAACGGGCATACGGGAGAGGTCTTCTCGCTCACTCCCACGGAACGCGCCGGCGTGACGCGCATCGTGGCCGACGAGCTGCGCGGACGATTGCCGGTGATTTCGTCGATCGTCTGCGAGGGCTTCGCCGATGCGACCGAGCATGCGCGCATGGCGCGCGAGGCCGGCGCGGTCGCCCTCGACGTGATGCCGCCGCACCACTGGCTGCGCTTCGGCTGCACGCCGCGGCACGCGCTCGCGTATTTCGACGCGATCCACCGCGCCACGCCCGACCTCGACCTCGTGTGCCACGTGTATCCCGCATGGACGCGGGCGGCATATTCGTCGCAGCTCCTGGCCGACCTCGCGCGCTTGCCCTATCTCCAGGCCTTCAAGGTGGGGCAGCGCGACATGAACAAATACGCGCGGGACATCGAGGCGATCCGCCACGCGGATGCGTCGAAGGCGATCCTCACTTGCCACGACGAGTACCTGCTGGCATCGATGGTGCAGGGTGTCGATGGCGCGCTCGTGGGCTTTGCCACGTTCATCCCCAGGCTCATCGTCGACCTGTGGGAGGCCGTGAAGGCGGGCGACCTCAAGCGCGCGATGGCCATCCAGGCCGTGATCACGCCGCTCAAGGATGCCGTGTACGGCGGCGGCGAGCCCACCGGCGAGGCGCATGCGCGCATGAAGGCCGGCATGGCGCTCGCAGGCGTGATCGAGCATGGCACGGTGCGTCCGCCGACCGAGGCGCCCGATGCGCGCGAGATGGAAATGCTGCGGGCGGCAGTGCAACAGGCCGGCCTCTCTCGCGGCATGACAATCACAACACAAGTGTAACCAGGGAGGTCCTCGTGAATCGTTCCGCATTCCTTCGTCTTGCCGTTGCCGCGCTCGCGGCGATCGTGATGACCGGCGCCTCGGCGCAGCCGTATCCCAATCGCCCGGTGCGGGTGATCATCCCCTTCCCGCCCGGCGGCACGCTCGACACGCTGGGCCGTGCGCTTGCGCAGAAGCTCGCCGAGCAGACCGGGCAGACCTTCGTCGTGGAGAACCGTCCCGGCGGCAACGGCATCATCGGCGCCGATGCCGTGGCGAAGGCGCCCGCCGACGGTTACACGCTGCTCTTCAATGCATCGACGTTCGTGACGGCACCCATGACGATGAAGCAGGTGCCCTATGCCGTGGAGAAGGACTTCGTGCCCATCGCGCTCGTGGCCAAGGCGCCGCTGTCGGTCGCGATCGCCAAGGACCTCCCGGTGACGGACATCAAGTCGCTCATGGCGTACGCCAGGGCCAACGGCAACAAGACGACCTTTGCCGTGGGCTCCATCGGCTCGGCCGGGCACCTTGCCACCGAGCTCCTGAAGCGCGCCGGCGGCGTCGACTACACCGTGGTCCCCTACAAGGGCACGGCACCTGCATTCCAGGACCTCCTGGGCGGACGCATCGACGGCTTCATCGATCCGATCCTGGGCTCGCTGCAATATCACAAGGCGGGGCAGCTGCGCGTGATTGCCGTGACCTCCGGCACGCGCACGCCCAATCTTCCGGACGTGCCGACCGTGGCCGAGACGCTCCCGGGGTACGAGTTCTACAGCTGGTACGGGTTGTGGGGTCCCGCGAAGCTGCCCGACGACATCCGCGCGAAGCTCAATGCGGAGGTGAACAAGGCGCTCGCCTCAGCCGACATTCGTGACAAATTCACGCCGCAGGGCCTGCTGCTCACGCCCGGCAGCAGCGAGGATTTCGTGAAATTCCAGACCGCCGACATGGCGCAGGCCCGGAAGATCATCACGGAAGGCAACATACGTGTCGAGTGAGGTCCTGGCGCCCGGTGCGCTGGACGGACTGCGCGTCGTCGTGACGGGAAGCAGCGCGGGCATCGGACGCGCCATCGCGGTGCGGGCGCTGGCGCTCGGCGCCGTGGTGGACGGGGTCGATGTCGCGCCGGCGACCGTGGACGACAGCCGTTTTCACACGACGCTGGTGGACCTTCGCGATGGTGCCGCCACGGCGTCGGCCGCTGCGACCCTGGCGTCCGCCGATGCGCTCGTCCACGCGGCGGGAATGATGAGCGCCGCGCCGCTCGGCGCGATCGATGCCGCAGCCGGCGAACGCATGTGGCGTGTTCACGTCGATGCCGCGGCACGGCTCGCGAACGCCATGGTGCCGGCGATGGCCGCCCGCGGACACGGACGTGTCGTGCTGGTGGCGAGCCGCGTCGCGCAGGGCATGCCGGGACGCAGCCAGTACGCGGCGGTGAAGGCCGCGCAGGTCGCGCTGGCACGCAGCTGGGCCGCCGAGGTGGCCACCCGCGGCGTGACCGTGAATGTCGTCTCGCCCACCGCCACGGCGACCACGATGCTCGACGATCCCGCCCGGGCGGCCAGCGCACCGCGCGTGCCGCCGTTGGGCCGCCTCATCGAGCCCGCGGAAGTCGCGGAGCTCGTGGCGTTTCTCCTTTCACCCGCGGCCGCGGCCATCACCGGCCAGGACATTCCGATCTGCGGCGGCGCCTCGCTGCCCGCCTGAACGCATCGCCATGAAGATCGTCGACATCCTGGAATCGACGCGGCCCATCCGCTCCGACATCCGCAACGCCTACATCGATTTCTCGAAGATGACGCTCTCGGTGGTGGCCGTGGTCACCGACGTGATCCGGGACGGGCGGCGCGTGGTCGGCTATGGCTTCAATTCCAACGGTCGCTATGGGCAGGGCGGATTGATCCGCGAGCGCTTCGCGCCGCGCCTGCTCGACGCCGAGCCGGCCGCGCTTCTCGACGACAGCGGCGACAACCTCGATCCGCAGCGCATCTGGGCGCGGATGATGACCAACGAGAAGCCCGGCGGTCATGGCGAGCGCTCCGTCGCGGTGGGCACCATCGACATGGCCGTGTGGGATGCCGTGGCCAAGATCGCGGGCAAGCCGTTGTACGAGCTCCTGGCCGGGCGTCACGGCAACGGCCGCGCGAATCCGCGCGTGTTCGTGTACGCGGCAGGCGGCTATTACTATCCCGGCAAGGATCTGGAGGGCCTGCGCCGGGAGATGACGGGCTACCTCGAGCGCGGGTACACCGTGGTGAAGATGAAGATCGGCGGTGCGAGCCTTGCGGAAGACTGCGCGCGCATCGAGTCGGTGCTGAAGCTGCTCGGCCCCGGACGGCAGCTCGCGGTGGATGCGAACGGGCGCTTCGACCTTTCCACAGCCGTCGAGTACGCGCGCGCGCTCTCTCACTACCCACTCTTCTGGTACGAAGAGGCGGGCGATCCGCTCGACTATGCACTGCAGGCCGAGCTCGGCAAGGTCTATACGGGTCCGATGGCCACGGGCGAGAACCTCTTTTCGATGCAGGATGCACGCAATCTCATCCGCTACGGCGGCATGCGTCCCGATCGCGACTGGTTGCAGTTCGATTGCGCGCTGTCGTATGGCCTCGTGGAATACCTGCGTACGCTCGACATGCTGCGCGAGCACGGCTGGTCGCCGTCACGCTGCATTCCGCACGGCGGCCACCAGATGTCGCTCGCCATCGCGGCGGGCCTGGGGCTCGGCGGCAACGAAAGCTATCCGGACCTCTTCCAGCCGTACGGCGGGTTTCCGGACGGCGTGCACGTGATCGACGGCCACGTGACGCTGCCGCCGCTGCCCGGCATCGGCTTCGAGGGCAAGGCGGACCTCATCGCGCAGATGCGCAGCGTGGCGGCGTAGGCCGGCGCTCGCGCGGCGGTCAGAGCGCCACCAGGTGGCGCGCGTCCGCGCCCTGGATGGACGTCCGCGCCACGCTGCCGTGGAAGGTGACGAAGCATCCTCCGTGCGCCACTGCCAGCGCCAGGAGATAGACATCGGTGACCTGGCGAGGGCCGTGGATTCGCGATGCGTCGAACGTGCCGGCATCGAGGATGGACAGGTCGTCGGGCCAGAACTCGTGATGGCGAGTCCCGGTCGCTTCGGCAAGACGTGTGATCACGCCCTGGACCGGCAGCGCCCCTGGATAACTGGCGTGCGACATGATGCGCACACATCCGTTCTGCGTGAGCGGGCATGAGGCCCAGCCCTGCGCCACGTGACCTCCGAACCAGAGGGTCGCGCGCTCGTGCAAGGCGTGGCCGGCGTCGAGCAGCGC
>CAZUGY010000101.1:8759-15647 GCA_964620265.1 uncultured Alcaligenaceae bacterium
CGTCGAGCAGCGCTCTCATCTCAGGCCGCGCGGGGTCAGTAGGCGTCAATATCTGCTTGAGCCGGTCTGCCATTGGAGCTTGGGCCTGCGTCAGGCCATGAATGCGTCCGGCCCCCTTTCATCGAGCCCCGCCAGCACGCGCGTGTAGATGTCGCGATCCACGTTGCCGCCGCTGGCGATCACCGCGTGCCGCTTCCCGGCCCGATCGCGGGCCTGCAGGAGCGCCGCGAAGCCGGCGGCACCGGCGCCTTCCACCACCTGCCGGGTGTCGTCGAAGAAGGCGCGCATCGCGTCCTCGATCTGCGCGTCGGTCACCACGACCACGTCGTGCGCGCCGCGGCGGATGATCTCGAGCGCGGCGGGCACGGGCACGCGCACGGCCATGCCATCGGCCACCGTCACCGCGGAGGCAGTCTCGATCGCGCGTCCCGCACGGAACGATTGCGCGTAGGCATCGGCGCCGGCGGCCACGACGCCCACGATCCTCGTGCGCAGGTCTAGCGCGTCACGCGCCGCGATGAGGCCGCAGATGCCGGAGCCGCAGCCGATCGGCGCGTACACGGTGTCGATATCCTGCACCGCGCGGAAGAGCTCCAGCGCATAGGTGGCCACCCCCGTCACGAGCTCCGGATCGAAGGGACCCACGAAGCGCAGGCCTTCGCGCTGCGCGAGCTCGAAGGCATGCACGCGCGCAGCGTCGAAGTCAGCACCGTGCACCGTGAGCTGCGCGCCGAGTGCTGCCATCGCGGCGTTCTTGCTGCGCGAGTTGCCCTCGGGCACGACGATGCAGCAGCGCATCCCGTGCTTCTGTGCGGCGTAGGCCAGGCTCTGGCCGTGATTGCCGCGCGTGGCGCTGATCACGCCCGGCACGCGCGGCGCGGCCGCGGCGAGCTGCGCCATGAGATTCAGGCCGCCGCGTACCTTGAAGGCGCCGATGGGCGTGTGGTTCTCGTGCTTGACCCAGACCTCGCAGCCGGCACGCTTGCCGAGCAGCGGCCAGGCGTACTGCGGGGTCGGCGCCATCGCGGCGTAGACGTGGCGCGAGGCGGCTTCGATGTCGGCGAGGGTAGGCATGGCGGGGCGCGCAACGGGGGCGGCCCTCATTCTAGATCGCGTCGCTCGCCTGGCGTGCTGCGGCGGGGCATGCGAGGACGCGGTCCCGTCGTCTCGAGGGGGGCCGGCCGGCCTTCGCTTGCGCTATGCGGGCGCCGCTGCCCGGTCGATGACGCGGCGTGTCGCGACGAGCGCGCGTCGTGCGCGCTCCGCCGCCGGCACCGATGCCACCAGCGCTGCCTGCGGCACTTCGAGGCTGATCGGCGTGTCGGCCGGCACGTTGCGCAGGATCCCGACGAGATCGAGGCCCCCCTCCCCGGGAAGGAGCCGATCGGATCGCGCCTGGCGCAGGAGCTCGGCCACGTCGGTGGGACGCTCCGCCGGCGCGTCGCACATCTGGAGATAGCGGATGTACTCGCGCGGCGCCCGCGCGATCTCCGCTGTCTCGCTGCCGCCGCGATCGAAGTGCAGCGGGTCGATGATCACGCCCGAGTTGCCGCGCGCGGCTTGCGCAACGAGCGCCACGCCTTGCGCGAAGCTCTTCGCGTCGGTCCACGGCATGGGTTCCACACTGGGTGCGATGCCGTAGCGTGCGGCCAGGTCGCACAACGCACCGTAGTTGTCGACGAAGCGCGCGGCATCGGGATCGTTGTCGGCAACGAGCGCATGGCGGGCGCCGAGCCGTGCGGCGGTGGCGAGCACGGCTTCGAAGTCGGGGACGCGAGTGTCCGGCGTCAACCGCAGGACCTCGATGTCGAGCACGCCGATGCCGGTGTCGCGCAGGCGGGCGAGTGTCTCGCGGATGACCGGCGTGTCGCCGATGGTCTCGTAGCTGACCTCGGTGGGTGTCGCTGGAATCAGTCGCAGTCCCACGTGCGAGTAGCCGGCGTCGCGCGCGCAGGTGACCATGGCGGGAGGGGCCAGCTCCAGCACCGTGAGGGCCGAGAGCGAGAAGATGCGGCTCATGCGGGAGGCTTGCCCGCGGCATCCATCTCGTCGAAGACCTGCTGCGCCTGGTGGAACGCGCTGTTGGCCGCCGGCACGCCGGCGTAGATCGCGCATTGCAGCAGCACTTCCTTGATCTCCTCGCGTGTCACGCCGTTGTTGAAGGCGGCGCGCACGTGCATCCTGAATTCGTCGCCGCGGTTCAGCGCCACCATGAGTGCCAGCACGATCAGGCTGCGTGAGTGGCGCGGCAGGCCCGGACGCGTCCACAGCTCGCCCCACGCGTAGCGCGTGATGAAGTCCTGGTATTCCTCGTTGAAGGCGTTGCGGCTCTTCAACGTGCGGTCGACGTGCGCGTCACCGAGCACGGTACGGCGCACCTTCATGCCGGCTTCGCGGCGATCGTCGTCGTTCATTCAGGACCCGCCTTGCAGGAAGGAGAGGAGCGCCGCATCGAAGGCGGCAGGTTGCTCCACGTTGCTGATGTGCGCGGCAGCGAGCTCGACGTAGCGCGCGCCGGGGATGCGCTCCGCGAGGAAGCGGCCGTCGGCGGCAGTGGTGGAGGCGTCGTGCGTGCCGGCGATCACCAGCGTGGGCGTGGCGATGGTGCGCAGCGCGTCGCGGAAATCGAGGTCGCGTACCGCCGCGCATTGCGCCGTATAGCCTGCGGCCGGCTGGCGCAGCATCATCGCCTTCATGCGGGCGAGGGTGGCGGGCTCCCGTTGCGCGAACCCGGGCGTGAACCAGCGCGCAAGCACGGCATCGGCCACGGCCGCCAGCCCACCGGCGCTTACTGCCGCGATACGCTGGTTCCAGGCTTCGGCGCTGCCGATCTTCGCGGCCGTATTGGCGAGCACGAGCCGGTCGAGGCGGCCCGAGGCATTGAGACCGAGCCACTGTCCGGTCGCCCCGCCCAGCGAGAGGCCGCAGAACGCCGCGCGCCCGATGCGCAGGTGATCCAGCAGCGCGATCACGTCGCGTCCAAGCAGTTCCACGGTGTACGGCCCCGGCGAGATGCCGGATTCACCATGGCCACGCGCATCGTAGCGGATCACGTGATAGTGCTGCGACAGCGCAGCCACCTGCGGCGCCCACATCGTGTGGTCCGCCCCGAGCGAGTTGGCGAAGACGAGCGCCGGCGCCGACACGTGGCCGTCGCTCGTGTAGTGGAGCGTGGTGCCGTTGACCTGCGCCCTGGGCATCGCGCTACACGTCGAAGAACTGCGTCTCGCCCTCGCCTTGCAGGCGCACGTTCCATTCGAAGGCGTTGGACTTGCCGGCGATCGCGGCGGCGACCAGCGTGCTGCGCCGCCCGGGCGCCACCGCCTGCAGCACCGCATCCTCGGCGTTGGCCGGGTCGTCGGGGAAATAGATGCGCGTGATGAGATGGCGCAGCATCCCCCGCATGAAGATCGTGACGCTGATGTGCGGCGCCTGCAGTCCGCCACCGGGTGCCGGTACGCGCCCGGGCTTGATGGTGGTGAACCTGAAGCGGCCGTCGGGATCGGTGGGCGCGCGGCCGAAGCCCTTGAACGCGGGCTCGAGCGGCGCGGTGCCCGTGTCTTCGGGATGCGGGTAGCGGCCATGGCGATTGGCCTGCCAGATCTCGACGAGCGCGTCGTTCACGGGCTTGCCGTCGCCGTCGGTCACGCGGCCTTCGATCGTGATCGGATCGCCCTCCACGCCCGGCTCGACCAGGTTGTCGGTGACGAGCCACGTGAGCCCGATGTGGAGATAGGGCCCCACGGTCTGCGAGGCGGTGGTCTGCAGGCTCATCTGGCGGCTCCCGGCATGTAGTTCTCCATTGGCGTCTCGTCGCGTCCGCGCAGGATCACGTCGAAGCGGTAGCCCAGCGCCTGCTCGGGGATCGTGGTTTCCCAGTCGAAGGTCGAGACGAGGCGCTGGCGCGCGCGCTCGTCGGGCACGCCCATGAACATCGGATCGTAGTCGAGCAGCGGATCGCCCGGGAAGTACATCTGCGTGACGAGGCGCGTGGCGAACGCGGGCCCGAAGAGCGAGAAGTGGATGTGCGCGGGACGCCACGCATTGTAGTGGTTGCGCCACGGGTATTCGCCGGGACGGATCGTGATGAAGCGGTAGCGCCCCTGGTCGTCGGTGAGCGTGCGGCCCGCGCCGGTGAAGTTGGGATCGGTGGGCGCATTGTGCTGGTCGCGCGGATGCGGATAGCGGCCGGCGGCGTTGGCCTGCCATATCTCCACCAGCGTGTTCGCCACCGGACGCGCATTGGCATCGAGCACGCGGCCGGTGACGACGATGCGCTCGCCGATCGGATCGCCGCCATGCTGCCTGGTGAGGTCGGCATCGTTCGCGTGGATGCGGTCGTAGCCGAAGATCGGCCCCGTGACCTCCGACAGCGAGGCCTGGATCGGCAGGAGCGGCTGCGACGGGGAGCGCTTCACGGTGGAAGCGTATGGAGGGAACAACAGCTCGGGCTGCGTGCCGCGGTCGTTGGCACGGTAGCCGGCCGGCGCCTTCTGCGCGAGGTTGCCGGGTCGTGAGGTCATGCATTCACTCCTTCCTGCAGTCTTTCGATGACGAGGGCGATGCCCTGGCCCACGCCGATGCACATCGTGGCGAGACCGTAGCGGCCGCCGGTGCGCTCGAGCTGGTACAAGGCGGTGGTGACGAGGCGCGCGCCGCTGGCCCCGAGCGGGTGGCCGAGCGCGATGGCGCCGCCGTTGGGGTTGACCTCACGCGCGTCGTCGGCGAGGCCGAGGTCGCGCGTGACCGCGAGCGCCTGTGCGGCAAAGGCCTCGTTCAGCTCGATCACGCTCATGTCGCCGATCTTCAATCCCGTTTTCGCGAGCAGCTTCTTCGTGGCGGGCGCCGGCCCGAAACCCATGATGCGCGGCGGCACGCCGGCGACCGCACTCGCCACCACGCGCGCGCGGCGCTTCAGGCCATACTTCGCGGCAGCGGCCCCGGAGGCGAGCAGCACCGCGCACGCGCCGTCGTTCACGCCGGACGCGTTGCCCGCGGTGACGGTGCCGTCGGGCTTGACCACGCCCTTCAGCTTGCCGAGCGCCTCGAGCGTGGTCGCGCGCGGATGCTCATCCTGGACGAAGACCACGGGATCGCCCTTCTTCGCGGGAATAGTCACCGGCACGATCTCCTCCGCGAGCCGTCCCGCGGCGATGGCGGCGGCGGCGCGCTCCTGGCTGCGCAGCGCGAAAGCATCCTGGTCGGCCCGGCTCACGTGGAAGTCGGCCGCCACGTTTTCCGCAGTTTCGGGCATCGAGTCCACGCCGTATTTGCTTTTCATCAAGGGATTGACGAAGCGCCAGCCGATGGTCGTGTCGTGGATGGCGGCATTGCGCGAGTAGGCGCCATCGGCCTTGCCCAGCACGAAGGGCGCGCGCGTCATGCTCTCCACGCCGCCGGCGATCACGAGGTCGACCTCGCCCGACTTGATGGCGCGCGCCGCGATCGCGATCGCATCGAGGCTCGAGCCGCAGAGGCGATTGATCGTGGCGCCGGGCACCTCGGGCGGCAGTCCGGCGAGCAGGAGCGCCATGCGGCCCACGTTCCGGTTGTCCTCGCCGGCCTGGTTGGCGCAGCCGTAGATCACGTCGTCGACGGCCTTCCAGTCGACCCCCGGATTGCGCTGCATCAGCGCGGCGATGGGAAGGGCGGCGAGGTCGTCGGGACGGACGCTGGCGAGCGCGCCGCCGTAGCGCCCGAAGGGCGTGCGGATCGCGTCGCAGATGAAAGCTTCGGACATCGGAAATTCCTTCAGGCGGTGTTGGCGGAAGCAGGAACGCGGTTCACGAGCGGCACACCGGTCAGGCGCACGAGCTCCTCGAAGGGGAGGCCGGGCACGAGGTCGATCACGACGAGCCCCGCGGGCGTCACGTCGATCACCGCGAGGTCGGTGTAGATGCGGTTCACGCAGCGCAATCCGGTCACTGGGTACGTGCACTGCGCGACGATCTTGCTCTCACCCTGCTTGGTGAGATGCTCCATCATCACGTACACGCTCTTGGCGCCGATCGCGAGGTCCATGGCCCCGCCCACCGCCGGAATCGCGTCCTTGCCGCCGGTGTGCCAGTTGGCGAGGTCGCCCTGCGCGGACACCTGGAAGGCGCCGAGCACGCAGCAATCGAGGTGGCCGCCGCGCATCATCCCGAACGAGTCGGCGTGATGGAAATACGACGCGCCCGGCAAGGCGGTCACCGGTTGCTTGCCGGCATTGATGAGGTCCGGATCCTCCTGTCCCGTCGCGGGCGCGGGGCCCATGCCGAGGAGGCCGTTCTCGGTGTGCAGGATGACCTCGCGGTCCTGCGGCAGGTGATTGGCCACCATCGTGGGCAGGCCGATGCCGAGGTTGACGTAGGCGCCCTCGGGAATGTCGCGGGCGACGCGGGCGGCCATCTGGTCGCGGGTGAAGCGGTTCATGTCGAAAGTCTCCAGTGTTCAGGCCGCGGCCCCCGGCGCCGCAAGCTCGCGCGCCGCGACGGGAATCTCCACCACGCGCTGCACGTGGATGCCCGGCGTGACGACCGCTTCGGGATCGAGGTCGCCCAGGTTCACCACCTCGCGCACCTGCGCGATCGTGCAGCGGGCGGCAGAGGCCATGATCGGGCCGAAGTTGCGCGCGGTCTTGCGATAGACGAGGTTACCCCAGCGATCGCCGCGCAGCGCCTTGACGAGCGCGACGTCGGCGCGGATCGGGTACTCCAGCACGTAGTGGCGGCCGTCGATCTCGCGCGTCTCCTTGCCCTTGGCGAGGTCGGTGCCGTAGCCCGTGGGCGTGTAGAACGCGCCGATGCCCGCGCCCGCGGCACGGATGCGCTCGGCGAGGTTGCCCTGCGGCACGAGCTCGAGCTCGATCTCGCCGCCGCGGTAGAGCGCATCGAAGACGTGCGAGTC
>CAZUGY010000102.1:0-15644 GCA_964620265.1 uncultured Alcaligenaceae bacterium
CCGTGTAGAGGCGGATCGCGGTGTCGTTGCCCTGGGTCACGGTGAGCGTGACGGCATGCGCGTGCCCGACGTTGCACGAGTCGGCGAGCGCCGCCTCCACCAGCGCCGCGCCCATGCCGCTACCGCACGCTCTTCGCGACGAACGCCGCGATCGCCCGGACAAGATCGGGCGCTACCGGAAGCGACGTATCGCCATAGGATGCCAACTGGCGTACCTGGTCGTCCGGGACAAGCTTCAGCACGTGATTCATCTGCGGCACAAGCACGAGCTCGCAGCGCGGCTGTGCCGCCTGCAACGCCTTGGCATCGGCTACCCGCACCTGGATGTCGGTGTCGCCCTGCACCACGAGGCAGGGGACGGTGAGCTTCGCGATCTCCTTTGCGGGGTCGTATCTGAACCACGACACGAGGTAGGGCTGCACGCTGGGGCGGTAGAGCATCGCAAGTTGGGCCGGCGCGTCGGGAACGGTCTTGCCGGCCTCGAGAGACGTCAGGATCGACTCGCTCACGGCCGCGAGATCGGGTGGGAGACGTCCCTCGAGCTGGCGGCGCAAGACCACGGCGGCGGGCTGCGCGGTGCCCGCAATGGACACGAATGCCTTCGCGCGCCCGCGTTGCGCCGCGACCATGCCCACCAGCGCTCCCTCGCTGTGCCCCACCACGACGACGCCGGAGAAGCGCTCATCGTCGGCCAGCGCGGCAATCCACGACGCGGCGTCCTGCACGTAGCTCTCGAAGCGGAGCTCCGACTCGGCGCTTGCCGCGGGCGCGCTTGCGGCGACACCCCGCTTGTCGTAGCGGACGGAGGCCATGCCGGCGTCCGCGAGCGCCGCGGCCAGCAATCTGAGGCTGTCGTTGCGCGCGGCAGCGCTGGGGCCGTTGCCATCGCGGTCGGTGGGGCCGGAGCCTGCGATGATGAGCGCAACAGGGACCCTGGCTTTCGATTCGGGCAGAAGCAACGTGCCCTTGATGGCACCGGTGGAGGTGTCGAGTTGCACCGGAGCTTCGGTGGCGGCATGGGCGAGCGTCACGAAGGGGAGGATCCCGATACAGACGCGGAGAAGCAGTCGCCTGGCGATCATCGCTCGCGGAGCACCCCGTCAGATCACCGCCGACGTCCCGCCATCCATCGGCACGATGG
Organism: uncultured Alcaligenaceae bacterium; assembly: GCA_964620265.1. Lineage (GTDB taxonomy): Bacteria > Pseudomonadota > Gammaproteobacteria > Burkholderiales > Casimicrobiaceae > VBCG01. The sequence continues at coordinate 1,142 of CAZUGY010000102.1, forward strand.
CACCCGTCACATAGCTTGCCGCATCGGAGGCCAGGAACAACGCCACCGCCGCCACTTCTTCCGGCTTGCCCATCCGCCGCAACGGAATGCGCGCCTGCGCATCCGCCAGCAGCTTCTCCGCCGACGCGCCCGTCATCTTCGACTCGACCTCGATGCCCTGCTGCACGCGATCGGTCAATGTCCCGCCGGGGTTGATGCCGTTCACGCGCACGCCCTGCGGACCATAGGCTGAGGCGAGTCCCACCGTTGCGAGCATCAGCGCCGAGTTGGCCGCGCCGCCCGCGATGTGCGCGGTGCCCGCCACCTTGCCACCAGAGCCGATGATGTTGACGATCGCGCCACGTCCGCGCGCTCCCATGCGCTTGACCACGATGTCCATGACATAGATGTAGCTGAAGAACTTGGCATCGAGCGCGTCGCGCCACGCCTGCGCGTTCAGGTCCGCGGGCGCGTAGCGCTTGGCAGCGCCGGCGGAGTTGACGAGGACGTCGAGATCGCCGAGCGCGGCGTACGCCTCCTCCACCGCGTGTGCCGCCTGCGCAGGATCGCGCAGGTCGGCGGCGATCGTGACCGGCGGCACGACACCGCTGCCGAACGAGGCGCGCGCCCTGGCAAGATTCTCGCCGCTGCGCGACACGATCGCCACGCGCGCGCCGGCGTCGGCAAAGGCGTGCGCACAGGCAAGCCCGATGCCCTTGGACGCACCGGTCACGAGCACGCTGCGGCCCGTCATGGAAAGTGCATTGCTCATGAAGAGGATCCTTTGAGATGCTCCCGCAGGAACGCGGGTACGGCGGTTTCCACTGCGGCACGCGCCGCGGGATTGGGTCCGGTGGTGACGCCCTTTGCCGCATCCACGCCACGCGTGACATCGGCGCGATGCACGAGCCGGTCGCCGGGGCCGTCGAAGCCGTGGTGGGCATCGGGATAGACCGTCACGCTCATGTTCGCGCCGCGCGCGCGGGCCGCTTCACCCAGGCGAACGCACACGGGGGTGGCGCTCCAGTCATCCAGCGCGCCGGAAAAGAGGGCGAGCGGCAGGGCGGGAAGCCACGCATCGCCCTTGCGCGTGGACACGCCACAACCCGGATAGAACGCCACCGCCGCGCGCGGCGCCTTCGGCGCACCGGCCGCGGCGTAGAACTGCGCGACCTGCGCATCCTTTCCGTTCACGGTCTCCAGCACCGTGCTGCCGCCGTGCGACCATCCCACGAGCGCGACGCGCGTGCCGTCGAGCGCGGGCTGCGTGCCGATGAACGCGAGCGCGCCGAGCACGTCGAGCCTGCGCACGGCTGGATCGATCGACGGCTCGCCGCGCTTCACCACGCACACGCTGCGCCGACCACGCGGGTTGAAGCTGTCGGGCCACAGCACCGCATGGCCTTGCGCGAGGAAGCGCTGCGTCCATGCGGTGCTGCGCGAATCGAGCCGATCGGGGCGGCCCGCGCCCGCCCTCCACATGCCACCACAGCCGTGCAGGCCCACGATCACCGGGGCGCGTTGCGTTCCGGCAGGACGAAAGAGCAATCCGGTGATCGTCACGCCCGGATCCATGGACGCGAAGCTCACGGGTTCAGCGCCAGGCAGCGCTGCATGCGCAAGGGTCGCGACCAGCACACCGGCGACGGCCAGCACACCGCGCACGGGCTGGGCGATCAACGCCCTCCACGCCATCACCATGCGCTTCGCCATCATCCGATGCGCGGCCATGCCTTCAACCGCCATGCCTGGTCGGCCACGATCCCCGCGAAGATCGCAAAGCCCAGCCAGTGATTGTTGAGGAAAGCGCGGAAGCAGCGCTCGCGCTCGCGCGTGCGGATGAGCCACAGGTGGTAGATGGCGAGCAGCACGGCGCAGGCGAAGCCTACCCAGAAGAGCGGTCCGAGCGGGATGCGCGCCATGAGCCAGGCCACGCCGCCGAGGAAGATCGCGTAGCACACGCCCACCGCGAGCACGTCGTAGCCGCCGAAGGTGATCGCCGAGGTACGGATGCCGATGCGCAGGTCGTCGTCGCGATCGACCATCGCGTATTCCGTGTCGTAGGCGATCACCCAGACGAGGTTGAAGGCGAAGAACCACCAGCCGAATGCCGAGACATAGCCCAGCACCGCGGCGAACGCCATCGGGATGCCGAACGAGAACGCGATGCCGAGGAACGCCTGCGGCAGCGCGAGAAAGCGCTTGCAGAAGGGATACGCCATCGCGATCATCAGCGCCGCCACGGAAAGCAGCACCGTCGCGCGATTGGTGGCCATCACCACCATGAAGAATGCGCAAAGCGCGAGCACGCCCCCGACCACGAGGGCCTCCCACGGCGCGATCTCGCCGCGCGCGAGCGGACGGTCGGCGGTGCGCTTCACGTGCGCGTCGTAGTCGCGATCCGCCCAGTCGTTGAACGCGCACCCCGCGCTGCGCATCACGAGCGTGCCGACCGCGAACACGACCACGAGCGTGATCGTGGGGCGGCCATAGCTCGCGATCCACAGCGCCGACAGCGTGGGCCACAGCAGCAGCAGCGTGCCGATGGGCTTGTCGAGACGCAGCAGGCGCTCATAGGCATCGAGACGCTGCGCGAAGGTGAGCTTGCGCGGCGTCTCTGCGGAGGCAGCGGGCTTTGCCGGGATCTCGCTCACAGCTGCAGCGGGATCTGCTTCGTGAGCGAGCGTGGTGCCGCCTTCGCGAGCAGGTCCTGTGGGGTAGGCCACGCGAGGCGCAGGCGCAGCTCGCGCTTGGCGCGATCGTTCACGAGGCGCCGCGACTCGCTCATGAACGACAGCAGCATCGGCGCGATGCGCTGCTCCGCCTCCTCCCACGACACGCGCGGCGGACGCGGCAGGTGGAAGGCATCGGCCACGGCATCGAACCACGCGCCCATCTGCATCTGCGAATCGTCGTTGACGTTGTACGCGCGATTGGGCAGGCCATGGAAGATCGCCATCACGGCCGCGCGGGCGAGGTCGTCGGCGTGGATGTGGTTGGTGAACACGTCGGCATCGGGTGCGAGGACGGGCGTGCCCTGGCGCAGGCGATCGAGCGGCAGGCGCGCCTCGGAGTAGATGCCGGGCGCACGCAGCAACGACAGCGTGACGCCGTTGCGCGCAGCCCACGCGCGCAGGCGATCTTCCGCGGCCACGCGGCGCCTGCCGCGCGGCGTTTGCGCGCGGCGCGGACGCGTCTCCGTCACACGCGCGCCCGCGCAATCGCCGTACACCCCCGACGTGGAAATGTACACGAATCGCTGCGGTATAATTCGCGCCCGCGAAAGCGCGGCGAGAAGCTTCTGCGTACGCGGATCGTCGCGGCCGTCCGAAGGTGGGGGTGCTGCGTGCAGCACCGCGAAGGGCGACAGCGAGAGGCGGTGCAACGTGGCGAAGTCGTCGAGGTCGGCTACGATGGGGGCGATGCCCCGTGCCCGCAGCCTCGCGATCTCGTCGGCACGGCGAACGAGGCCGTAGATCCGTGCCCGGCCGCGCATCATCGCCGCCGCGCGCAAGGCCACATCACCACATCCGATCAACAGGATCCTGATCACGCTCCACCCGGTAGCAACGCGCGGCGCGCGCGACGACTGCAAAGCTCTCCTGATGACTTTCGAGATTACCATAAAGCCCAGCGACCATCGTTACCCCTGCGAGGGCGACGAGACGATCCTGGCCAGCGCGATGCGCGCGGACCTCATGCTGCCCTACGGTTGCCGCAACGGCGCGTGCGGATCGTGCAAGGGCAAGCTCCTCGCGGGCGAGGTCGACTATGGCTCCTACCAGCCTTCGACCCTCACCGAGGACGAGAAGCGCATGGGCTTCGCCCTCTTCTGCTGCGCGAAGCCCCTGAGCGACGTGACGATCGAGGTGCGCGAGGTGCGCCGCGCCGGCGACATCGTGATCAAGCGCCTGCCCTGCCGCATCGAGTCGATCACGAAGGCCGCACCCGACGTCGCCATCGTGCGCTTCAAGCTCCCCGCCAACGAGCGGCTCCAGTTCCTCGCCGGGCAGTACGTCGACTTCCTGCTGAAGGACGGCAAGCGCCGCAGCTTCTCGCTCGCCACCGCACCGCACGATGACACGCTCCTCGAGCTCCACATCCGGCACGTGCCCGGCGGCTTCTTCACCGAGCCGCTCTTCACGACCTACAAGGGACGCGAGATCCTGCGCTTCGAAGGGCCGCTCGGCTCCTTCTACCTGCGCGAGGATTCGGACAAGCCGATCGTGTTCGTGGCCGGCGGCACCGGCTTCGCGCCCATCAAGGCGATGATCGAGCACGCGCTCTACTCCAAGGTGGAGCGCGAGATGGTGCTCTACTGGGGCGTGCGCTCGCTGCAGGACCTGTACCTGCCGGAGTTGCCCGGCACGTGGCAGACCGCGCACCGGAACTTCACCTTCATCCCGGTGCTTTCCGAGCCCAGGCCGGAGGACAAGTGGCCGGGGCGCAGCGGCTTCGTCCACCAGGCGGTGATGCACGACTTTCCCGACCTGTCGGGCTACCAGGTGTACGCCTGCGGTGCGCCGGCGATGATCGAGGCGGCCAAGCGCGAGTTCACGCAGCGCTGTGGATTGCCGCACGAGGAATTTTTCGCCGACAGCTTCACGTACGCCGCGGAAGCCGAAGCACGGCCGTAGCGCGGGCTTCGCGGGCTCCCGCATGATCCACGGTCAACGCACAGTCGTCGTGATGCCCGCCTACCGCGCGGAGAAGACGCTCGAGACCTGCTATCGCGCGATCCCGCACGACGTCGTGGACCACGTGCTGCTGGTGGACGACGCGAGCGACGACGCCACGCTCGCCGTGGCGCGGCGCCTGGGCCTCGAGCCGATCCGTCATCGCACCAATGCGGGCTACGGCGCCAACCAGAAGACCTGCTACGCCGCGGCACTCGCGGCGGGCGCGGACATCGTGGTGATGCTCCATCCCGACTACCAGTACGAGCCGCGGCTCATCACCGCGCTCGCCTCGCTGGTGGCCTCCGGCGTGTACGACGTGGCGCTCGGCTCGCGCATGCTCGGCAAGAGCGCGCTCGCGGGCGGGATGCCGCGCTACAAGTACTACGCCAACCGCATGCTCACGGGCTTCCAGAACGTGCTCACCGGCACGCGCCTGTCGGAGTACCACACAGGCTTCCGCGCATTCTCGCGGCGCGTGCTCGAGACGCTGCCGCTCGGCGCCAACTCGCAGGACTTCCTCTTCGACAACCAGATGCTGGCGCAGGCGCTGGCCTTCGACATGCGCATCGGCGAGGTCTCCTGCCCCACGCGCTACTTCGAGGATGCGAGCGAGATCAGCTTCCGTCGCTCGGTGACCTACGGCCTCGGCGTGGTGCGCACGAGCATCGCGTATCGCGCGTGGCGGTGGGGCATGGCCTCGCCGCGCATCTTCGACGACGCGCCGGAGTGGAAGCTGAAGCCCGGCGTGCCGGACGCCGCACCGGTCCGCGGCTGAAGGCGCGCGGGCGCGACGCCGCGGGGCGCTTTCAGCCGCGTGGCCGGTCGAGTGTGGCGATCGAGCGCTCGAGCGCGGCCGCGAGATGCGTGTTCGCAAGCTCCGCGTGCCCCAACCGCGCGTGCAACTCGCCCAGCGCCACCCGCGTGCGCCAGTGATCGTCGAGGGCGAGGCTCGCCTCGAAATAGGTCTGCGCCTTGCCCCACAGCGACTCGCGCTCGCACAGCCGGCCCAGGGCGTAGAGGAGCGTCGCATCCTGGTCGTGCGCCTTCAGCCAGCGCTCCGCGGTGTCGAGCTGGCGCGTGGCATCGGCCGTCCTGCAGCGCGAATAGAGCACCGCGAGCTCCGCATCCCAGTGCCGCTCGAGGCTGCGCACGATGATCTCCGCCGCCTCGCGGTCTCCGCCCATGGAGAGGAAGGCCGTCGCCGCGGCCCGTGCCACCTTGGTGGCGGTGCGATCGGTATCGGAGAGCCGGTTCCAGTACGCCCGCAATCCGTTGGCATCGTGGCGAAAACCGACCAGCGCCTCCGCATGCGCGCTCGCGCGCACGACATCGCCCTGCTCCGTGTCGTACACCTTGCGCTTGACGAGCTGGTCCACGATGGGCGGGATCTCGGCAAAGCGCCGCGCGGCGGTGAGTGCACGCACCTCGAGGCGGAGCGCCGCGGTGTGCAGACCCGCCTCGCGCTTCAGCTGCCCGAGCTTCTCGAGCGCGACGCCGGGCTGGTCCTGCGCCAGCGCCATGTCGGCCGCGAGCATGAGACGCGGCACGGCGAGGCTCGGCACCGCCACGTCGGGACGCGACAGCAACGCCTCGGCTTGCGCGAATTCGCGCATGTCCACCGCGGCACGCGCGCCCACGAGCGCGGGCACGCCGCCCGAGTGGGGAATGGCGAGCGCTTCCTCGGCATACTGGCGCGCCTTGCCGTAGCGACCCTCGAGGAGCGCCACCACCGAGGCATCCTGCCGGTTGCGGGCGCGCTCGAGGTTGCGCCGGCGACGGCTTTCCCTGACCTCGCCCGGCATGCGCGAGATGCGCGAGCCCAGGCGCAGCAGCAGGTAGAAGACGATGAAAGCGAGGATGGCCAGCACGATGAACGCGTTGAGCGAGAACTCCACGCGATAGGGCGGCGCCACGAAGAGCGCGTAGCCCACGTTGAGCTTGAACACGAGCGCTGCCAGCACCGCGACCGCGGCGAGCAGGAGGAATACGAACAGGAGACGCACGGCTGACGGACGCCCGACGTCAGCGCGTGGCGCCCGCGGGCGTGCGCTCGCGGGTGGCCTTGACGGTACGCAGCGCGGTCAGCGTGGCGGTGATGTCGGGCACTTCGGCCGGCATGGGGGTGGCCGCGAGCTGGGTGAGCGAGGCCGTGACCGCCTGTACGGGCTTGGCGCGCGTGTCGAAGTATTTCTTCACCCACACGTTGGCGGCGGTCACATCGGTCCGGAAGCCCTGCACGTCGTTGGACACGAGCGCCACGCGCGCAGCCAGGAGACGCAGCCGCAGGTTCTCGCGCAGGAAGTACGCCTGCTGCGGCGGCACGAGCGGCGCCGCGGCGCGGTCGGACACCTCGATGCGGATGAGCGAGCGGAACTCCTCCCACGCCTCGCGCAGCATGCGCCGCCACGCGGGCTCGTCGGCGGGGGGCGTGGCGGGCGCTTCCGGCGGCAGGCGCTCGTCGCGCGCGAGCGGCAGCGTGTCGATGGTGGACAGCACCTGGTCGAGCTTGAGCGACATGCCCGCGACGTCGACATACGGCACCGCCTTGAGCCGATCGATGTCCCGGGCGAGCGAGCGCCGCAATGGAACGAGCTGCGGACGATCCACACGCGAGAGCTTGGCATCGGCAAGCTGCAAGGCGCCGAGCGCCGCCTGCACGTTGCCGGCGATGGCGAGCTGCTGGCTCGCGAGCAGCAGCACCTGCTCCACCTCGTTCAGCGCGACCTCGTCGCGCGAGGGCGCCAGCTCGCGGTACAGCGCCTCGAGCGACGCCTGCTGCGTTTGCGACTCCTCGAGCCGCGCCTCGAGCAGCGCGAGCTTGGCGCGCGTCTCGCGCAGGTCGTTGCGCATCTCCGAGTCCTGCGCGCGCGCCTGCGCCATCGCGGCTTCGGCATCGGCCAGGCGCTTGCCCACCTCGAGGCGCACGTCGCGCTGCGCATTGCGCAAGGCGATCCAGCCCGCGACGAGGCCCACGACCAGCAGCACGGCCAGGGCCAAGAAGAGGCCGCGGCTGACGGGCCGCGCGAGCGGCGGCTGTGCTACGGGCGCCGGCGCGCCGGCACGGGCCGCGGCGGTCGCGGGAGCGGGGTTACCGCCGGCGATCGCGGGATCGTCCATGAGTGGGGGCGCTCGGCAGGTGCGGCTTGAACGGAGAACATTCGATTCTAGCAGTCCGCCTGCAGGCGCGTCGGGTGAGAGAGCTCCTCCCACCGGTGTCGTGCTCCACCATGCCTCGATGGGAAGAGCCCGGGCATGAGGCTCCAGGGGTCCACTCGCATACAATGGTGGCAGAACGGCCTCGACGGCCGCAGCCTCCTCCCCTTGCCCATCCCACGATGAACGGTCTCACGCTGCTTGCGTTGCTTGCGCTGGCGATCGGCATCGCGCTCGCCTGGCGTGCGGGCGTGGCGAGCGGACGTCGCGCCGAGCGCGCATCGCCCGCTGCCGTGCTGCGGCCGGCGGTGACCGCGGCAGCTTCGCCACCGTCGCCGGCGCCCCCTCCTTCCGACAGCCCGCGCGCGGAAGCCGGCGTGCCTGCGTTGCCGGTGACGCCGAGCGCACCGGAGGCCTGCCCGCGCGCATCGCCCGTCACCGCCGTCGAGCAATCGCGCCTCGTCCGCAGCCTCGTGGCCGAGAATGCAGCGTTGCGCACGCGTCTCGCCGACGCCGCGGCCGGCGAAGCCCACTCGAGCGATCTCGCCGAGGACCGTCGCCGCCTCTTCGCGCAGCTCGCCGCGGCGCGCAGCGAGACCGCGCGTTATCGCACGCTCGTGATCGACCTCGAGAACAACGCGCCACCGCCCCTGCTCGACGGTCCGAGCCCCGATGACCTCAAGCTCATCGTGGGCATCGGCCCCGTGCTCGAGCGCATGCTGCAGCAGATGGGCATCACCTCGTATCGCCAGATCGCACGCTGGAGCGAGCGCGACATCGAGGACTTCGATGCGCGGCTCGCCGAGTTTCCGGGACGCATCCGTCGCGATGCGTGGGTCACGCAGGCGCGCGCCCTGCACCAGTCGAAATACGGCGAGGCCCTTCCCGTGCGCGATCGCTGATGGGAGCGCGACATCCCCTGGCGCACACCTTCGCGCCGATCGCGATCCTCGCCCTCGTGTGGGGCTGCAACTGGCCCGTCCTCAAGATCGGCGTGACCGAGATTGCCCCGCTCACCTTCCGCGCCGTCACACTTCCCTTCGCCGCAGCCGGCATGTTCCTCGTGGCGCGCCTGGCGGGCGACGCGATCGCCGTTCCCCGCGCGTGGTGGTGGCGCGTCGCCGTGCTCGCGTTCTTCAACGTGGCGGGCTGGAACGCCGTGGGGCTCTTCGGCGTACAGCAGCTGCCGGCGGGCCGCAGCGCAATCATCGCCTACACGATGCCGATCTGGGCCACGCTCATCGCGATGGCCGTGCTGCACGAGCCCCTCAACCGCCGCAAGATGGTGGGCCTGGGACTCGGCATGCTCGGCATGCTGGTGCTGCTGGGCGAGGACCTCCGGCATGTGCAGTCCACACCCGTCGGCGCGCTGCTCATCCTGGTGGCAGCGATCCTGTGGGCGATCGGCACGGTGCTCCTGCGGAAATGGAAGCCGCCGATCGCGCAGAACACCCTGTCGGGCTGGATGATGTTCCTCGGCTGGATGCCGCTGGCGATCGCCGCGCCTTTCTTCGAGACGCACCCCGCGTCCTATCTCCTGCAGGTGTCCGCGGGCGCGTGGTTCGCGGTCCTCTACAACATCTTCCTCGCCGGCACGGTGGCGCACTGGGCGTGGTTCAAGCTCGCCCGCACCCTGCCCGTGGCGATCTCGTCGCTGGCGTCGCTGCCGGTGCCGGTGGTGGGCGTGTTCGCCGGCATGGTCGTGCTCGGCGAGCGGCCGGGTGCCGCAGAATTCGTGGCGCTCGCGCTCGTGCTGGCCTCGCTCGTGGCCGTGCTGTTCCAGCCTTCCGGCGAACCGAGGCAGGTGGAGCCCGAATAGGCGCCGCCGGGCCGCCCCCAAGGCGCGCGCCCCCCCGGGGGAGGGGCGCGCAGCGCCGATCGGGGGGAATATACGAGCGCTACGCGAGCTCGGGGATGAGCGTGAGCGGCTTGCCCGTACGGAACCACGCATCGAGGTTGGCCTTGCACAAATCGCCCATCGCCTTGCGCGTTTGCGCGGTGGCGCTCCCCACGTGCGGGAGCAGCACGACGTTGTCGAGCGCCATGAGCGCGGGCGGAACGTTGGGCTCGTCGGCGAAGACGTCGAGGCCCGCGCCCTTGAGGGTGCCGGCCTGCAGCGCCGCAATGAGCGCCGGCTCGTCGATCACCGAGCCGCGCGCGATGTTGATGATGATGCCCTTCTTGCCGAGTGCCGCGAGCACGCGCGCATTCACGAGATTCTTCGTGGCGGCGCCGCCGGGGCTTGCCACCACGAGGAAATCGGATTCCGCCGCCAGCGCCTCGAGGTCGGGGACGTAGCGATACGGCACGTCCTGCTTGCTGCGCCCGGTGTAGGCCACCTGCATGCCGAGCGCTTCGACGCGCTTCGCGATCGCCTTGCCGATGCGTCCGAGGCCCAGGATGCCCACCTTCTGCCCGCCGAGCTTGGTCGCGAGCTCGCCGCCTCCCTTCAGCCATCCGCCGGCGTGCAGGAAGCGATTGAGGCGCACGAAGCCGCGTCCCGTCATGAGGATGAGGCCCAGGGCGACGTCGGCGACGTCGTCGGTGAGCACGTCGGGCGTGTTGGTGACCTTGAGTCCCCGCTTGCGGCAGTAGTCGACGGGCACGCCGTCGTAACCCACGCCGAACACCGAGATGATCTCGAGCTTGGGCAGCGCATCGAGCAGCTCCGGCGTGGTCGCGCTGTGGCCGCCCTGCACGAGGCCGCGGATGCGCGCGCCCTCGGCCGCGAGCAATCCGGGCTTGTGGCTCGACGCGTAATAGTCGTGGCAGCGGTAGTCGGCCTCGAGCGGCTCGGCGAGGAACGGCGGCAACGCGGCGGTGACGAGGATATCGGGCTGGGACATGGCGTGGTGCCTACGAAGAGTGTTGCATGACGGGATGCTGCGCGAACCATTCTAGCAATCCCGCGACGAGGCCGGCATCGCCCGGCGCGGTGACGACCGCGGTGAAGCCGAGCCCGCGCGCGTGCGTGGCGATATTCCGATGCGGCACGAAGAGGGGCGCTTGCGCGAGTTGCGTGCGCGCGGCCTGTGTGAGCAACGCACAGAGGTTGTCGAGGCCCTCGCTGGAGGTGACGGTCGCCGCCTGCACGCGCTGCGCGAGGAGGGCGTCCACCAAGCCCTGCGCGCCGCTCGCCGGACGCGAGCGCCGGTAGCATTGCGCGTAGTCGACGTGCGCGCCGCGCTCGCGCAGTGTGCGCGCCAGATGGTCGCGGCCGCCTTCGCCGCGGAAGATCGCGATGCGCTTGCCGCGCACGTGCGTGAGCTCGGGGAGCGCGAGGAGGCCCTCGCTGTCGTAGGTCGTGGCAGGCATGCGCACATCGGTGATGCCCACCGCGCCAAGCGCGGCCGCGGTGCCCGGGCCCGTGGCGAAGGCCGGCAGCGACGCGGGCCAGCGTCCCGCGGCCGGCACGCCGTATTCCGCGGCGTTGCTCGATACGAAGATCGCGACGGCGTAGGTGGCGAGGGTGTCGTGCACGCGCTGCATCGATGCGCCGTCGGACGGCGGCAGGATCACGATCGCCGGAAACACGATGGTGGTGGCGTCGAGCGCGGCGAGCGCGCGAACGAGCCCGGCAGCCTGGCGCGCGGGTCGTGTCACGAGCACGCCCACGCCGTGCAGCGGGCCGCTACGCGTCACGACGCGAGCAGCCGCGCGGCGCCGCGGGCGAGCAGGTCGTCGGCGAGATCCTGACCCAAGCGCGCCGCCGCCGCGCGGTCCGGAACCTCGGCGTCCTTCTCCCCGCGCAGCACGCCGCGTCCATCGGTGCCGGCGACGAGGCCACGCAGCCAGAGCGCACCCTCTTCCCATTCGGCATACGCGCCTACCGGCGCGGCACCGGTGCCGCACAGCGTCTGCGTGAAGGCACGCTCCGCCGTGGTGGCGAGCGTGGTGGCGCGATCGGCGAGCGGCGCCATCGCAGCCACGATGTCGGGACGATCCGCGCGGCACTCGATGGCGAGCGCGCCCTGTCCCGGCGCGGGCAGGCTCTCGTCGGGCTCGAGATACGCCGTGACGCAGGCCGCGTGGCCCGAGCGACGCAACGTCGCGGCGGCCACGATCAGCGCATCGCAACGGCCGGAGTCGAGGAGCTTCAAGCGCGTGGTGACGTCGCCGCGCACCATCCTGATCGCAAGCGCGGGGTAGCGCTCGCGCAACTGCGCCTCGCGGCGCACGCTCGACGTGCCGATCACCGCGCCCCCGGGCATCGCGGCGAGCGAGGCGAACCTGCGCGAGACGAAGGCATCGCGCGGATCCTCGCGCGCGGTGATGCCCGCGAGCGTGAAGCCGGCCGCGATCGCGCCGGGAAGGTTCTTGAGCGAATGCACCGCGATGTCGGCGCGGCCGTCGGCCATCGCGGCCTCGAGGTCGCGGACCATGCTTGCGCGCGCTCCACTGTCGCCGTGGGGTGCAGCGGCGCTCACGCTGCGTGCAGGAATGCCGAGAACGCCCACCGTGGTGCGCGGATAGAGCGCGGCGAGCCGCGCACGGATCTGCTCGGCCTGCCACATGGCGGGCGCGAGCTTGCGTGTCGCGATGGTGAGGCGGCGCGGCGCAGGCACGTGAAAATTCTAGCACGCAGCGCGCGTGCGCCAGGCGTGCAGGTGGCGGCGTCCGCGCGCGCCGGTGCGCGCAGCGGGACCGCGTCCGGTCCGCACCGTTATCATGGCGGTCGCATCCACAAGACCACGAACCCCGGAGGCATCGAATGCGCATCGTGATCACCGGCGGCGCCGGCTTTCTCGGCAGCCGCCTCGCCCGCAAGCTCCTCGCGCGCAACACCCTCACCGACGCGCAGGGACGCGTGCGCGAGATCTCGTCGATCACGCTGCTCGACGTGATGCCCGCGCATCTTCCGGACGACAGGCGCGTCACCGCGCTCACCGGCGACCTCTCCGACGCGGCATTGCTCGAACGCGCGCTGCCTCCCGGCACCGACACCGTGTTCCATCTCGCCGCCGTGGTGAGCGGGCAGGCGGAAGCCGAGTTCGACACCGGGATGCGCGTGAACCTCGACGGCACGCGCGCGGTGCTCGAGCGCTGCCGCAAGCTTGCAGCACCGCCCAAGGTGGTGTTCGCGAGCTCGCTCGCGGTATTCGGCGGCCCCTTGCCCGATCCCGTGCCCGACGAGGCGCCGCTCAATCCGCAGGCCTCCTACGGCGTGCAGAAGGCCATCGGCGAATACCTCGTGTTCGACATGTCGCGCAAGGGCTACATCGACGGGCGGTCGCTGCGCCTGCCCACCGTGACCGTGCGCCCCGGCAAGCCGAACAAGGCGGCCTCGTCGTTCGCGAGCGGCATCGTGCGCGAGCCGCTATCGGGCGTGGACGCGATCTGCCCGGTGGCGCCCACCACGCGCATGTGGGTGCAATCGCCCCGCGCGGTGATCGACAACCTCGTGCTCGGCCACGAGGTACCCGCGTCGTCGTTCACCTACACGCGCTCGGTGAACGTGCCCGGCATCACGGTGGCCGTGGGCGACATGGTGAAGGCGCTGGGCGAAGTGGCGGGCGAGGACGTCGCCGCGCGCGTGAAGTGGCAGCTCGATCCGGCGATCGACCGCATCGTGTCGACGTGGCCGGCGAGCTTCGCGCCGAAGCTGGGAACGGCGCTCGGAATGAAGGCGGACGATGACTTCGCGGGGATCGTGCGGGCCTACATGGCCGACGACATGCCGCGAGGGTAGGCGTCCAGGTCGCCGCTGGCCTCCGACAAGACCGGGGAGTTTGTGAAGCCGCTGGCGGCCCGGCTCATCGCCGGCGCCGAGCCGCTGCCGGACCCGTAGCGCGTGGGCTCGCTGACGTCGTTGCGAATTCCACGCTGGCCACATAACATCCCTCGCCAATGTCCGGCGCCACGATCGAAGTTCCGTACAACGAAACCTCGAAGCCGCTCGAGCGCGCGCTCGCACGGGTGCGCCGGCCGGGCGACTTCTTCGTGCAGGGGGCCGTCGAGGCGCCGATGCCGCGTGTCCACGTCCGCGGCGCGGGTGTGCTGTCGTTTCCCGTGCCGGAAGCACAAGTCAAGGCCCTGATCGCGCTCGGCGAACGCGCGCCCTACGGGCGCGGCGCCGAGACGCTCGTCGACACGTCCGTGCGCCGAGTCTGGCAGCTCCCGCCCTCGAAGCTCGACGTCGGAGGCAAATCGTTGCCGGTGACGCGCGGCAACCGCGTATGCCTCGTCTACAACTTGCTGCAGCGGCCGTCGCGCCAACGCAAGCCGCGCGCGTCGCTGATCGCGCCCGACTACGGCGCGCAGACGGCGGTCGCGGCAGAGCTGCTGCGCACGACGTTCGCAGGCACCGCCGCCACGACCAAGATCGCCTGGCTGCTGGAGCACCAGTACAGTCCCGCGAGCTTGTCGTTCGGGGCGTTGAAGAACGCGGACCGAGCCCGCTGCCAGCTGTTGATCGAGGCTGCAACCCGCGCGGATTGCGCGGTTCACCTTGGCATCGTGCACATCGAGGAATCAGGACCAGCGGAGTACACGGGCTATGGCGCGTACGACTGGGAAGACGACGGCGAGGTCGGCGACGAAGAGGAAGACGCGAGCAGCGACGACTTCGAAGTTGTGGAAGTTGCAGACGCCTGGGCGTATATCGACCATTGGCGCACGCTCGAGGACCTCGACGCGAGCTTCGGACCGTTGCCGCTGCGCGATGGTGAAGTGCTGCCCGCAGGAGCGCTCGA
>CAZUGY010000103.1:0-15595 GCA_964620265.1 uncultured Alcaligenaceae bacterium
GCGTTCGACAAGGGTCTCGATTTCGCTGATGCGCTGCACCTGGCGCGCAGTTCGCGTGCTTCTGGATTTGCGACATTCGACCAACGACTGGTGAAGCGTGCAAGAAGTCTTGCGCTGACGCCGCCAGTAGAGCTGCTGGCGTGAAGTGCTGCGCGGGTCGGCCGCCCTACCCCACGACTCTTCCCCCGCTCGTACCGTGCCTTCGCTTCGAGGAACTTCGCGTTGCGGGGCGGAGGATTTTCGATGAGGTCAAGCAGCCACACGGCCGCCCGATAACGATTTCATTGCAATTCAGACATCGACCTTTTCGAGTCAAAAAAGGCGGGCGTACTCGGCCAAGTCCTTGCAGAGATAGCCCGTGCTCTCCATGGCTCGGCGGTCCCTCTCGTCGAACGTCGGCGAGAACATCACCTTTTCTTGCTTCCAGTCCGCGAAGCGCCGCCCCTCGGTGGTCTTGAGGAACGCGGTGATGTGCCGCTCGAATTCGCCAGGGCGATGGCTTTTGGACGTCCGTTTGCATGAGCCAAAGCGCACGCATTTGTCGTCCTCATTCACGGCGACGACATCAATTTCGATGGAGCGCTCGGCGTCCTTCGCGTTGTTCCAATAGCCAAGGTTGATGCCTGTCAGGGCGAAGTCGCCCTTGCCTTTGCGAGAGCATTCGACATGCAGGCGGCGGAC
Source organism: uncultured Alcaligenaceae bacterium (assembly GCA_964620265.1). GTDB lineage: Bacteria > Pseudomonadota > Gammaproteobacteria > Burkholderiales > Casimicrobiaceae > VBCG01. The sequence continues at coordinate 682 of CAZUGY010000103.1, forward strand.
CAGCTTTTCGAAGGCGATGCCCTCCTGCGTCTCCAGCCGGGGAAGCCCGTGCGCTACGGCCCGGTCAAGCGGCTTTACCCGGGCGACTTCTCGAGCTGGGCGGACCACCGCAAGCCATGCCTGGATGAAGTTGTCGTCGATGTAATAACGCGCGCCGTGGCCGCGTCCTTTGGCGAACACCGGCTGGCGCTTCTCGACCAGACCGAATCGGTTAACGAGATGGTCCAGGTATTGGCCAAGTTCAGCGGAGCTCTTCGACTTCGTGAGCGCATTTCCCATGTCGGCGGCGGTGCATCCTGGGTGCTCCGCCAGATAGTTGAGCAGGGAAAGGTTCTTGCCCTTCATCTCACGCAGAAACCAAATCTCCGCCTCTTCCCGAAGGGGGCTGGAGCTGCGCAGGAACATGCGCAGCAGCAGTTCGGAGGGGAAGGCGTCGGGCGCGGTGGCAAAGACACCCTGTTCGTAGGCATCGCGGTAGTACTTGGGCACACCTTCGAAGAAGGTCCACGCCGTCAGCCACTGCGAGGGGCTATCGAGCCCCTGCGTGCGAAATACTTGCAGCAGGTCTTCGAAGTCCCAATGTCCAAGCTCCATTTGATGCGTGAGTCGGCCGTACAAGGGTGCACCCGCGTCGTTCAGGAGCTCGGCCATTTCCGTGTGCAATGACCCGAGTACGAACAGTCCGCCCGCCTTGGTGTCGCGCAGGCGGTCAACTTCAGCTTGCAGGAAGGAGCTGAAGGGCCGCATGGACTTGCGCACGAAGTACTGAAACTCATCGAGGACCACGACCGTGCCCCTGCGACATAGCGTCCCGATGGCGGCGGCCATCGTGAGGAAGTCGGTAACACCCGTGGCCAAGGCGCTGATGTCTTTGTCATCGTTCGTCAGAAGCGCCCGGCGAAAGGTCTCAACGGTGTCATGCTCGTCGGAGTCGGGGACCTGCAGGTAGACGAGGCGCGACAAGAGGGTGGGATCTACGGCACTTAGATGCGTCAGCAACGCGGTCTTGCCGATGCGCCGGCGCCCCTGGACTCGGCAGAAGAACCAGTGCGGGGCAGCTAGGACCTCCTGCAGCTCCGAGAGCGCCGCACCCCGTCCGTAAAAAGCCCAATCGGTTGCCATGGAATACTTATAATTTTAATTATATATCTTGTAAAGTTCCCTAAGTAAATGTAATTATGGTTGAAATTGCCACTAGATCAAAGCCGGAGGGCTACACCAGTGACGTCACTTTGGCACAGCATGTCGACACTCGATTGCACTCCCCTCGCCCAGGCGCCGGGCGCTCACCCCATCATCGGCATATGAAACCCCGGCGCCGCACTCCCGTCATCCGGCCACCGGCTCGTCACCGTCTTCAGCCGCGAATAGAACCGCACCCCATCGCTCCCGTGCACATTCAGATCCCCGAATAGCGAAGACCGCCACCCGCCGAACGAATAGAACGCCATCGGCACCGGTATCGGCACGTTCACCCCCACCATCCCCACCTCGATCTCCGACTGGAACTTGCGCGCCGCATGTCCCGAGCGCGTGAAGATCGCCGTGCCGTTCGCATACGTGTTGGCGTTGATGAGCCCGATCGCCTCCTGCAGCGACTCCACGCGCAGCACGCCGAGCACGGGGCCGAAGATCTCGTCGCGATAGATCGCCATCGACGTGCCCACCTGGTCGAAGAGCGTGGGACCCACGAAGAATCCCTTCTCGTGCCCCGGCACGCGCAGCGTGCGGCCGTCCACCACGAGCTTGGCACCCTCCTCCACGCCGCGGTCGATGTAGCCCTTGACGCGATCGCGCGCGGCCGACGTGATCACCGGTCCCATCTCCACGTTCGCCGCATCGCCCGCGCCGACCGCCACGCGCAGCGCGCGAGCGGCGAGCCTTTGCACCAGCGCATCCGCCACGTCGCCCACCGCCACCACCGCGGAGATCGCCATGCAGCGCTCGCCGGCGGAACCGTAGCCCGCGCCGATCAGCGCCTCCACCGTGAAGTCGAGATCCGCATCCGGCATCACCACCGCGTGATTCTTCGCCCCGCCCAGGGCCTGCACGCGCTTGCCGTGCCGCGCGCCGGTCTCGTAGATGTACTGCGCGATCGGCGTGGAGCCCACGAAGGAGATCGCCTTCACGTCGGGATGCTCGAGCAGCGCGTCCACCGCTTCCTTGTTGCCGTGCACGACATTGAACACGCCTTCGGGCAAGCCCGCCTGCTGCAGGAGCTCCGCCATGCGGATGGACAGCGAGGGATCGCGCTCCGACGGCTTCAGCACGAACGTGTTGCCGCAGGCGATGGCCACCGGGAACATCCACAGTGGCACCATCGCGGGAAAGTTGAAGGGCGTGATGCCCGCGCACACGCCGAGCGGCTGGCGCAGGGAGAAGCTGTCCACCTGCGTGCCCACGCTCTCGCTGAACTCGCCCTTGAGCAGGTGCGGAATGCCGGTGGCGAACTCGATCACCTCGATGCCGCGCGTGACTTCGCCTTCGGCATCGGCGAGCGTCTTGCCGTGCTCCTGCGTGATGATGCGCGCCAGGTCCTTGCGCTGCGCATCCATCAAGTCACGGAAGCGCATCATGATGCGCGCGCGGCGCAGCGACGGATGCGCGCGCCATGCGGGGAACGCCGCCTTGGCCGCCTGCACGGCGACGTCGACATCGGCCGCATCGCCCAGGGGCACGTGGCGCACGACCTCGCCCGTGGCCGGATTGGTGACCTCGCCATAGAGCGACGTCTTCGCGGCGACCGCGCTGCCGCCGATCCACATCGGCAGGCGCTCGAGGGTTGTCATTTCCATCGTTTCCTCCTGTGCGGCCTCATGCGGGCGCGCCTTGCAACAGCCGCGCGACGTAGCGCGCGAGCAGGTCGATCTCGAGGTTGACGCGCGCGTCGGGCGCGAGCGCTTTCAACGTCGTGACCGCGAGTGTATGCGGGATGAGATTGACGGCAAAGCGCGCGTCGTCGACGCGATTGACCGTGAGGCTCACGCCGTCGATCGTGATCGAGCCCTTGGCGGCGATGAAGCGCGCGAGCTCCGCCGGCGCCTCCACCACGAGCTCGTGGCTGCCCCAGGGATCATCGACCACGGCGGCGAACGACACCACGCGCCCCACCCCGTCGACGTGGCCGCTCACGAGATGTCCCCCGAGACGATCGCCGAAGCGCAGCGCGAGCTCGAGGTTGACCTCGCCCTCGCGATCGAGGCCGCAGGTGCAGCGCAGCGTCTCCGCCGACACGTCGAAGGAGAGGAGTGAATCCTTCTGCGCCACCACGGTGAGGCAGCAGCCCGCCACGGCCACGCTGTCGCCCAGCGCCAGGTCATCGACCGGCAGCGCATCGACGTCCACCACGAGCCGCACGCCGTCACCCTGCGGCTCGACCGACACGATCAATCCCACGGCCTGCACGATGCCGGTGAACATCAGCGCCCTCCTTCCGCGCGGCGCGCGATCACGCGCAGGTCGCGTCCCGTGAAGCGCACGTCCTGCCACTCGAAACGCGTCCTGGCGCCCAACGCTGCCAAAGCCTGCGCACGCGAGAACATGCCGCGTGCGGGATCGCCGATCACGTCGGGGGCGAGATAGGCCACGATCTCGTCCACGAGCCCGGCCTCGAGCAGCGCGCCGTCGAGCCGCGCCCCCGCCTCGACGTGGAGCTCGTTGATGCCGCGCGCGCCGAGCAGGCGCAGCAGCGCGGCAAGATCCACGCGGCCCTGCGCATCCGCGAGCGTCGCGACCTCGATGCTCTCCGGCCACGCAGGGTTGCGCGGCCCGGCGGTCACCACCAGCGCCTGTCCGTCGGCAAGCACGCGCGCGCCGGCGGGCGTCTCGCCGCGCCGGTCGACCACCACGCGCAACGGCTGCCGCGTCGTTTCCACGGCACGCACCGTGAGCGCGGGATCGTCCTGCAGCACGGTGCCGATGCCGGTCAGCACGGCGCACGCGCGCGCGCGCCACGCGTGGCCGTCGGCCCGGGCTTCCTCGCCGGTGATCCACTGGCTCTCGCCGTTGTCGAGCGCGGTGCGCCCATCGAGGCTCGCCGCGATCTTCAGACGCACCCACGGCGTGCCGCGCGTCAGGCGCGTGACGAAGCCGATGTTGAGCTCGCGCGCGTCGCTTTCGGCCACGCCGGTCTCGACGTCGATCCCGGCAGCGCGCAGGCGCTCCATCCCTCCCGCGGCGACCGGATCGGGATCGGCCATCGCGATCACCACCCGTGCCACACCCGATGCAATCACCGCGTCCACGCACGGCGGCGTGCGCCCTTGATGCGCGCACGGCTCGAGCGTGACGTAGAGCGTGGCGCCGCGCACGTCGTGACCACGCCGCGCGGCATCGGCCAGGGCCAGCGCCTCCGCATGCGGCTCGCCGGCGCGCACGTGGAAGCCTTCGCCGATCACCGCGCCGTCACGCACGATCACGCACCCCACGCGCGGATTGGGCGTGGTGGTGAAGAGCCCCCGTGCAGCGAGCGCCAGCGCCTGCCCCATGAAGGCCCGATCGTGATCCGCGGCCACCACGTGAAGGCCCTATGACGCCGCGCGGCGCGACCGGCGCGGGGAAGGCGGCGGCGTCTCCACTTCGCGCAACGCGTCGTGGAAGTCGGACACGTCCTGGAAGGAGCGATACACCGAGGCGAAGCGGATGTAGCCGACCTTGTCGAGCTTGTAGAGCTCCTGCATCACCATCTCGCCCACCCGTCGCGACGGGATCTCGCGCTCGCCCAGTGCCAGGACCTGCGCGACGATGCGATCCACGGCGGCATCGACGTACTCCGTGGGCACCGGCCGCTTGTGCAGCGCGCGATTGAAGCCCACGCGGATCTTCTCCACCGAGAAATCCGAGCGGTTCCCGTTGGTCTTCACCACCTGCGGCAGGCGCAGCTCGACGGTCTCGTAGGTCGTGAAGCGCTTCTGGCAGCCCTGGCAGCGGCGGCGGCGACGGATCGAGTCACCGGCCTCCGATACGCGCGAGTCGATGACCTGCGTATCCGCGCTGGCGCAGAACGGGCATTTCATCGCTGGCGTTCCCGGCGGGCGAGGTTTTAGGCGCGGTAGACGGGAAACTTCTTCGACAGCGCCGACACGGCCGACAGCACGCGCTTCTGCACGCCGGCATCCTCGGGCGCGCCGAGCACGTCCGCGATGAGATGCGCCAGCTCCTCGCACTCGATCTCGGTGAAGCCGCGCGTGGTGATCGCCGGACTGCCGAGGCGGATGCCCGACGTGACGAAGGGCTTCTCCGGATCGTTGGGGATGGCGTTCTTGTTCACCGTGATGTGCACGCGGGACAGCGCCGCCTCGGCACTCTTGCCGGTGATCCGCTTGCCGCGCAGGTCCACGAGGAACATGTGGCAGTCGGTGCCGCCGGACACGATGCGCACGCCGCGGTCGGACAGCACGCGCGCCAGCACGCGGGCATTCTCGAGCACGCGCTCCTGGTACACCTTGAAGTCGCGTTGCAGCGCCTCGCCCAGCGCCACGGCCTTGGCCGCGATCACGTGCATGAGCGGTCCGCCCTGCAGGCCGGGGAACACGGCGGAGTTGATCGCCTTCTCGTGCTCGGCACGCGGCAGGATGAGGCCGCCGCGCGGGCCGCGCAACGTCTTGTGCGTGGTGGTGGTGACGTAGTCGGCGATGCCCACCGGATTGGGATACAGGTTCGCGGCCACGAGGCCGGCGTAATGCGCCATGTCGACCATGAGCTGCGCGCCCACGCCGTCGGCGATCGCGCGGAAGCGCTTCCAGTCGATCACGCGCGAGTAAGCCGAGGCACCGGCCACGATCAGCCTGGGCTTGTGCTCGTGCGCGAGGCGCTCGGCGGCGTCGTAGTCGATGAGCTCGCTCTCGGCCTCGAGGCCATAGGGCACGACCTCGAACCACTTGCCGGACATGTTCACCGGCGAGCCGTGCGTGAGATGCCCGCCGTGCGGCAGGCTCATGCCGAGGATCGTGTCGCCGGGTTTGAGCGCCGCGAAGAACACTGCCTGGTTGGCCTGCGCACCGGAATGGGGCTGCACGTTGGCGGCGTCGGCGTGGAAGAGCTTCTTCGCGCGATCGATGGCGAGCTGCTCGACGATGTCGACGTACTCGCAGCCGCCGTAGTAACGCTTGCCCGGGTACCCCTCGGCGTACTTGTTGGTGAGCTGCGTGCCTTGGGCGGCGAGCACCGCGGCGCTCGCGTAGTTCTCGGAGGCGATGAGCTCGAGGTGGTCTTCCTGCCGCTGGTTCTCGGCGGCGATGGCCTTCCACACTTCGGGGTCGGCGGCCTCGATGGTGGTCGAGCGGCGGAACATGGTCTTGGGGGAGACGCGCGAAGCGCCGGAGTCCGGGGGATGATGATTTTACCACCCGGCCCTCGCACGCCCTTTCCGGGAATTCCGGAGGCGATCCCGGGCGCCAAGGCCTTCGCGCCCCCGTATAATCGCGCGACTCGCACGCTCATGCGTGCCCCGAGCGGCACCCCCAAGACCGCGCAACGCACAACCTGCCTACGAGCCGGAGGAAATCTCGTGAACGCAATGCTGGCATTCTCGCGCGCCGTCGACGCGCTCAACGAGCGGATCGGCCGCATCTTCTACTGGCTGGTCCTCGTGGCCGTCCTCATCAGCTCGGGCAATGCGATCGTGCGCAAGGCGTTCGACATGAGCAGCAATGCCTACCTCGAGATCCAGTGGTACCTCTTCTCGGCGGTGTTCCTCATGTGCGCCGGCTACACGCTGCTGCGCAACGAGCATATCCGGATCGACATCGTCGCCGGCCGCTTCTCCCGCCGCACGCAGACCTGGATCGATGTCTTCGGCACGATCTTCTTCCTCTTCCCCATGGTGGCGCTGATCCTCTACGAGTCGTGGCCCTGGTTCGTGCGCACGTTCGAAAGCGGCGAGGTCTCCCCCAGCGCCGGCGGCCTCATCCTGTGGCCCGCCAAGATCTTCGTGCCCGTGGGCTTCGCGCTCCTCGGGCTGCAGGGCATCTCGGAGCTCTTCAAGCGCATCGCCTTCCTGGCCGGCGCGGGACCCGATCCGGGCATCAAGAAGGAAGCGAAGACGGCCGAGGAGGAGCTCGCCGAGGAAATCCTCCGCCAGCGCGAGCGGGAGATGCGAGCATGAGCCGCACGCACACACCTCATCCGCAGCGCATGGCGTGGAGGGCCGCCCCATGATGGCCTTCATCGCCGCCAACATGGCGCCGCTGATGTTCTGCGGCCTCGTCGTCTTGCTGCTGCTGGGCTATCCCGTGGCCTTCGCGCTCGCGGCCAACGGGATCGTGTTCGGGCTGATCGGCATCGAGCTCGGCCTCCTCTCGCCCTCGCTCTTCGGCGCGCTGCCCGAGCGGATCTGGGGCGTGATGTCCAACGACACGCTGCTCGCGATCCCCTTCTTCACCTTCATGGGCCTGATCCTCGAGCGAAGCGGCATGGCCGAGGACCTGCTCGATACCATCGGCCAGCTCTTCGGGCCGATCCGCGGGGGACTCGCGTACGCCGTGATCTTCGTGGGCGCGCTGCTCGCCGCCACGACCGGCGTGGTCGCTGCGTCGGTGATCGCGATGGGCCTGATCTCGCTGCCGATCATGCTGCGCTACGGCTACGACCGGCGCTTCGCCACCGGCACGATCGCGGCATCGGGAACGCTTGCACAGATCATCCCGCCGTCGCTCGTGCTCATCATCATGGCCGACCAGCTCGGCCGTTCCGTGGGCGACATGTACGCCGGCGCCTTCATCCCGGGCATCGTGCTCGCGGGGCTGTATGCGAGCTATACGCTGATCGTCTCCTTCGTGAAGCCGCACTGGGTGCCGGCGATTCCCGAGGAGGCGCGGACCTTGAAGGAGCCCGACGGCACGCCGGGCACCCGCTCGCTCCTCGTGCTTTTCCTCGTCTCCGTCGGCTGCGGCGTCGCGTTCTGGTACCTGTATTACAACCGCCTCCACCCGGACACGCCGACCGACACGCGCCTCGTGGTGTGCGTGAGCGTGGGCACGGCGGTCGCCTTCTTCGCGGCGGTGCTGAACAAGCTCACGAAGATGGGCCTGCTGTCGCGGCTCGCCGAGCGGGTGACGTTCGTGCTGATCCCGCCGCTGGCGCTGATCTTCCTCGTGCTCGGCACCATCTTCCTCGGCGTGGCGACCCCCACCGAGGGTGGCGCCATGGGTGCGCTGGGCGCACTGGTGATGGCCGTGGGACGGCGGCGGCTGGACTTCAAGCTGCTCCGCCAGGCGATGGACACCACGGCCAAGCTCACCACCTTCGTCGTGTTCATCCTGATCGGTGCGCGCATCTTCAGCCTGAGCTTCTACGGCGTGGACGGCCACCTGTGGGTCGAGCACCTCCTCACGAGCCTGCCCGGCGGGCAGCTGGGCTTCCTCATCGTCGTCAACATCCTGGTCTTCTTCCTCGCCTTCTTCCTCGACTTCTTCGAGCTGTCGTTCATCGTGATTCCGCTCCTGGGACCGGTGGCGGAGAAGCTGGGCATCGACCTCATCTGGTTCGGCGTGCTGCTCGGCGTGAACATGCAGACGTCGTTCATGCATCCGCCATTCGGCTTCGCGCTCTTCTACCTGCGCAGCGTCGCGCCGGCGCAGGAATACACCGACAAGGTCACCAAGCGGCGAATGGCGCCGATCACCACGGGGCAGATCTACTGGGGCGCGGTTCCCTACGTGTTCATCCAGCTCATCATGGTGAGCCTCGTGATCATGTTCCCGCAGATGGTGATGGTGTACAAGGACGAGGCCTCCACGGTCGACCCCGACACCATCCAGATCGTGATCCCGCAGCCGGATGCCGGCATGGGCTATCCCGTCGATCCGGGGAGCACCGATCCGGGCACCAGCGACCCGGGCGCTGCGCCGGGCGGCACGCAGGAGCCGGCCGCGCCGAGCGGCGATCCGCTCCAGGACATGTTGAACCAGGCACCGTCGGATTCCGAGGCGGAAGGCAAGGCGCTGGAGGAGACGTTCAGGAAGTAGCGGTGCCGTCTCGTCCGCGCGATGCGGATCGCGGGCCTCCGCTCCCGCCAACGAAAAGCCCCGCAGTGCGGGGCTTTTCGTTGCTGCGCGCCGGACTGCGCGCGTGGGACGGGAACGCCTGCTACTTCTTGGCGGCCGGACGGCTGCCGGCGGTGGAGCTGCCGGACAGTGCCTGCGCCATGTAGTTGTCGAACGTCGCTTCGGTCACGCGGAACCAGAGCACCTGGTCCTTCTGGAAGGCGGACTGGTTGTCCCACAGCTTCTTGAAGTTGGCGTTCTTGGCAGACGTTTCGGCATACAGCTCCATCGCCGCCGCAAAGCACGCATCCATCACCGGCTTGGGGAACGGACGCAGCTGCGTCCCGCCCGCCACCAGCTTGCGCAGCGCCGGCGGATTCTGGGCGTCGTACTTGGCCATCATCCACGTGTTGCCGTCGGAGCAGCCGGCGCGCAGGGCCGCCTTGTACTCGGCCGGCAGCTCGTTGTACTTCGTCGAATTCACGAAGTAGTGCAGCGCGGGACCGCCTTCCCACCAGCCCGGGTAGTAGTAGAACTTGGCGACCTTGTTGAAGCCGAGCTTCTCGTCGTCGTACGGGCCCACCCACTCGGCTGCGTCGATCGTGCCCTTCTCGAGCGAGGGATAGATGTCGCCGCCGGCGATCTGCTGCGGCACCACGCCGAGCTTGGCGAGCACCTGCCCGGCGAAGCCGCCGACGCGGAACTTGAGGCCCTTCAGGTCGGCCGTGGTCTTGATCTCCTTGCGGAACCAGCCACCCATCTGCGCGCCGGTATTGCCGCACAGGATGCTCGTGATGTTGTACGACTTCAGGAACTCGTTGTAGAGCTGCTCGCCGCCGCCGAAGATCCACCAGGCGTCGAACTGGCGCTGGTTGAGACCGAACGGAATGGCGGTGCCGAAGGCGAACGTGGGGTCCTTGCCCACGAAGTAATACGGCGCGGTGTGTCCGCATTCGACCGTGCCGCTCTGCACGGCGTCGGCCACCTGCAGGCCGGGCACGATCTCGCCCGCGGCAAACACCTGGATCTGGAACTTGCCTCCCGTGACATCGCTCACCACCTTGGCGGCCTGCTCGGCGGCGCCGAAGATGGTGTCGAGCGACTTCGGAAAGCTCGAGGCACAGCGCCACTTGATCGTGGGCGAGGCCTGCGCGAATGCGGGGGCGGTTCCTGCGGCCAGGATGCCCGCCATGCCGCCATGTGCAATGAATGAACGACGTTTCATCTTCCCTCCTCCTATGATGGATATCACCTGCTGTGAATGGGACAAAATGGACTGACCCGGCGCGATTCTAGGCTCAAGTGCGGTCGCGTGTCATGGCCGTTACGTCCATCGTGGCGGAATGTCGCCCGGACGACAAAAGGCACTGGGGAGACCCCGGCCGTCCACGTTCGACACCCGCGCAACGCGGAACTGCCTCACCCGCGGCCACCTGCGCCGACGCGGCGACCGTGCGCGGCCTACGCGGACAGCTTGCGCACCGCGTTGAACATCGCCCACGACCACCCCGCCTGCCGCTCCAGCGTCTGCGTGAAGCGGATGAGATAGCGGGCGTTGCCGGTGTCGAGCTCGACCATGGCGCCGTGCGTGAACTTGTCCTCGGGACCGATGAGGCTGCGCTGCGAGGCCTGGCGGTTGTCCGGATGCGCCGGCAGGTACAGGCCGAAGAACGGACGCTCGCTGCTGCCGCGGCCGTCGCCGGCGGGGGTGACCCACGCGCGCATCAGCACGCGCACCAGCCGCCGCGCGATGATCTCCGCGCCCACGGTGACCTCGTCGACCTGGAGGCGCTGCATGCGGCGCACCACCGCGAGCATCCACAGCTCGCCGTCCTTGATCGCGATGAGCTCGCCCAGGCGCGCCGGCGCCTCGGTGGCCGGGGCCATGAGCCGGCAGCCCGTATCGCTGCGGTCGATCACGCGCCACGTGGAGCCGCGGATGCGCCGCGACACCGACTCGGGATTGGCATGCGGATTCACGATCTGGGTGACTTCGTCGAAGCTCGCCACCACACCCGGCGTGCGTGCCTGGTCCGGGATGCGATCGATCTCGGCCACCGCGCGCGTGAGCGCCTGCAGCCCCACGACCACGCGCACGTCGGACTCGCTCTGTACGCGCGGCGCGCGCGGCGCCTGGGCGATCGCGTCGGGACCGTAGAGCGAGGCGAGCCGCATGAGCAGGAGGCGCTGCTCGCGCACCGGAAGCTCGTCGGGCTTGGTCAGCTCGGCGTCGTGCTCGGGCAGCCAGCGCAGGCGCTCCACGATGCGCGTGTACACCGGCGTCGCATCCAGGCACAGCAGGCGCGCACCCGTGGGCGCGCGCTCGCGGCGGCGCAGGCCGCCCGCCCCCGCGAGGTCGAGGATGAAGGGCGCCCCCTCCGACGGCGGCGCCGTGAGGGCGAGCGACGGCGCCCAATCGTCGAGCTGGCGTGCCACCCACTCCACCTGGTCGGGCGTGAAGTTGCCGGAGTCGAGGCGCATCAGCAGCAGCGTCTTCAGGTATTCCTGCTCGAACGATATGCCGGGCTTGGCGAAGGCGCCCACCCCGAACACGAGCTGCTCGCGCTGCCAGCCGCGCAGGCGGGCGTATTCGTAGAGCTCGTGGAATTCGCGCCATTGCGCGGGAATCCAGTGGCTGTAGCGGAAGAGGCGATACTTGCCGTCGAGCCCGCGATAGTGCGCGAGGCGCACGATCACCCACGGCAGGATCGCCCGCCAGCGCTTGTTCTCCGCGCGCGGAAAGCCCGCCTTGAGCGCGATGTGGTAGGCATTGATGAACGCCTTCACGAGGTCGAACACCGCGTGCCACAGGCGCGACTCGATGCCCGTGCTCTTCTGGTAGTTCTGCGTGTACTGCTGCGTGAGCTGCGCGATCACGGGCTCCATGCGGCCATCGATGCGCAACAGCGCCTCGACCTGCCCCGGCCCCGCATCGCGGCGCGAGCCGGGAAACGACGCGACGAGCTCGAGCGCCTCCTTCTGCAGCGACGTGGTGTCGCCGGTGGGTAGCTGGCCGATCCAGCGCGCGGCATTCGACGCGCTCGACAGCGGATCCGAGAACGAGCGGAACCACGCCAGCATCGGACGCGGCCGGCGCGCGGCGCGGACGGAGCGTGCGTGCGTGACGGGCACCGTCAGCGTCCCGCGACCGTCATGCGATCGACCAGGATCGAGCCCGTGTGCCGCGAGCCGCGGCGATCGACGTCGTTGCCCACGGCGACGATGCCGCGGAACATGTCCTTGAGATTGCCGGCGATGGTGATCTCCTCCACCGGATAGGCGATGGCGCCGTCCTCCACCCAGAAGCCCGCTACGCCGCGCGAGAAATCGCCGGTGACGGGATTCACGCCGTGGCCCATCTGCTTGGTCACGAGGAGCCCGCGGCCCATGCGCGCGAGCAGCGCCGGCAGGTCGTCGCTGCCGTGCGAGAGCACGAGATTGTGGCTGCCGCCCGCATTGCCCGTGGTGGCCATGCCGAGCTTGCGCGCCGAATAGGAGCCGAGGAAATAGCCCTGCACCACGCCATCGCGCACGACGTCGCGGGCCGTGGTGGCCACCCCCTCGCTGTCGAAGGGCGCGCTGCCGCGCCCGCGCGGGAGGTGCGGCTCCTCGCGCAACTGGATGTGCGGCGCGAAGATCTCGCGTCCGATCGAATCCGGCAGGAACGACGAGTTGCGATAGAGGCTGCCCCCCGACACGGCCTGCACGAAGTAGCCCACGAGGTCCATCGCTTCGGTGGGCGCGAAGATCACCGGGCATTCGAGCGTGCCGAGCTGCCGTGCGCCCAGCCGGCGCACCGTGCGCTCGCCGGCCGTGCGGCCCACCGACTCCGCGGATTCGAGGTCTTCCGGCGCGCGCGCAACGGTGTACCAGTAGTCGCGCTGCATCGCGCCATCCTGGGTGCCGATCACCGAGCAGTCGATGTGGTGACCGGAGCTGCGATAGCCGCCGCAGAACCCGGCCGTGTTGGCGTAGACGAACTCCGATTCGCCACGCGCGACGGTCGACCCTTCGCTGTTGGTGAGCCGCTGGTCGACGGCCAGCGCCGCGCGCTCCGCCGCGCGGCCGAGCTCCACGGCCTCGTCCACCGCGAGGTCCCACGGGTGATACAGGTCGAGGTCGGGCCAGGTGCGCGCGAAGCGGGCCGGATCGGCAAGTCCTGCCGCGGGATCCTCCGCGGTGTAGCGCGCGATCGCCAATGCCTTGTCGACGGTGTCGCGGATGGCAGTGTCGGAGAAGTCGGCGGTGCTCGCGTGACCGCGACGCTGCCCCACGTACACCGTCACGCTCACGCCCTTGTCGCGGTTGTAGGTGATCGTCTCGACCTCGCCGTGGCGCACGGTGACGCTCTGCCCCATGCCCTGCGACACTTCGGCTTCGGCCGCGGTCGCGCCCCCCTTTTGCGCGGCGGCGAGCACGGCGCCGGTGACGCGCTCGAGCTCCGCCGTGCTGACGGGAAAGCCGCGCGTGCGTGGATCGGCGTGGCCCGCGGAAGCGGAAGGAGCGGCGGCGGCGATGAGCGATTCGGGCATCGGGATGAGGAAGAGCCAGGCGGTGCTGCGACTCCGGCGAAGCGCGAGGCGGACCCGCGGCGGGCCGCGCCGCCTGCGAGCACGGCCACGTCGCGCGCGGCCGCCCCGGAAAAGGGAGCGGGTTATCATAGCAAAGGGCCCGCGCCATCCGCCGTCCTCGTCCGCCCATGTCCCGATCCAGCACTCCGCCCGATCCTTTCGTGATCCCGGCCGCGCCCGCCGCGGACGATGCCGCGCCGTCGAAGACGCGCCGCAAGGCGGCGATGCACGCCCTGCAGGACCTGGGCGAGGCGCTGGTGGCGCTCGATCCCTCGCGGCTCGCCCAGCTCGACCTGCCCGAGCGGCTCGCCGACGCGGTGCGCGACGCGCGCGCCACGCGCAGCCACGAAGGACGCCGCCGCCAGCTCCAGTACGTGGGCAAGCTCATGCGCGACATCGACGCCGATGCCGTCCGCGCGGCGCTCGCGCTCATCGCGCGAGGCAAGCCTACCGACCAGGCCGAGGTCACGGTCGCCGAGCAATGGCGCGAGGCGCTCCTGCGCGATGACGAGGCGATGGCGCGTCTGGCCACCGAATTCCCCGCGGCCGATCGCGCCGCGCTCGCACTGCTCGTGCGCGACGCCCGCCAGGAGCGCGCGCGCGGCGGGCCGCCGCATCGCTATCGCGAGCTCTTCCGGCAATTGAAGGCGATGGCCACGAAGCGGGCCGCAGCGTCCGCCACGGCCGCCGCGACGGCGTCGCCCGCGGAGTCGCCGTGAAGCTCGACACCACCCTGCGCATCGGGCTCGTGTCGATCTCCGATCGCGCCTCCGCCGGCGTGTACGAGGACAAGGGATTGCCGGGCCTGCGCGAGTGGTTCGCCGCGGCGCTGAAGTCGCCGTGGGAAGTGGTGCAGCGCCTGATCCCCGACGAGCAGCCGGTGATCGAGGCCACCCTCGCCCAGCTCGTGGACGTCGACCGCTGCCACCTCGTGCTCACCACCGGCGGCACCGGACCCGCACCGCGCGACGTCACCCCCGAGGCCACGCTGGCGGTCGCGCACCGGGTGCTGCCCGGCTTCGGCGAGCAGATGCGCGCGGTGAGCCTGAAATACGTCCCCACCGCGATCCTCTCGCGCCAGGTGGGCGTGATCCGCGGCCGCGCGCTGATCCTCAACCTGCCGGGACAGCCCAAGGCGATCAAGGAGACGCTCGATGGGGTGTTTCCCGCGGTGCCCTATTGCATCGACCTCATCGGCGGACCGTACGTCCAGACGCACGAGGAGGTGTGCAAGGCATTCCGGCCCAAGGGCGCGCAGCGCACGTCAGGCGCGGCCGCGCAGTAGATCCTTGCGCGCTGCCGGATCCTGCCGGTAGAAGCGCGCGAACTGGGCGTAGACCTCCGGGTACTCGTGGCGCA
>CAZUGY010000104.1:0-15585 GCA_964620265.1 uncultured Alcaligenaceae bacterium
TGTAGCGGATGCGCTCGATGCCGGGCACCTCGGCGATGTATTCGATCAGGGTGGCAAAGTCGGCGATCCCGCCGCCGGTATCGCCGCCCATCGGACCGCGGTAGGCATTCACGTTCTGGCCGAGCAGGGTGACCTCCATCACGCCCTGGTCGGCCAGGTCGGCCACTTCGGTCAGCACGTCGTCGAACGGACGCGACACTTCCTCGCCGCGCGTGTACGGCACGACGCAGAACGTGCAGTACTTGCTGCAGCCCTCCATGATCGACACGAAGGCGGACGCGCCCTCCACCCGCGGCGGCGGGAGATGGTCGAACTTCTCGATCTCGGGAAAGCTGATGTCGACCTGCGGTTGGCCGGTGGCGCGGCGACGGGCGATCAGGTCGGGCAGGCGGTGCAGCGTCTGCGGACCGAACACCACGTCCACGTACGGCGCGCGCGCCACGATGTTGGCACCTTCCTGCGAGGCCACGCAGCCGCCCACGCCGATCACGAGGTTCGGATTCGCAACTTTCAGCGCGCGCACGCGGCCCAAGTCGTGGAACACACGCTCCTGCGCCTTCTCGCGCACCGAGCAGGTGTTGAAGAGGATCACGTCGGCGTCCTCCACGCTCTGCGTGAGCGTGAGGCCGTCGGTGGCCTCGAGCACGTCGGCCATGCGGTCCGAGTCGTACTCGTTCATCTGGCATCCGAACGTGCGGATGAAGAGCTTCTTGGGCAAGGCGCGTACCCCGGGGCGGAGGGTGATTCCGTGGGGGTCCGGTAGGCGAAGGAGGGCAGAAATTATAGCTCGCGGGGCGCCCCCGCGTAGAATTTCCCGCATGAAGACGTGGCTTGCCGCACTGGCACTCGCGCTGGGGCTTGCCACCCACGCCGCGGCCGCTGTGCGCGCGGTCGACGACGCCGGCACGGCCGTGGAGTTGCCGCGACCGGCCAAGCGCATCGTGAGCCTCGCCCCGCATGCGACGGAGATGCTCTTCGCGGTGGGCGCCGGCGCCGCGGTGATCGCGGTGGCCGCGCACAGCGACCATCCGCCGGCCGCGCGCAAGCTGCCGCGCGTGGCCGATGCGGCGATGATCGACCTCGAGAACATCGTCGCGTTGCAACCCGATCTCGTCGTGGCGTGGCCCTACACGGCGCCGCAGCAGCTCGCGGCCTTGCGGGCGCTGAAGATCCCCGTGTTCTTCTCGCATCCGCGCACGATCGGCGGCATCGCGACCGACATGGAGAAGCTCGGCGCGCTCGCCGGCACGTCCCGCGAGGCCGCCAGGGCCGCCAGGGCGCTGCGCGACCGGCACGCGGCGCTCAAGACGAAGTACGCGGTGACGCCGCCGCTGTCGGTGTTCTACGAGATCTGGAACCGGCCGCTGTACACCATCGGCGGCGACCACCTCATCTCCGAGGCCATCGCCACCTGCGGCGGCCGCAACATCTTTGCCGGTCTCACCCTGCCCGCGCCGGAAGTGAACCTCGAAGCGGTGATCGCGGCCGCACCGCAGGTGATCGTAGGCGCCGACGATGCCGGCGGCCGCCCCGCGTGGCTGTCGGAGTGGTCGCGCTGGCCGGACCTTCCCGCCGTGCGCGACGGCAACGTGATCGCGGCCAACGGCGATTTCCTGCACCGGCCGGGGCCGCGCTTCATCGATGGCGTGGCGGAGCTGTGCGCGGAGCTGGCGCTGGCGCGCGCACGCGCGCGCCGCTGAGCGCCGTTGCCTTTTGCGCCGCTGACTATAATTGCCGGCCCTGTCACGGTTTTGAAAGGCGTACCCCGGGCGCCCGCATGAACAAGGCCTTCACCCGCGAGACCGACGACGACGGCGACGACGATGCCCCCGAGGGCGCGCCGCTGCTGCCCGCAGGCACGCGCAACTACATGACGCCCGGCGGCTTCGACCGCCTGAAGCGCGAGCTCGACACGCTCGTGGGCGAGGAGCGTCCTGCGCTCGTGTCCACCATCTCGTGGGCGGCGGGCAATGGCGACCGCTCGGAGAACGGCGACTACATCTACGGCAAGAAGCGCCTGCGCGAAGTGGATCGGCGCATCCGCTTCCTCGTGCGCCGCCTCGATCGCGCCGAAGTGGTGGACCCCGCAGCGCGCACCGACGCCGAGGACGATCGCATCTTCTTCGGCGCCACCGTCGACATCGTGAACGACCGCGACGAGGCGCGCACGGTGAGTATCGTGGGCGTGGACGAGATCGACACGGCGCGCGGCTACATCAGCTGGGTCTCGCCCATGGCGCGCGCGCTGCTCAAGGCGCGGGAAGGCGATACCGTGACTTTGCACACGCCGGGCGGCAGCGAGGAGATCACGATCGAGGCTGTACGCTACGTGCCACTCGCCACCGATCCGCGCCCGTGAGCGACGGCACCTTCCCGGCGCGCACCATGGCGCGACAGGCGGTGCAGCACGCTTGTTGACGGACGCGAGCGCCACCGCCAATATTGTCCATACCTGCCATGGAAAACGACCTCCAGCTCCTCGAACAGAAGCTCGCGATCCTCATCGCCCATACCCGTGCATTGCGGGCGGCGAACGAATCGCTGCGGCGCGACCTCGCCTCGGCCACGCAACGGAACCAGGAAATGAACGTCAAGGTCCAGCAGGCCGGCGCGCGGCTCGATGCGCTCATCTCGCGCATTCCCCAGGAATGATGGCCGAGCGCAGCGTCACCCTCGATGTGCATCTCCTCGGTCGCGACTACAAGGTCGCCTGCCGCGAGGACGAGCGCGCCGACCTCCTCGAGGCCGTGGCCTACCTCGACAAGCGGATGCGCGAGATCCGCGGCGCGAGCAAGACGGCGGGTGCGGATCGCATCATCGTGATGGCAGCGCTCAACATCGCCAACGAGCTCCTGCGCGAGCGCAAGGCGCCGCCCGCCTCCGGCAGTGCGGTCGACAGCGCGGGCATGCAGCGCCGGATCCAGTCGATGCAGGCCGCCATCGAGCAGGCATTGGATGGACAGGAGAAGCTTTTCTGATATCGTCCGGCCTCACCCCCGATCAATGTTCCCTGGGGTGTTCGAGCTGGCCTGATGCATCTTTGAACCAATGCTCTCGTAGCGAGGTTGCCGAGCCCTTTGCGAGCTGGTGTGCGCTCCCTACGCGGAAGCGCCTTAAGGCTCCGGCAGGCGGCCATTCTTGAACCCAGGTTCAAGATGACGGCCGGCACGGCACATCCGGGGAACACCTTTTCGCTGCTGGCGGGAGTCGCCACCCGGCGACACCGCGGCGCGTCTGCAACACTTTCGCCACATTTGTCGGGTCGCCCGCCGGTTGCCGGTTCCCTTGTACCGGCGTTTGACCCATGATGGTCAGCGTCTGTCATCCGCGCGGGGGCTTACGGGAGAGCCGCAGTCCTGCGCCAGGGGTTGGAAAAACGTGACGTATTGCATCGGCGTGAACCTGGACGAAGGCATGATCTTCGCCTCCGATTCGCGTACCAACGCCGGCGTCGACGATATCGCGAAGTTCTGCAAGATGACGGTGTTCGAGCGCAAGGGCGACCGCGTGCTGGTGCTCCTGTCCGCCGGCAACCTCGCGGTGACGCAGGCCATAGTGAGCCTGCTGCGGCAACGCGGCGCCGATGCCGGTGACAAACCCACGCTGTGGACCGCGCGCACGATGTTCGACGTGGCCAATGTCGTGTCCGATGCCATGCGCGACATCGAGCGCCGCGACGGCCCGTCGCTGCAGGCGAGCGACATCGGCTTCAATGCCTCGTTCATCATCGGCGGCCAGGTGGCCGGCGAGGAGCCGCGTCTCTTCCGCATCTACGCCGAAGGCAACTTCATCGAGACCGGCACGCACACGCCGTACATCCAGACCGGCGAGACCAAGTATGGCAAGCCCATCATCGATCGCGTGATCACGAGCGACACGAAGCTGCCCGATGCGGCCAAGTGCGTGCTCGTGTCCTTCGATTCCACGATGCGCAGCAACGTGTCGGTGGGCATGCCCATCGACCTCCTCTGCTATCGCCGCGACAGCCTGGAAGTCGAGATGCGCCGCCGCTTCGAGGACGGCGATCCGTACTTCACCACCCTGCACCGGAGCTGGAGCGAAGGCACGAAGAAGGTGTTCCGGGAGTTGCCCGAGCTTTCGTGGTAGCGCGCCCGCCCGGTGGCGGAGCGCCCGGGCGGGATTTTGTCCTCGTCACCTGCGAGCATGGCGGCAACCGCGTGCCGCGTGAGCTGGTGCGGCACTTTCGCGGGATGGAAGGCGTGCTGGCCACGCACCGCGGCTACGATCTCGGGGCGCTTTCTATGGCGCGCGACATTGCGCGCGAATTCGGGGCGCCGCTCGTGGCCTCCACCGTGAGCCGTCTGGTGGTGGATCTCAACCGGTCCCTGTCGAATCCGCGCGTGTGGTCAGCCGCGACGCGCGTGCTGCCGCGCGCCGGGCGCGAGCGCATCGCGCAGCGCCATTACCTGCCGCACTGGCAGCGCGTGGAGGCGCTCGTGACGGCTGCGGCCCGTGCCGGACAGCGCGTGGTGCACATCGCCTCGCACAGCTTCACGCCCACGCTCGACGGCGTGCGGCGCACGGCGGACGTGGGCCTGCTCTACGATCCCTCGCGCGCCGGCGAAGTGCGGCTCGCATCGCGGTGGCGCGCGTCGTTGCTCGCGCTGGCGCCTGCCTTGCGCGTGCGCCGCAACTATCCCTATGCCGGCAAGGGCGACGGCCTCACGCGCGCATTGCGGCGTAAGCTGTCTTCCGCGCGTTACGTCGGCATCGAGCTCGAGATGAACCAGGCCCTGGCGATGGCCGGAGGTCCGGGCTGGTCCGCGGTCCGGCGCACCGTGTGTGTCGCATTGCGCTCGGCGCTTGCGAACGAAGGCTCCGCCCGGCGCCCACCCGCTTCCTCACGCCAAAGGTCGCCACGATGAAGATCCGCATCGGCTACGACATGGTCTATTCGTGCCCGCATCCGCTTCCCATGATCATGATGCTCAACGTGCACTATTCGCGCGTCCCCGAGGTCGTGATCCCGGATCACATGAAGACGGATCCCGCGCTGCCGCTGTCGGCCTATCGCGACGGCTTCGGCAACTGGTGCACGCGCCTCGTGGCCCCCGCGGGCGACGTGCGCATCTTTGCCGAAGGTCTCGTGCGCGACAGCGGCATCGCCGACGAGGTCGCGCCGGATGCGCAGCAGCACGCGATCGAGGACCTGCCGGAGGAGACGCTCGTCTATCTCCTGGGCAGCCGCTATTGCGAGACGGACCGCCTCACCGCGGAAGCGTGGAAGCTCTTCGGCCACACACCTCCCGGCTGGGCCCGCGTGCATGCGATCTGCGATTTCGTGCACCACCACATCACCTTCGGCTACCAGTACGCGCGGCGCACGAAATCGGCGTGGGAGGCATACAACGAGAAGGCCGGCGTGTGCCGCGACTACGCGCATCTCGGTGTCACGCTGTGCCGCTGCATGAACATCCCGGCGCGCTACTGCACGGGATACCTGCCCGACATCGGCGTGCCGATCTCGCCCGATCCCATGGACTACGCCGGCTGGTTCGAGGCGTATCTCGGCGGACGCTGGTACACCTTCGATCCGCGCAATCTCGTGCCGCGCATCGGGCGCGTGCTGGTGGCGCGGGGGAGGGATGCGTCGGACGTGGCGCTGGCGACGACGTTCGGGGTGAATCATCTGAAGCGGTTCGTGGTGGTTGCGGAGGAGGTGGCAGATATTTGAGGGGCCGTTATCGTCGTCGGTTGCGGCGGCGTATTATTGTCATGCCATGAGTGAAACTCTCATCTCGGTCGATCCAGAGATTCAAGGCGGTGTACCTGTGTTCGGCGGCACTCGCGTGCCCGTCAAGAACCTGTTCGACTATCTGGAAGGCGGCGACTCCCTCGATCTGTTTCTCGAGGATTTCCCCAGCGTGAAGCGACGGGTTGCCGTTGCCGTTCTCGAGCACGCGCGCAAGGCTGTTTCGCCGCATGCGCATCCTGCGTGACGAATCGCTTCCACGCCGCCTGCGCGGTGTACTCGCGGGACATGATGTCGTCACCGTGGTGGAGGCCGGGTGGTCGGGCGTAAAGAACGGTGAACTGCTTCGGTTGGCGTCGAAGAGTTTCGATCTGTTCGTTACCGCCGATCAGAACATCGAGTATCAGCAGAACCTCGAGACGCTGCCGATCGCGGTTGCAGTCTTGATTGCTCGCGATACCCGATTTGAATCTTTGCGATTGCCTGCGGGTGACCTGGTGGGTCGGTTGCCAGGTCTCGTTCCGAGCAGCGTGTTGCGATGCGGTGGTTAGTACTGCGGGCACGCGGATGGAGTGAGGGTGGGAGGGGCGCTTTCTCGCATCCCCGCGGATTTCATAGGCTGAGGGCCTTTCCCTGCCCGGAGCTCATTCGAGCCTCGTGACGATGCACTGGCCTTCGAGTGGAGGCGCCGATACACGATTTCTTGCTTGGTCAGATGGGTGGCGCCGCGCCCCTCAACTTGAACATTGGCGTCTCGGAGTAGTTGATGCAATCACCGAAGTCCGTGGACGCGCTTGAAGAACTTGGCCGTGTTCGTCTCTCACGATCTTTCTTTTTACGCGATTTCCTCTACAGCGAGATCGCAAATTTCTATGGCGCTTCAAACGTACCTGAGAACCCCAACCTCGCTATTGAAGTCGGCTCACGCCTGTGCCAAGAGCTCCTTGAGCCGCTGAATGCCACATTTGGCCGAATTGCTGTTCGATCATCGTTCCGCTCATCGTCCATCAACGCGTTGGGCAACGAGAAAGGTCACAATTGTGCGTCGAATGGAAAGAATTTTGCCGGTCATATCTGGGACCACCTGGATGCCGAGGGTCACATGGGTGCGACAGCGTGCATCGTTGTTCCATGGTTCGCAGACCGCTACGCAAACGGTGCTGACTGGCGGGGACTCGCGTATTGGATTCACAATCATCTACCGTATAGCGAGCTTCAGTTCTTCCCAAAACTTGCCGCGTTCAATATCAGTTGGCACGAGAAGCCGAAGCGGAGCATCTACAGCTACATCAAGCCAACCGGCTATCTGCTTCGCGGCGAACCACCGAATGCGGCCTACGCGGCGGCATACGCCGGCTTCCCCGAGCTGTGCAATGTTGCCGACGCATGACCTGAGTTAGGCCGCGACTTTGACGCGTCATCATCACTTGCAACATTGGATGGGTGAAAGTCACCGCTTACTTCGGTACATTGCGATCGCGGCCCGACCGAGCGGTGATTCGTGATGACTGGATCGAGCGCGCTATCACGGCATCGATTCGCGAGCATGTCCAGGCCGACGACCGCATCCGGCGATGGACACAGGTCCCGAGATGGACAACCGCTACTTGCGAGTGGTCCTGCTGGCAGATGGTGAGACGGTCCACAATGCGTTCTTTGATCGGCGGTTCAACCATGAGAATTCGCTACTTTGCTGACACCGATGCATTGCTTATCGAATTCCGTGACTTGCCGGTCGCGGAAACGCGGGACCTCGATGAGAACACTGCACTCGATGTCGATGCGAGTGGGAACATCTGCGCTATCACGATTGAGCACGCTTCGCAGCGTGCGGACATCCCCAGGTTCTCGTACGAGCAAGTCGCGGTCTGACATTGCGCTGAACTGGAACGGGTCGGCACGCCGCTCTTTTCCCGCGGGCATTGGCACGGCCCGCCGGTCAACTCGAGTTAGGCCGCACGAATCGCATGTCGAAGCATCGATCGCGACGCCTTCGCAAGAAGCTGCATGTCGACGAGTTTCAACAGCTCGGCTTCGAGGTGTCGTTTCGCCTCCGGGATGATCTGCAGGAGGGCGAATTGGCGTCCTTTTGGGAACGATTCATCCTTGAAGCGATCGAGGCCAATGGGCTGGTGTTTGGTGGCGGCGATACGAGTGGCTTCATTACCGGCTCCTGCGGCACCACGGTGAATATCGGACATCGTCAACTCATCGATTCCTGGCTCAAGGCACAGCCGATTGCCAGTGGGGTTTCCACCGGCGAGCTCGTGGATGCTTGGTACGCTCCCGAATCCGGCAGCGCGGACTGACCACACAGACGCGAAGAGGTTACGGCGCGCCACGTCTATTCCTGCCATCACCATCGACACATAAGTCCTTTGGTGTCGCTACAATAGTATGTGCGAGCCGAAGGCTCTCAACGCCGCCGCCAGCTCCGATCCCGATGCCCAGCCTCTCACCCCCAAGCAGCTCAAATTCATGGTTCCGCTCCACTCGTTGCGCGGGCACCTGTCCCGTCGCGCATAGCCGGTGAGCACAATGCACCACTGGCTGATGAAATCCGAGCCCGACGAGTTCTCCATCGACGACCTCGTCGCGGCCAAGTCCCAGACCACCTCCTGGTTCGGCGTGCGCAACTACCAGGCGCGCAACTTCATGCGCGACATGAAGCTGGGCGACCTCGCCCTCTTCTATCACTCGAGCTGTCCCGAGCCCGGCATCGCCGGGATCGTCGAGATCAGCAAGCTCGCCCACCCGGACGTCTCGCAATTCGATCCGAAGAGTCCCTACTACGACCCCAAGTCCAAAAAGGAAGACCCGCGCTGGTGGAACGTGGACGTCAAGCTCGTGCGCAAGACGCGCCTCATCCCGCTCTCCGAGATGCGTGACACACCGGCGCTCGCCGACATGATCACGCTGCGCAAGGGCAATCGCCTGTCGATCACGCCGGTCACGCCGGCGGAGTGGAAAGCCATCGAAAAGATCGCGACGCGCGCGTGAACTTCGCGCTGCTCGGCATCTTCCTGGCGCTCGGCGCCCTCGTGGGGTTCATGGCGGGGCTGCTCGGCATCGGCGGCGGCTTCACCATGGTGCCGGTGCTGGTCGAGGTGTTCTCGTCGCAGGGCTTCGCGCGCGAGCACATCGTGCCCATGGCCATCGGCACGTCGGCGGGGACGATCGTGTTCACGGCCTTCTCGTCGGCGCGCGCGCATCACGCACGAGGCGCCGTCGACTGGAATGTCGTGAAGGCGATGTCGCCCGGCATCGTGGTGGGCTCGCTCATCGGACCGCAGATCGCGAGCGCCCTGCCGCCGGCGATCATGGCCGGCGTGTTCGGCGGCTTCATCTGGTGGGGCGCGTGGCGCATGCTGCGCAATCGTCCGCCCGTGGTCTCGCGGCAGCTTCCGGGCAAGCTCATGCTCGCGACGGTGGGTGCGGGGATCGGCATGATCGCGGGGATGGTGGGCACCGGCGGCGCGTTCCTCGCGGTGCCGTTCATGACCCGCTGCAACGTCAAGTTGCACACGGCGGTCGCCACGTCCGCGGCGATCGGCATCCCGGTGGCGATCGCCGCGACGATCGGCTTCATGCTCGCGGGTTGGGGCAAGGCCAACCTGCCCGCGTATGCGGTGGGCTACGTGTACCTGCCGGCGCTCATCGGGATCGTGATCACCAGCACGCTGCTCGCACCCGTCGGCGCGCGCGTGGCGCACGCGTTGCCGGTGGCGAAGCTCCGCTGGGTCTTCGCGGCGATGCTCTTCAGCCTCGGCGCGTACATGCTGTGGAAGGCCACGCACCTGTGACGGGAGCGCGTCCGTTCCCCGCGGATCGGACGCGCGCCATTCGCCACTCCTGCGTCTACTCGGCCGGATCATCCTCCTGGAGCTTGATGGCCCCGGTTGCGAAGCCCGCGTTCAGCATGCGATTGGTCATTGCGGGCGCGTCCTCGGGCAGGAGGAAGCCTTCCCCTGCGAAGTCGTTCACCGCCTGGAGCACGCGGTAGTAGTAGTCCTGGAAGCTGGGATACCGCTCCTCGATGGATAGCCTCGGGTCGCCGGAGGCTTCGCGTGCCGCCTTCGTGGTCGCGAAGGGAATGCGCTGCCCCGAACCTTCGCAGCCGTCGTTCTCGCCGAGACCCGCGGCGCGCAGTGCCCAACCGGTGTAGGTGTTGAGCGGCACACGGACGTCGGGCAGCCGCACACCCGCGATGTCGTTGCCGTCCTCATCGGTCTTGGGAATCATGTTGTTGTAGATCGGGCCGTTGAGGGGATTGTCCTGGTACGGCGCGACGAACGTCGGCGGATTGAGGTCCAGGATCCCCTCCTCGAAGCGCGGTCCGTAGTTGACGCGATAGCGCGTGGTCATGAGGCCGTTGTAGGTCACGCCGGGGATATCGGGAAAGCCCATCTCCGCCTGCGGAAGCGGCGGCACGAGCGTGCCGTCGGCCAGGCGCGGCACACGGCTGTCGGGCGGCGCCTTGTTCGTCGTGACCCACTGGTCCAGGGCGATGAACAGTGCGCGCTGGACCGGTGAGGAGTCGAGCGGATTCTGGAACTGCTGGCAATTGCCGCGGTTGTTGGCGTTCCCCGTACCGTGCTGCATGCTCGACATGAGATACAGGCGCGTCATCGGATGGCCGGGCAGGTCCTCCGTGCCTTCCGTGTTGGTGTGGAACAGCGAGGCCGCCTTCACCCAGTATTCGTTGGCCGAGTAGATCTCCACCGCGAACGGGCAGGTACCGGTCCGCGCACACCGGTCGTAGCGTCCCGCCGTCTGGCCCGTGATGTGGTCGGTGGTGCTCTCGTTGGCGAACGGGAACACGCCCTCGACGTACAGGTGGTCCTGGCGGTTGCGCTCGGTGCGGTTCGGCTGCGAGAAGCGGTAGTTGAGGAAGAGGCCGTCGGCCGCGGCGATCCACTGCATGTGGCCGTCGAACACCTTCTGGCCCGACTCCGCCTGGTTGAAGCCCAGGTTGCGGTAGTCGTTGAACATGCGGCCGGGCTGCGACAGCACCTCCGAGTACACACGGGTGATATCGCCGGCGAGCGGATTGGGATTGTCGAAATCGTCCTTCTGCGCGAAGCGCAGGAACGCGACAAAGTCGCGCACCGCGGCGTAGCCGATGCCGTTCACCGTCGGGTCCTTGGCCGTGTAGCTGAACTCGTAGATGTCCGACTGCCTGAACGCGGTCCCGGCGGGCAGCAGCCGGATGTGCGTTTCGTCGACGTATTCCCAGCCGCTCTCGGGAACGACCTGCACCGCATCGTTGAGGAGCGCGCGCGTGGTGAGCACCGCCTGCGACTTGTCGAGGGTGGCCGCCGGATACGACAGCGTGTACTGCTGCGTCGTGCCATTGCCCATCACGATGTACTCGTAGGACGGGCCGGTGATCGACGATCCGTCCGCGTTCTTCGCGATGGGGAGGTTGATGATCGAGTTGAAGTTCGCCGTGCTCGTTCCCGCCGAGAAGTCCCAGCCGCTGAAGGCGATCGAATAGCCGCGCGGCATGAGGAAGGCGTTGGCGAGCGTCGTCGGATTGGTCACGGAGCCGGGGTCCGCGCCGCCCACGCCGCGATTGAAGGCGGTGATCGTCTTGCCGCCGCGGTTGGGCGGCTCGTAGAGCAGCTTGTGCGCGCCCTGGGCGAGATCGATCGGCTTCAGGATGTAGAACGTGTGCGAGTACTCGACCTTGCCGGCCGCGTTGCGCGGTGCGAGCTCGATGTCGACGATCACGGCATTCTTGGGATCGTTGGGGTCGAGCTCGCCGTAGGCCATGCCCACGAGCTTCTCGTACTGTCCGACCCCGGCGAACGAATAGCCGCCGAACGTCGGCGATTCCGTGCTCGTGACCTCGAACTTCACGATCCGTGCGGCCACGGGCGGGACGACGAGGACGGTTACGAGGGCCGCGGCGGCAAACATGCCGAATCCTGTGGCCCGGGCGCGCACGAGCGCGCCGCGTCTGCGAACAGCCATGATGCTCCTCCTTCTTGAGAGCCCGGGTCGGGCTTCGTCTAGCACGCGAGTTATCGCCGGCCCGGATTCGCTGCCGTTGAAAGGGACTGCACGTGCGGTCGTGTCCCGGCAGCCTTGGCGCCCTTGCCCTGCGGCGCTCCTTGCGAGCTGCGACCGGGTACCGGCCGGAGTTGCATGATCGCGGATCGTGTCCGCGACGAGCCTCGCCTCCAAGACGGTGCGGCCGCGAGGCTCTCGAGGTCGCACCGATGCCCAATGCACCGCCAGACTACAACTTCTCGGCCCCGATTGTCATTCGGCCGACATTTCCGGGGAGCGCCCGGAGTCTACTCCGGATCGAGCGACGGGCCGGGTTGCGGCACGTCGCCGTCAGTCCAGAAAATCGCAGTACTTCTCCACGTGCACCGCGAGATCGAGCGAATGCTGGCGCACCAGCCGCTCGGCCAGCTCCGTATCCCGCGTCTCCAGCGCCTCGATGATGCGCATGTGGTCCTTGATCGAGCGCGCGGCGCGGTCCTGCTGCGAGATCGTCATCTTGCGGATGGCGCGCACGTGGATGAAGAGGTTGTCGATCGTCTTGCCCATGAGGTGCGAGCCCGACAGCCGGATGATCGCCTGGTGGAAGGCGATGTTGGCATCCGAATATTCCTCGAGGTGGTCGGCCGGCGCCTCGGTGCGGAATTCGTCGAACATGCGGCGCAGGCCCGCGATCTCCGCGTCGGAGGCGTTGGTGGTGGCAAGGCGCGCGGCCATGCTCTCGATCGCGGCCCACATCTCGATCATCTCGATGATCTGCTTCTTGGTCTTGCGCACGATGAAGATGCCGCGGCGCGGCTCCGTGCGCAGGAAGCCTTCCTGCTCCAGCAGCGTCATCGCCTCGCGGATGGGCGTGCGCGACACGCCGAGCGCCGCGGAGAGTTGCTTCTCGTCGAGGCGGATCTCCTCCGGATGCGCGTAGATGTCCGCGTCCGTGATCATCTGCTTGAGCGCCGCATAGGCCTGGTCGCGCAGGCTCGCCGCGCCGCCGATGGGCGCGAGTGGGGGCAGGACCGGAGGTGCCGTGATGTCATTCATCGTGTTGCAGCGCAATATCCTTCGCGGAACCGTGGGCGCCGCTGTTCCTCCGCCTTTTCACCCTCGTCTTTTTGCTGCGGTGGGTGTTGACAAGGCCTGATATACCACATACGTTACGCCGAATATCAAGAGAAGCCAAGCAGTCACGGCTTCCTGTTCGGAGGACCTGGCGGGATCGACTCGCCACTTCCAGTCCGTTGCAAACGATGGCCTTCGCCTTCCGCTGATCCGGGGGCGCCGCCGTTCGGAGATCTCATGGAACACGCTGCCACCAAGCCCGCCCCCGCCGCCTCCGCTGCGCCGATGGCGAACCCTGCCACGGAACCGGCGGCCGAAACCGACGGCTTCCAGCTCGTGATCGATGCGCTCAAGCTCAACGGCATCGACACGATCTTCGGTCTTCCCGGTATCCCGATCACCGATCTCACGCGCCGCATGCAGAAGAGCGGCCTGCGCGTGATCTCGTTCCGGCACGAGCAGAACGCGGGCTACGCCGCGTCGATCGCCGGCTTCCTCACGCAAAAGCCCGGCATCTGCCTCACGGTGTCCGCCCCCGGCTTCCTCAACGGCGTGACGGCGCTCGCGCATGCGACCGTCAACTGCTTCCCGATGATCCTGATCAGTGGCTCCTCGGAGCGCGAGATCGTCGACCTGCAGCAGGGCGATTACGAGGAGATGGACCAGCTCGCGATCGCCAGGCCGCTCGCCAAGGCGGCGTTCCGCGTGCTGCATGCCGAAGACATCGGCGTCGGTATCGCGCGCGCGATCCGCGCCGCGGTGTCGGGACGTCCGGGTGGCGTGTACCTCGACCTGCCGGCCAAGCTCTTCCCGCAGGCGATGGACGCGCTCGCCGGCGAGAAGTCGCTCATCAAGGTCGTGGATGCGGCACCGAAGCAGATTCCGGCACCCGAAGCGATCACGCGCGCCGTCGACCTCCTGAAGTCGGCGAAGAAGCCGCTCATCATCCTCGGCAAGGGTGCTGCCTACGCGCAGGCCGATGCCGACATCAAGGCCCTCGTCGAGAAGACGGGCATCCCGTATCTCCCGATGTCGATGGCCAAGGGCCTGCTCCCCGACACGCACGAGCAGTCGGCCTCCGCCGCGCGCTCCTATGTGCTGCCGGAAGCCGACGTGGTCATGCTGATCGGCGCGCGCCTCAACTGGCTGCTGTCGCAGGGCAAGGGCAAGACGTGGGGCGGCGCCACCTCCAAGTCCTGGGGTGGCCAGCGCTTCATCCAGATCGACATC
Source organism: uncultured Alcaligenaceae bacterium (assembly GCA_964620265.1). Classification (GTDB taxonomy): domain Bacteria; phylum Pseudomonadota; class Gammaproteobacteria; order Burkholderiales; family Casimicrobiaceae; genus VBCG01. The sequence goes on from CAZUGY010000104.1 coordinate 14,012, forward strand.
TCGCCGCAGGAAGCCGACAGCAACGTGCGCATCGAGGCACCGGTGGTGGGCGACATCGGCTCGTGCGTGGCCGCGATGCTGAAGGAGATCGGCGGCAGCTTCCCGCGGCCGCCCGCCGAGTGGACCGGTGCGATCGCCGAGCGCAGGACGAAGAACGTGGCCAAGATGGCCGAGACGCTCGCGAAGAATCCGTCGCCGATGAGCTTCCAGAGCGCGCTCAACGTGGTGCGCGACATCATCAAGGCCAACCCCGACGCGATGCTCGTGAACGAAGGCGCCAATGCGCTCGACTTCACCCGCTCGATCGTGGACATGTACAAGCCGCGCAAGCGCATCGACGTGGGCACCTGGGGAATCATGGGCGTGGGCATGGGCTATTGCGTGGCCGCCGCTGCCGTGACCGGGCAGCAGGTGATCGCGATCGAAGGTGATTCCGCCTTCGGCTTCTCCGGCATGGAAACCGAGACGATCTGCCGCTACGACCTGCCGGTGTGCATCGTGATCATGAACAACAACGGCGTGTACCGCGGGGACGAGAAGAACCACGCCGGCGGCACCGATCCGTCGCCGCTCGTGTTCGTGAAGGACGCGCGCTACGAGAAGATGATGGAAGCCTTCGGCGGCGTGGGCGCGCACGTGAAAACGCCCGACGAATTGCGCAAGGCGATGGAAGAAGCGATCCGCAGCAAGCGGCCGACCCTCATCAACGCGGTCATCGACGAAGGCGGCGGCACCGAGAGCGGTCGCATCACGAGTCTCAATCCCAGTGCCAAGAAGAAGGCCTGAGATGCGCCTCGTTCGAGCGTCGTCGGGACACGATACCGGGCGAGCGGACATCGGCGCGACGACGCTCAACCCGGCGAAGCGTCGCCTCGTCGGCACTACCTGGCCTTTCGGCCACTGAATGATGGCAATGGATAGGGGAATGAAATGAGCAAGGCATTGGACGGGGTTCGCATCCTCGATTTCACGCACGTGCAATCGGGACCCACCTGCACGCAGCTCCTCGCCTGGTTCGGCGCGGACGTGATCAAGGTCGAGCGGGCAGGTGAGGGCGACATCACGCGCGGGCAGCTGCGCGACATCCCCGACGTGGACAGCCTCTACTTCACGATGCTGAACCACAACAAGCGCTCGGTGACGATCGACGCGAAGAAGCCCAAGGGCAAGGAAGTGCTCGAGAAGCTCGTCAAGCAATGTGACGTCCTGGTCGAAAACTTCGCACCCGGCGCGCTCGATCGCATGGGCTTCACGTGGGAGCGCATCCAGCAGTTGAATCCGAAGATGATCGTGGCCTCGGTCAAGGGCTTCGGCCCCGGGCCCTACGAGGACTGCAAGGTCTACGAGAACGTCGCGCAATGCGCCGGCGGCTCGGCGTCCACCACCGGCTTCGACGACGGCCCGCCGCTCGTCACGGGCGCGCAGATCGGCGACTCGGGCACGGGGCTGCACCTGGCATTGGGCATCGTCGCAGCGCTCTACCAGCGCAACACCACCGGCCGCGGCCAGAAGGTGCTCGCTGCCATGCAGGACGGCGTGCTGAACCTCTGTCGCGCAGCTTCACGCGACAGAGG
>CAZUGY010000105.1:0-5420 GCA_964620265.1 uncultured Alcaligenaceae bacterium
CCGAGAGCGTCTCCGCCGAGCGGTCGAGCGAAAGGTAGTCGAGTCCCACGTCGTTGAGGAAGGTGAGGCGGCTGACGATCTCCTTGACGATGCGGTCGGCGATGGCCGCCTTCTGCCCGTCGAGCGCGATCCCGCGGAAGAACGTCATCGCGCCCTTGAGCGGCAATCCCGAGATCTCGTAGATCGGCCGCGCCGCCGCGCCCTCGCCCACCTTCACGTGCCGCGCCTCGCGTTTCAGACGCGTGCCGCCGCATTCCGGGCACGGCTTGTTGTTCAGGTACTTGGCGAGCTCCTCGCGCACCATCTGCGAGTCGGTCTCGCGATAGCGCCGCTCGAGGTTGGGCAGGATGCCTTCGAAGGCGTGCTCGCGCGTGACGGGCTTGCCGCGCTCGGAGAGATACGTGAACGGGATCTTCTCGTCGCCCGAGCCGTCGAGGACGATCTTCTGCACGCGCTCGGGAAGCTTCGCGAACGGCTTGTCGACGTCGAAGCCGACGTGCCGGGCCAGGCCCTGCAGCATCTGGAAGTAGAACTGGTTGCGCCGGTCCCAGCCGCGGATCGCGCCCGAGGCGAGCGAAAGCTGCGGAAAGGCCACCACGCGCTTGGGATCGAAGAAGGTGATCGAGCCCAGGCCGTCGCAACGCGGGCAGGCGCCGACGGGGCTGTTGAAGGAGAAGAGGCGCGGCTCGAGCTCCTGCAACGAGTAGTTGCACACGGGACACGCGAACTTGGCCGAGAACAGGTGCTCGCGCGCCGGCTCGCTGCCGGCCTCCATCTCCACGGCGATCGCGCGGTTGTCGCCATGGCGCAGCGCCGTCTCGTACGACTCCGCGAGACGCTGCTTGAACTCGTCGCGCACGCGCAGGCGATCGACCACGACCTCGATGGTGTGCTTCGTGGTCTTGGCGAGCTTCGGCGTCGCGTCGATCTCGTAGACCTTGCCGTCCACCCGCACGCGCGCGAAGCCCTTGGCCCGCAGCTCCACGAAAAGATCCAGATGCTCGCCCTTGCGATTGACGACCACCGGCGCGAGGATCATGAGCCGCGGACCCTCCTCGTCGGCCGGCTTGCGGAACGCGAGCGTCGCATCGACCATCTGCGAGATCGTCATCGCCGCGAGCTTCTGCTCCGGATGCTCGGGGCAATACGGATCGCCCACGCGCGCGAAGAGCAGGCGCAGGTAATCGTGGATCTCGGTGACGGTGCCCACGGTCGAGCGCGGATTGTGCGACGTGGCCTTCTGCTCGATCGAGATCGCCGGAGACAATCCCTCGATCAGGTCGACGTCGGGCTTCTCCATGAGCTGGAGGAATTGCCGCGCGTAGGCCGAGAGCGATTCGACGTAGCGGCGCTGCCCTTCCGCGTAGAGCGTGTCGAAGGCGAGCGAGCTCTTGCCCGATCCCGACAACCCGGTGACCACGATCAGCCGGTGCCGCGGCAGGTCGAGGTGGAGATTCTTGAGGTTGTGCGTGCGGGCACCGCGGATGCGGATCAAATCCATGCTGGAGTGGAGTAGGCCAAGAGGCTTAAGGAGAAGAGGGCGAACCTGCTAGTATATTGCGATTCGAGTGCACGCCTCCACTGGCTCGAACCTTTTGTCCTGCCGCCGGTAGCGCGAATCTCACGCGGTTCTTCCCAACCATCCCCTGCCCGAGCATTCGATGTCGAGCACCGTTGCGCTATCTGCCGCACGACCCGGAATGACGCCCGCGGAACGCCGCGCCACGGCGAGCCTCGCGTCGATCTACGGCCTGCGTCTGCTCGGGATGTTCGTGATCCTGCCGGTATTCGCGCTCTACGCGGAGCGCCTTCCGGGCGGGCACAGCCACACGCTGATCGGCATCGCGCTCGGGGCCTACGGCCTCACCCAGGCGCTCCTGCAGATCCCGTTCGGCTGGGCTTCCGACAGATGGGGGCGCAAGCCCGTGATTTACAGTGGGCTCGCGATCCTCGCCTTCGGCAGCTTCGTGGCGGCGATGGCCACCGACCTCACCTGGGTGATCGTGGGCCGCTGCCTCCAGGGCGCCGGCGCGATCTCCGCCGCGGTGCTGGCGCTCACCGCCGACCTCACGCGCGACTGCGTGCGCACCACCGCGATGGCGATCATCGGCATCACCATCGCGGCCACCTTCGCGCTGTCGCTCATCCTGGGCCCGCTGCTCGACGGCCTCATGGGCGTTCCGGGCATCTTCGTGCTCACCGGCCTGCTCGCGCTCGCCGCCATTGCGGTGGTGCGCTTCGCCGTGCCCGATCCCGGCCACGCTGCCGCCCCGGCACGCGTGCCCGGCGCACTCGCGCGGGCCGCGCGCGATCCGCAGCTCCTGCGCCTGTCCTACGGCACGTTCGCCCTGCACGCGGTGCTGATGGCGCTCTTCACGCAGGTGCCGTTCGCGCTGCGCGACAACGGTCTCGCCGCCGCGCAGCACTGGTGGATGTACCTCCCGGTGCTCGTGGTCTCCATCGCGCTCATGCTGCCGTTCCTGCGCCGGATCGATCGCCCGGGCCAGGCCAAGCCCGCCATGCTCGGCGCCATCGTGATCCTGCTCGGCAGCCTCGGCGGCGTCGCCTGCTCGCTGCACTCGCTGGCTGCGCTCGCCATCACGCTCACGCTCTTCTTCGCGGCGCTCAACCTGCTCGAGGCGCTGCTGCCGTCGCTCGTCAGCAAATACGCCACCCCCGAGGGCCGCGGCGCGGCCATCGGCGTCAATTCGAGCGCCCAGTTCCTGGGCGCTTTCGCCGGCGCCGCCTTCGGCGGCTGGCTCGCTGAACATGTGGGCAACGCTTCCGTGTTCGCCTTCTGCATGGTGCTCGTGGGAACGTGGCTCGCCGTCGCGCTCACCATGGCGCACCCCGTTCGCAACAATGTCTCGAATCAATCGATGGGAGAAACGTGATGGCCTCCGTCAACAAGGTGATCCTGCTCGGCAATCTCGGCCGCGACCCGGAAACCCGCTACACCACCGGCGGCGACGCCGTGACCAACCTCAACATCGCCACCAGCGAGCAGTGGAAGGACAAGAGCGGCGAGAAGCAGGAGCGCACCGAGTGGCACCGCGTGGTGCTCTTCGGCCGCTCCGCCGAGATCGCCGCCGAATATCTCAAGAAGGGCCGCTCGGTCTACATCGAGGGGCGCCTGCAGACGCGCAAGTACACCGACAAGGACGGCGTGGAGAAGTACGCCACCGAGATCGTGGGCGATCGCATGCAGCTCATCGGCGGTGCGCGTGACGGCGGCGGCGGCGGGGATACCGACTTCGGCGCGCCCCCGTCGGGCGGCGGCGGTGGCGCCCGGCGTGAAGGCAGTGGCGGCGGTGGCAAGCCTTCGGGCAGCGCCGCGGGCGGCGGGAAGAAGAACGTCGACGACTTCGAGGACGACATCCCGTTCTGAACGCATGGGCGGCACGTCCCACGACGTTTCCGGCGTCCCGGCGACCATAGGCGGGCAGCGCCTCAGGTTGCACGACTCGATCGCCGCGCTCGTCCCCGCCGACGCCGGCAGCATCGTGGTCAGCGGCTCGCATGGCGGTCGCAGCGCGGCAGGCTATGCGCTTGCCATGCCGCTCGCCCTCGTGGTGTTCAACGACGCGGGCATCGGCAAGGACGACGCCGGCATCGTGGCCCTGCAGCTCCTCGATGCGGCCGGCACCCCCTGCGTCACGGTGAGCCACGCGAGCGCGCGCATCGGCGAGGCACGCGATGGCTGGGACCACGGCATCGTCTCGTTCGTCAACGATCGCGCACGCGCGCTCGGCCTCGTCACCGGCGCTCCGCTGCGCGCGCAGGTGCTGCGCGTCTTCGGCACGGCCTGAACGCGCGCCGCACCCGCTCGTCAGGCGGTGGCCATCTCCTGCGCCACAGCCTCGACCGGCGTCGCCGCCGCGATCACGCCGCCGCCCAGGCACACGTCGCCGTCGTAGAGCACGAGATACTGCCCCGGCGTGGGCGCCCATTGCGGCGCGTCGAACGTCGCCACGTGCTCCGCCCCCTGCGCGGCCAGCACGCACGGCGCATCGGCCATGCGATAGCGCGTCTTGGCCGCGGCCGCGAGCGGAAGCGCGGGCGCCGTGCCCGCGATCCAGTGCAGGTCCTGCACCGCCACCTCGCGTGCGAAAAGACGCGGATCGTCGTGCCCCTGCACCACCACCAGCGCATTGCGCGCCATGTCCTTGCCGGCGACGAACCACGGCGCATCGCCACCGTCGCGGGTGCCGCCGATGCCCAATCCCTGGCGCTGCCCGAGCGTGTAGTACGCGAGCCCCACGTGCTCGCCCACGCGCCGGCCCTCGGGCGTGACCATCGGCCCCGGCGTGCGCGGCAGGTAGCGCGCGAGAAAGTCGCGGAACGGGCGCTCGCCGATGAAGCAGATCCCCGTCGAGTCCTTCTTGGCGTAGGTGGGGATGCCCTCGCGCTGCGCGATCGCGCGGACTTGGTACTTCGTGATCTCGCCCAGGGGAAAGAGCACGGGTGCCAACTGCCGCTGCGACAGGCGATGGAGGAAGTAGCTCTGGTCCTTGGATGCGTCCGCCGCCTTCAAAAGCTCCACGCGCGCAGGATCGTCCGCCGCGCGCCGCACACGCGCGTAATGCCCCGTGGCCACGAAGTCGGCGCCCAGCCGCAGCGCATGGTCGAGGAAGGCCTCGAACTTGATCTCGCTGTTGCACAGCACGTCGGGATTGGGCGTACGGCCCGCCGCGTACTCGCGCAGGAAGTGCGCGAACACGCGCTCGCGATATTCCGCCGCGAAGTTCACCGCCGCAAGCTCGATGCCGATCACGTCGCACACCGACGCCGCGTCCACGAGGTCCACGCGCGACGTGCAGTATTCGTCGGTGTCGTCGTCTTCCCAGTTCTTCATGAAGACACCGAGCACCTCGAAGCCCTGCTGCTTCAAAAGCCACGCCGCCACCGACGAGTCCACCCCGCCCGACATGCCCACCACCACGCGGCCCTTCATCCTCATGCCCTGTCCCTTCCGTGCGGCGGAGCCGATCCGCACCCGGTGCGGCCCGCCGCGCTCATGAAAGGCTCGCATCCGTCACGATGTCGAGCGGCAGCCGCTGCCCCACGAGATAGTCGTCGATGCAACGCAGCACCAGCGGATTGCGCAGGTCGGCGCTGCGCGCGAGGATCTCGTCGTAGGTGAGCCACAGCGCCTGCACGATGCCCTCGTCGAGCGCGCGCGCAGGATCGTGCCGGCGCGCCTCGGCGGCAAAGGCGAAGCGCACGTAGGTCTGCCCGTTGTCGAGCGCATCCCAGCGGTAGATGCCCACGAGCGCCGTGGGCACCACGGCCCAGGCCGTCTCCTCCAGCGTCTCGCGCGCCGCGGCGGAGGTGAGCGACTCTCCGCATTCGAGGTGGCCGGCCGGCTGGTTGAGCTTGCGCCCCGCGCGCGTTTCCTCCTCCACGAGCAGGAAGCGGCC
>CAZUGY010000105.1:5520-15549 GCA_964620265.1 uncultured Alcaligenaceae bacterium
CGCGCCGGGCGGCCCCGGAAAAAACAAGGCAGGGCGCGAAGGCCCTGCCCTGGATCGAAGCACGAGCCGGTGACTTACGGCGTGGCCTTCTTCTGCAGGTCCTGCTCGAGGGCCTTCTGGCCTTCCTTCGTCTTGAGCTCGGTGTTCGCCTTCGGCTGGGCCTTCGACGCGGCCGTGTTGGATTGCTGCTGGTGGGCCGTGCCGGCGGTGCCAGTCGGGTTGTTCGGGTTGCCGGGGGACTTCATCGCATCCTTGGCGAGCTGGCTCTTCTCGTCCTTGGACATCTTGGCCGTTTCCTTCGACTTGGCCGTGTTGGCGGCCTGCTCGGCGGCGGTGGCGGTCGTCGACGCGGAGCTGCCCGAGCCGGCTTGCGTGACGGCCTTGACGTCGGCCTGCTTTTCCTTGGTGGTGGTGGTTTGCGCCGCCGCGACGGTCGCGAAGGCACCGGCGATGAGAGCAACGAGGAGCTTGTTCATGTGCATTTCCTTTGGTTCGGGTGGACAGAAAGGTGGAGCGAGTTACTTCGCGGGCGACGTGGCGGACGCATCCGCCGCGCCCTTGTGCTTCTTCGCCTTCTTCTTTTTCGGAGTCTTCTTCGCTTGGGCCTTGGCCGGGGCGTGGGCCGCGGCGGCAGGCGTGGACGAAGAAGGAGCGGTGCCTTGCGCGGTGGCCTGGGTGAGCGTTGCCATGCTGAACATCGCCGCGACCAGTACCGCAACCAGTTGCTTCATGTCGGTGAATCCTTGTTGCCGTGAAGGGAATGACACGACCCTCACGCGACCTCGCCACACCTTCGTTGAAGTGCCTGTTCGCAGTGGCCCCGGGACAATCCTCGGGGTGAGTCGCATCGCCGCCCTTAACGGGCGCCCTTTCACGCCGGTTGACACCGCCTTTCGCGACACCTCCGAACAAAGGTCAAGTTTACCTGATCAATCAAGGACCTGACAAAGCCCATTTGGCGCAGGGCCCGCTTTCCGCGAAAACCGTCGCGCAAACGCCATAGCGGCCGTGGCGGCTTCACCACCCGTCGAGGCGAAGCCCCCGCTGCATCCAGGCCCGCAACAGGGGCACGGTGATCGGCCGCTTGGTCACGAGCGACTCGCGATCCAGGGCATCGAGGGTGGCCATGAGCGAGGGCATGTCCCGCCGTCCGTGGGCCAGGAGGTAGGCGATCACGTCGGCGGGCAGGTCGATGCCGCGGCTGCGGGCGTAGGTCGCGAGCGCGGCGGGCTTGTCCGCGTCGGCCAGCGGGAGGATCTCGTAGACGAGCCCCGAGCCCAGCCGGGAGCGCAGGTCGTCGCGCAGGGCCAGGCGTGCCGGCGGCGCATCCGCGGCCACCAGCAGGCGTCCCCCGGTGTCCGCCAGGCGGTTGAACAGCGTGAACAGATGCCCCTGCGCGGCGGCATCGGCGAGGTCGACGTCGTCCACCGCCACCAGCGCCCCCACGTCGGGCGGCTCGGCCGGCGCCGCGGACGGCCCGGCGCAGTACGACGCGGGGCGCCCGGCGCCGGACGCCGCGGCCACGGCGGCGTGCAGCAGGTGCGAGCGACCGCCGCCCCGGGCGCCCCACAGGACGATCACCGGCTCCGGCTGCGCACCCTGCGCGAAGCGGAGGAGGACCGCGACCGGCTCGGCATTGCGGCCGATCGCGAAGTTGGCGAAGGACGGCGGCTCGGGCGGGGCGAGCTCGAAGGCGAGTTGCTCCATCGTCCTGCTAGCGGGCGTCGCCGTACACGGGGGAGGCGACGTAGGCCCCGCGCAGGTGCCGCAGGCCCACGAGGAGCGCCGCCGAGGCGGGCAACGCGAGCAGCACGCCGGCGAAGCCGAAGAGCTGCCCGAAGGCGAGCAGCGCGAAGATCACGGCGAGCGGATGCAATCCGATCCGGTCGCCCACGAGATACGGCACGAGGATGTAGTTCTCCACGAGCTGGCCCACGCCATACACCGCGAGCACCGCCACGAACCCCGGCCAGCCGTGCCACTGCAGCAGCGCCGCGAGCACGCCGAGCACGAGCCCCAGGCCGAAGCCCACGTAGGGAATGAACACGAGGATGCCGGTGAGGATGCCGATCGAGATGCCGCGGTCGAGCCCCACGGCGCTGAGCGCCACCGCGTAGTAGATCGCGAGCACGCCCATCACCATGAGCTGCCCGCGCAGGAACTCGGCGAGCACGCGGTCGATGTCGCCCACGATCGTGCGCGTCTTGGCGAGCCAGCGGCGCGGCACGAGTGTGAACATGCGCTCGCCGATCATGTCCCAGTCGCGCAGGACATAGAACATCACGACCGGGATGAGCGCGAGGTTCACGAGGATGGACACGAGGAGCAGGCCGCCCGTCTTGAGCCCCGACAGGAGCTGCAACGACAGGTTGCGCGCCTCGTCCATGTTCTCGGTCACGAGCGCGCGCATCGAGGCCAGGTCGAAGGCGAGCCGCATGCCGAGGTGTTCCTCCACCCACGGCGAGAAGCGCGTCATCGCCCGGTCCGCGAGATCCGGGATCCGCCGCGCGGCGAGCGAGATCTCGGACTGGATCAGCGGCACCAGCACCAGGAAGAGCGCGAGGATCGCGAGGCCGAAGAGCGCGACCACGAGCGTGGTCGACAGCGCCCGCGACACGCCCTTGCCTGCGGCCCAATGCACCAGCGGCTTGCCCAGATAGGCCAGGATCGCGCCGATGAGGAACGGCGTCAGCACCGGCCCGAGATAGTGCAGGCCCAGCGCGATCACGATCGCCGCGCCCGCGATCCACAGGTAATTGCGCAGCGTGAGCCGTTGCTTCGCGTCGAGCACCGGCGGTCCGGGCACGGGAGCCGCCACGACGGTCGCGTCGGCGGCCGCCGGAGGCGCGGCGGCGTGCGGGTCCTGGGGAGCGGTCATTTGGTAGAATTCGAAGGCGCGCACCGCGTGCAAGAACGGCGCGTGAAGGGCGGATTGTAGAAGGTTCGCCCGGCGTGCGCTTCCCTCACCCGGCAAGACCCAAAGCGCCGCCATGTCCACACGGCCTTCCGCCCCCGCCCCGGTTTCCACGTCGCTTTCCTATCGCGATGCCGGTGTCGACATCGACGCCGGCGACGCGCTCGTCGAGCGCATCAAGCCCTTCGCCAGGCGCACGATGCGCCCCGAGGTGCTCGCCGGCATCGGCGGCTTCGGCGGCCTCGTGGAGATCGGCAAGCGCTTCCGCGAGCCGGTGCTCGTGGCCGGCACCGACGGCGTGGGCACCAAGCTCATGCTCGCGCAGCAGGCGCAGCGCCACGACACCATCGGCATCGACCTCGTGGCGATGAGCGTCAACGACATCCTCGTGCAGGGTGCGGAGCCGCTCTTCTTCCTCGACTACTTCGCGTGCGGCAAGCTCGACGTCGACATCGCGGCCGACGTGGTGAAGGGCATCGCCGCCGGCTGCGAGCAGGCCGGCTGCGCGCTCATCGGCGGCGAGACCGCCGAGATGCCCGGCATGTATCCCGAGGGCGAGTACGACCTCGCGGGCTTCGCGGTGGGGGTCGTGGAAAAGTCGCAGGTGATCGACGGCCGCACGATCGCCGCCGGCGACGTCCTGCTGGGGCTGGCCTCGTCGGGCGCGCACTCCAACGGCTACTCGCTCGTGCGCCGCATCCTCGCGGCGAGCGGGCAGGCGCTCGCGGCGCCGTTCGGCGACGCCACGCTCGGCGCTGCGCTGCTGGCGCCCACGCGCATCTACGTGAAGCCGATGCTCGCGACGCTGGCGGATGTCCCCGTCAAGGGCATGGCGCACATCACCGGCGGCGGCCTCGTGGAGAACGTTCCGCGCATGCTGCCGCCGGGACTGCAGGCGCGCCTCGTGCGTGCATCGTGGCCGCGGCCGCCGATCTTCGACTGGCTCCAGGAGCACGGCAACGTCGCCGACGACGAGATGCATCGCGTGTTCAACTGCGGCATCGGGCTCGTGGTGGCGCTGTCCCCCGCACACGTGGAGCGGGCCACCGCGCTCCTGCGCGAGCACGGCGAAACGGCGCGCGTGATCGGCGAGGTCGTGGCACTGCCGCCCGGCGACAAGCCCACCGTGGTCGTGTAGCGCGCCTCGCCCACCCCGGCCCCTTCACGCCGCGCCGCGCGCCCGCATGACCACCCGCATCGCCGTCCTCATCTCGGGCCGCGGCTCCAACCTCGCCTCGCTCCTCGAGGCGCAGGCCCGCGGCGACCTCATGGGCGGCACCGTGGTGCGCGTGATCTCGAACCGGCCCGCCGCGGGTGGCTTGGCGATCGCGCAGGACCGGGGCATCGCCACGCGCGTGGTCGATCACCAGGCGTACGCCGAGCGCCGCGCCTTCGACGACGCGCTCGCGCGCGCCCTCGACGAGGACGCCGCCGACCTCGTCGTGCTCGCCGGCTTCATGCGCGTGCTGGGGCCCGCCTTCATCGAGCGCTACGCGGGCCGGATGCTCAACATCCATCCCTCGCTGCTGCCGTCGTTCCCCGGGCTGCACACGCATCGCCGCGCGCTCGCCGAGGGCGTGCGCGTGCACGGCTGCACCGTCCACTTCGTGACGCCCGACGTCGACGTGGGCCCGATCGTCGCGCAGGCGGTGGTCCCCGTGCGCGACGGCGACGACGAGGCGAGCCTCGCCGCCCGCGTGCTCGTGGCCGAGCATGCGCTGCTGCCCCGGGTCGTGGCGTGGTACTGCAGCGGCCGGCTTGCCATCGTGGGCAACCGCGTCCATGTGAGAACGGACCGCGCGCCGCGCGACGTGATCCTTCTCTCCCCCGATGCCTGATGCGCACCTGCATCGCTCGCCCTTTGCGCCTGGCCTGACCCCGCTGTCCCCGCGCGCACGGCGCGTGCTGTGGCTCGCCCTGGGCGTGTCGCTCGCGGTGCATCTCGCGCTCACGCTGTGGCCCGTGTCGTTCGACCCCGAAGAGGACGCGGCCGTCCTCAGGGCGACGCTCACCGAGCTGCCGCCGCCCCCGGTGCCCGTGGCACAGCCCGCGCCGCCCGCACGCAAGCCGGCCCCGGCCAGGCGCCGCATCCCGGTCACCCCGGTTCCGGGACCGGTGGCGCTGCCGCCGGACACGGCCCCCGCCGAGCCCGCGCCGGTGGCCGAGTCCGCACCGCCGGCCCCCGCCGCGGCCGAAGCGCCGGCGCCCCCCGTCGAAGCGCCCGCGGCACCGCCTCCCGAATCGATCGCCCATCCCCGGACGCTGCCCCCGCGCGTGGACCTCGCCTACAAGGTCTTCTGGGGCACGCAGGGCTTCGAGATCGGCGAGGCGGTGTATCGCTTCGAGCACAAGGACGCGCGCTATCGCATCACCACCCTCGGGCAGGCGCGCGGCCTGGCGGCGCTCGTGCTGCGCGGCCAGGGCAAGCTCGAAGGCACCGGCAGCATCACGCCGCAGGGTTTGAAGCCCGACCTCCTGCGCGTGGAGCGCGGCGGCCCCGACCGGGTGGAATTCGTCGCCTTCGATCATGCCAAAGGCGTGGTCACGCTGCGCGACGGCACCACGCGTCCGCTGGTGGAGCCCACCTTCGACCCGCTCTCGCTCATGTGGCAGTACTACTTCACGCCGCCCACGAGCGACGCCGTGACGGTGGCGGTGGCCACGCCGCGCTTCCTCATGAACTACACCATGACGCGCGAGGGCACCGACACCATCGAGTGGCCGCACGGCAGGCTCGAGGCCGAGCGCTGGCACCGCCGGAGCCTCGACGGCAAGACCGACGCCTACGTGTGGGTCGCGCAGGCGCTGCGCTATATTCCCGTGAAGCTGCGCGTGGCGCACACCGAGCGCGGCACCATCGAGGTCCTGCTCGACTCGATCCGCGTGGACGAGGACCCCGCCTCCGTGGGACGCGATACCCTCTCCATGCCGTCTGCGGTGGAGCCGCCCGATACGCAGGCCCCCACCGAACCGCTCGCGCAGCCGCGCCCGGCGGAAACCTTCCCCACGATGACCGGCCAATGAACCCACGCGCGAGCTTCCCATGACGATCCGTTCCGGCGAGATCGCGGCGCTCGCGCAGGCGATCGCCGACCTGCGGCGCTTCGCGAGTCCTGCGGACAGCGGCCTGTCCGCGTTCTTCCGCGTCCATCGCGAGCTCGGCGCGCGCGATCGCGCCTTCATCGCCGACGGCGCCTTTGCCTACCTGCGCCGCAAGCGCTCGCTCGAGGCGCTCGCCGAAAGCATCGAGCCGCGGCGCCTGGCGCTCGGCGTCGTGCTGCGCGACATGGGACGGTCCCTGCGCGACCTCGCCCCCGCCATGAGCGCGACCGACGAGATCTGGGCCCGCGCCTTCAAGTCGCGCGTCCACAGCGAGCTGCCGCCGGCCGTGGCGCACGACGTCCCCGACTGGCTGTGGGAGCGCCTGGGCGCGGCCTACGACGAGCCCACCCGTGACGCGCTCACGCGCGCCTGGCAGGATCCGGCGCCCTTCGACCTGCGCGTGAACACGGGCAAGGCCACGCGTGAGGACGCACTCGCAGCACTCGTGGCCGACGGCTTCGCCGCCACGCCCACGCCGCATTCCCCCGTGGGCATCCGCATCGGCGGGCGTCCCTCGCTCACGCACCATCCGTGGCTCGCCGACGGCCGTGTCGAGGTGCAGGACGAAGGCAGCCAGCTCGTGGGCTACGCGCTCGCCCCGCGGCGCAGCGACATGGTGGTGGACTTCTGTGCCGGCGCCGGCGGCAAGACGCTGCTCATGGGCGCCCTCATGCGCTCGCAGGGGCGCCTCTATGCGTTCGACACCTCGCCCGCGCGCCTGGCCAAGCTCACGCCGCGCCTCGCGCGCTCGGGGCTGTCGAACGTGCATCCGCAGGTGATCGCGCACGAGCGCGACACCAAGGTCAAGCGCCTGGCCGGCAAGGTCGATCGCGTGCTCGTGGATGCGCCCTGCACCGGCTTCGGCACGCTACGCCGCAATCCCGACCTCAAGTGGCGCCAGTCCGAGCGCGCAGTCGGCGAGCTCGCGGCGAAGCAGGCCTCCATCCTCGCGTCCGCGGCCACGCTGGTGAAGCCCGGCGGACGCATCGTCTACGCCACCTGCAGCGTGCTGCCCGAGGAGAACGAGGCCATCATCGCCGCCTTCCTCGCCGCGCACCCGCAGTTCACGCAGGCCAGCGCGGCCGCCGAGCTCGCCCGTGCGAACATCGCGCTCGACACCGGCCCCACGTTGAAGCTCCTGCCGCACCTGCACGGCTGCGACGGCTTCTTCGCCGCCGTGCTCCAGCGCGCCGGCACCTGAAAGCCCGGGCCGCCACCCCCCACCGTCACCGCCACCGCCGTCCACGACATCCATGCTCGCCCATCTCGACTTCCATCGACTCGAAGCCGCACTCGGCAATCCACTCCACTGGCTCGAGCTCGCGCTGGTGCTGCTGTGCGTCGGCCTCGCGTGGGCGATCGACCGCCGCCTCGAGCGCAACGCCCGCGAAGCGACGGCCGTTCGCAAGCACCCGCGGCTGGCCGCGGGCCTGGGCCGCATCGTGTTCTCGCTCCTGGGCCTGCTGTTCCTGGGGATCGCGCGGCCCGCCTTCCTCCTGACGGGTGCCACGCCCCTCTTCATCGACGTCGCCATCCCGCTCCTCGTGGCGCTCGCGGTGATCCGCATGCTGGTGTACGTCATGCGGCACTTCTTCGCGCACTCGAAGTGGCTCACCACGTCCGAGCGCGCGATCTCGTTCGCGATCTGGCTCCTCCTGATCCTCTACTTCCTCGGCGTGTTCCCGGAGATCGCCAGGGAGCTCGACCAGGTGACGATCCCCATCGGCAAGACGTGGGTGTCGCTGCTCACCATCTTCAAGGGCGCCGCGGTGGTGTTCCTGACGCTCGTGGTGTCGCTGTGGATCTCGAGCCTCTTCGAGCAGCGGCTGGCGCAGGCGGAGCTCGACAACAACCTGCGCGCGGTGCTGAGCCGCGTGGTGCGTGCCCTGATCCTCGTGGTCGGCGTGCTGATCGCCCTGCAGTCGATCGGCTTCGACCTGACGCTCCTCACCGTGTTCGGCGGCGCGCTCGGCGTGGGCATCGGCCTCGGCCTGCAGAAGCTGGCGGCCAACTACATCGCCGGCTTCACCATCCTCCTCGACCGAGCGATCGAGCTCGGCGACATGATCACGGTCGACGGCCGCCAGGGGCGCGTGGCGCGCGTCAGCTCGCGCTACATGCTGCTGCGCGGCCTGGACGGCGTCGAGATCATCGTCCCCAACGAGACCGTGGTCACCACCACCGTGCTCAACCACTCGCCCACCTCGTACAACGTGCGCCTCGCCGCCACCGTGCGCATCGCCTACGACGCCGACGTCGAGCACGCCCTGCGCCTCATGGAGGAGGCCGCCCGCGCCGAGCCACGCGCGCTCGCAGGCAGCGACGCCCCGGCCGCCTTCCTCAACCTGGTCTCGGACATCGGGATCGACCTCGAGGTCGTCCTGTGGGTCTCGGGCGGCAATGCCGGCGCCCAGGGCGTGCGCAGCGACCTCCAGCGGCGCATCCTCGCCGCCTTCGGCCGGGAAGGCATTGCACTCGCCCCTTCCCGCCGCGATATCCGGCTGGCGGACGGGCAGGCGCCGTCCCGCGCGGAGCCGCCGGCCGCCCGGAAGTCCTGACGGCCGCGAGGCCGCCGGACGTACCCGGGGAACTCCCCAGGGGGCGGGCCGTCGAATGCCTGTTTGACCTTTCGCAAGATCCGGCGGCCGGCACGGCTCGCCGGCATTTGCCCCAGGCTGCCCGTGGGGTAGAATCCACCCCCGATGGCGGGCTTGTCCCGGGGTTGCCATATCCCGCCCAAATTTAAGGCTTTCAATGAGTTATGACCTTTTAAGCTTCGCCGCGCACGGTCTCGTGGACCTGCCGTGGTGGGGCTATGTGGCGATCGCCCTGATCCTGACGCACGTCACGATCGCGTCGGTGACGATCTTCCTGCACCGCTCGCAGGCGCACCGTGCGCTGGACCTGCATCCGGCCGTCGCGCACTTCTTCCGCTTCTGGCTGTGGCTCACCACGGGCATGATCACCAAGGAATGGGTGGCCATCCATCGCAAGCACCACGCCAAGGTCGAGACCCCCGACGATCCGCACAGCCCGCAGACGCGCGGCATCGAGACCGTCTTCTGGAAGGGCGCGGAGCTCTATCGCGAGGAATCGCGCAACCAGGAAACGCTCGCCAGGTACAGCCACGGCGTGCCCGACGACTGGATCGAGCGCAACGTCTACTCGCGCTACTCGTGGCAGGGCGTGGGCCTCATGCTCGCCGTGAACCTCGTGCTGTTCGGACCCATCGGCATGACGATCTGGGCCGTGCAGATGATGTGGATCCCGGTCACCGCGGCCGGCATCATCAACGGCATCGGCCACTACTGGGGCTATCGCAACTTCGCCTCCGCCGACGCGTCGACCAACATCGTCCCGTGGGGCATCATCATCGGCGGCGAGGAGTTGCACAACAACCACCACGCCTACGGCACGTCGGCCAAGCTGTCGTCGCAGTGGTACGAGTTCGACATCGGCTGGATGTACATCCGCATCCTCTCGGCGCTGAAGCTCGCCACCGTGCGCAAGGTCGCGCCGCAGGTGAAGTTCGCCCACGCCAAGGCCGTGCCCGACTCGGAAACGCTGCAGGCCGTGATCACGCACCGCTATCACGTGGTGACGGCGTATGCGCGCTCGCTCAAGTCCGCGTGCGCCGCCGAGCTCGAGCATCTGAAGTCGCGTGCCGGCGCCATCGACCTGCCGAGCCCGGGCCGCATGAAGCGCTTCCTGCTCGCCGATCCGGAGTCGCTGTCCGACTCCGATCGCCTCAAGCTCACCGCCGCGCTCGCCAAGAGCAAGGCGCTCGACACGATCTACGCGATGCGCCAGGAGCTCTCGTCGGTGTGGGGACGCTCCACCGAGTCGTCGGAGCAGTTGCTGGCGCGATTGCAGGACTGGTGCCGCCGCGCCGAGGCGTCGGGCATCGCGCCGCTGGTGGCGTTCTCGCACCAGTTGCGGCGATACGCCTGACACGCGGTCGTCGTGTCCAGTGGAAAGGCCCGCGGATCGCGGGCCTTTTTCGTTGGTGATGC
>CAZUGY010000106.1:0-15442 GCA_964620265.1 uncultured Alcaligenaceae bacterium
CACTCCACTAGGTCATCTCCTCGCCACATCGAAGCGCTTCCGCATCGCGTCCGATGGTCGCAACCGCGACGCGCTTGCCGCCCTTCCAGTAGCTCACCAGGCAATCCCGCGCAGCGATGTCGCCGTCGATCTCGATCGAGTCCCAGGACGGCGCCTGCCCGACGTAGCGGATGGTGGTGTCGTAGTGCGCGCTCCAGAAGAACGGTGCCTCCTCGAAGCGCTCGCGCGCACCAAGCATGTTCCCGGCCACCACCTGCCCATGCCTCTCGGCCACGACCCAGTGCTCGATGCGGCTCGTGCGCTCGCTGCCCGCGGCATGCCAGCGCGCCACATCGCCGGCGGCGAAGATGCCGGGCACGCCGGTTTGCAGATGCTCGTCGACCAGGATGCCGTGATCGACGGCGATGCCCGCCGCTTCGGCGAGCGCGATGCGCGGCCGCACGCCGACGCCGATGATGATCAGCTCTGCCGCCAGCTCGGTACCGTTGGCGAGCCGCACCGCCCGGTCACCGATGGAGGCGAGCGAGGTGCCCATGTGGAACGTCACGCCGTGGCTTTCGTGCAGGGTGCGGATGAAGTCGCCCAGGTCGCGTCCGAGGACCTTTTCCAGGGGCCGCTCGTCGAGCGAGACCACGTGCACTGCGAGCCCGCGCGTGCGCAGCGCCGCGGCGGTTTCCAGTCCGATGAAGCCCGAGCCCAGCACCACCGCGGATTTCGCTGTTCTGGCCCGCTCGATGATGGCGCGACTGTCGGCGAGTGAACGCAGCGTGAAGACATGAGGCGCCTCGGCGCCAGGGATCGGCAGCCGCACCGGTTCCGCGCCGGTTGCCAGCAGCAGGCGGTCGAAGGGGAAGCTCCGGCCATCGGCCGTGCTCACCGTGCGTGCGGACGCATCGATCCGCGTCACCGTTGTCCGCAGCTGAAGGTCGATGCCGTTGTCCGCATAGAAATCCTGCGGTCGCAGCGGGATCCACTCTTCCGGGGCTTTCCCCGCCAGGTAGTCCTTCGACAGGTTGGGACGATCGCAGGGCGCGTCGGCATCCTCGCTCAGCATGGTCAACCGCCCCCGATAGCCGCGCCGCCGCAGCATCTCGGCACAGGCGAAGCCTGCCGCGCCGCCGCCGATGAGGACGATGTCCGTCGGCTGGGCGGCGGTTGGTGACACCGGCGCTGCTGACACGGCGGCCTGCCGTTCACGGACGACGATCCGCTCGCCCTCGCGTTCGACGCGCCAGCGCGACAGCGCATCGAAGGCGGGTGCACCGAGCGCCTCGCCGCTGCGCAGCGAAAAGCAGGCGTGATGCCAGGGGCAGCGCACCGTGTCGCCGACGATGATGCCGTCGGCCAGCGGTCCGCCGTAGTGCGTGCACGCCGCGTCGACCGCCAGCACCTCGTTACCCACGCGGGCGAGAAGCACCGCGTCGTTGCCGACGTGCCCGCGCAACATCGGCTTGTCGCCGAATTCGGCGAGCGTGAGTCCCCGGGTCAGATCAGGACCGGCATCGTCCACGGCAGTTGAAGTCATCGTGTCTTCCTCCTCGAGTCTCGTGGTCATCCGGAACGACCGAGCCACTCACATTACACCGACAAAGCAGTGATGCGACGTTCAGGCATCACCTCCCTTTCTCAGATTCAGGAATTCGCGTCGCAAGGCAACATCTTTCAGGAACGCACCGCGCATCACCGAGTGGGTCATGACACATCGATCATTGGATGAATCCATTGCCCAATGCGTTCCCGCAAATCCCGCATCCCGAGCGACCGATCCGCCTCTCGGGAGTATCATGGAGCCTGGCGGTTGCTCCCGTTACTCACGAAAGCGCAAGCGGCGTCGACCCATCCGGCCCGGCATCGGGCCGTGATCGTCGTATCGATCGCTCTCGCGAACCACGATGCCGAACAAGGAGTATTACAACGATCACGTCGTACGCCTGTTCCTGCTGGCGTCGGCGGTGTGGGGGATCATCGGCATGTTGCTCGGCATGTATGCGGCTGCCGAGCTCGCGTGGCCGGGCCTCAACCTCGGCATCCCGTGGATGACGTTCAGCCGGATCCGGCCGGCGCACACGTTCGGCGTCATCTTCGCCTTCGGCGGTTCCGCGCTGATGGGTACCTGCTACTACGTCGTGCAGCGGACCGCCCACACGCGCCTCGCATGGGGGCGGTTGGCGGAATGGACGTTCTGGGGCTGGCAGGCAGCCTGCGTGCTGGCCATGACGACCATGCCGTTCGGCATCACGCAGAGCAAAGAGTACGCAGAACCCGAGTGGTTCATCGACATCGTGATCGCGATCGTCTGGGTCAGCTTCGGCGCAGTGTTCTTCGCCACCCTCGCGCGCCGGCGGATCCACCACATCTACGTCGCCAATTGGTACTACGCGGCGTTCATCATCGCCGTCGGCCTGCTGCACATCGTCAACAATCTCGCTCTCCCGGTATCGCTCACCAAGTCGTATCCGATCTACTCGGGTGTCGCCGATGCCATGACGCAGTGGTGGTACGGCCACAATGCGGTGGCGTTCTTCCTCACCGCCGGCTTCCTCGGGATGATGTACTACTTCGTCCCGCGACAGGCCCAGCAGCCGCTGTGGAGCTACCGCTTCTCGATCGTCAATTTCTGGGCCCTGATCTCGATCTACATGTGGGCCGGCTCGCACCACCTGATGTATACCGCGCTGCCGGACTGGGTGCAGTCGGTGGGCATGGCGTTCTCGCTGGTGCTGCTGATGCCGAGCTGGGGCTCCGCAGCGAACGGTCTGCTCACCTTCAACGGCTCGTGGCACCGCCTGCGCACCGACCCCGCGGCAAAGTTCATGGTGATCTCGCTCGTGTTCTACGCCGCGTCGACGTTCGAAGGGTCGATGATGGCGATCAAGAGCGTCAACTCGCTGTCGCACTACACGGACTGGACCATCGCGCACGTGCATGCCGGCTCGCTCGGCTGGGTCGCGATGATCACCATCGGCTCGCTCTACGCGATGGCGCCGCGCGCGCTCGGGCGCCCCGCAATGCACTCGCAGAAGGCGATGGAGCTGCATTTCTGGCTGCACACGATCGGCACGCTGCTGTACATCATCGCGATGTGGATCGCCGGCGTGACCGCGGGCATGATGTGGCGCGCCACCCTGCCCGATGGATCGCTGACATATGCATTCATCGACAGCCTGCTCGCGATCAAGCCGCTGTACGTCGTGCGCTGGTTCGGTGGCGTCCTGATCTGGCTCGGCATGTGGGTGATGGCATGGAACCTCTGGTACACGGCCACCGACGCGCGCCTCAAGATCATCAAGCCGGTCCCGGTGCCGGTGCCGGAGCCGGTGGTTGCCCAGACGCCGCCGCCGCTTCCGGCCGCAGGTTGAGGCGCGCTCATGGCCTACCGCCACTTCGAATTCGTCGAGAAGCACGTCTGGGCGCTGGGGATCCTGATCGCGGTGATGGTGTCGCTCGGCGGCCTCGCCGAAGTCCTGCCGCTGTACATCGAAGCGCATCGCGTCAAGCCACCCGCCCACGTCAAACCCTACGATCCCCTGCGGCTGGCCGGACGCGACATCTACGTGCGCGAAGGCTGTTATCTCTGCCACTCGCAGATGATTCGCACCCTGCGCTTCGAGACGCAGCGCTACGGCCCGTTCTCGACCGCCGAGGAGTCGGTCTACGACCGGCCGTTCCAGTGGGGTTCCAAGCGCACCGGACCGGACCTCGCCCGTGTCGGTGGCAAGTATTCCGACGACTGGCAGCGCAAGCACCTGCTCGACCCGCAGGCCCTCGTGCCGGAATCGAACATGCCCCCCTATCCGTGGCTCGAGACGGCGACCGTCGACGGTGCCGACATCGCGGCCCGGATGCGCGCGCTGCGCATGCTCGGTGACCCGTACACCGACGCAGACATCGAGGGCGCCGCGGCTGCGGTCAAGGGCACGACCGAGCTGGACGCGCTGGTCGCTTACCTGCAGGGGCTCGGCATCGCCAACGAGCCGCAGCCGGTGCGAACGGGTGCTGCCGCAGCGCCGGTCGCGGGAAAATCGCCATGAGTCCCGTCTGGGGTCACCTCGCCGGCGTCTTCACCTTGCTCTTGATGGTGGCCTTCATCGGCGTCTGGATCTGGCTCTGGCTGCCTCGCCATCGGCGCGCGTTCGGCTCCATGGCGAAGCTGCCGATGGAAGATCGCCCCGCGGGACCGGGAGATGAAGCGATCCCGCTGACGGACCAGGTGGAACGCCGATGAGCAGCGGCTGGTCCTGGTGGGTCATCGGCCTGATCGTCTTCAATCTCGGACTGACGTTCTTCCTGTTCGTCTGGGCGCCGCGCGCCAAGGTGCCGGTACTTCCCGACGGCACGACCGGCCACATCTGGGCGCACGGCGTGATCCGTGAAGGCATGCATCGATTGCCGGTATGGTGGCTCATCATATCGTTGGCGATGTATATCAGCGCATTCGTCTACTTCGTGCTGTATCCGGGTTTCGGCAATTTCGCAGGTATGCTCGGCTGGACTTCGGTGGGTGAGCACGCCGCGGCCACCGAGTCCAATGCCGCAAGGCTCGATCCGGTGCTGACGCGTCTCACCGCAAAGAGCGTCGATGCAGTCGCCGGCGATGCCCAGGCGCGACAAATCGGCGAGCGCCTGTTCGTCGACAACTGCGCGGCTTGCCACGGCCGGGCCGGGCTCGGCAACCCCTTGCTTGGCGCGCCCAATCTGACCGATGGTGTGTGGGTCCACGGCGGCACTGCGCAGGACATCACGACCTCCATCCGCGACGGCCGCTCTGGCACCATGCCGCCGTGGAGCGCGCTCGGTGACGCTGCGGTCAAGAACCTTGCCCAGTACGTGCTGAGCCTGTCCGGTCGCACGCACAACGCGACCGCCGCAGCCCTCGGCAAACCGGTCTTCAAGACGACCTGCGTCGCCTGTCACGGTCCGGACGGAAAGGGAAATCAGCAACTCGGAGCGCCGAACCTGACCGACGATGTCTGGCTGTGGGGCGGCACGCAGGTGGCCATCGAGGCATCGATCCGCGACGGCCGCCAGGGTCACATGCCCGCATGGAGTCCGCGCCTGTCCGACGCCGACATCCACATCCTCGCGGGCTATGTGCATCACTTGTCGCAAGGTAGCGATGGCGCCGTTCGATGATTCCCGGCATCGGGAATCCTGGTATGCGCAGCCCGTGGTCTGGCTGGGCATCGCCATCTTCGCTGCATCGATCGCGGGGTGCATCTGGCTGATCGTCGTCAGCGTGCGCTACGACGATGCCGCCGTTGCTGCCGGCCCTCGCGTCTTCGGCGTACCCACGCAGCAACCGGTGCAGTCGCCACCCCGTTGACGCTCTCCATGCCGAAGTGGCGGAGCGACCTGAGGGACGGTGCGATGGGCCGATGTACGCCGCGGCGCCTACCCCATGAATCCCGAAACGCCGATGAGCAAAAACGGCAACCCGAACACCAGCAACACGATGGGAATGACCCAGATCATCCCGAACGCTTTCACCAGCGCATCCGACGGATTGACAGGATCGTAGAGCACGTCCACGCGCGAGCCCACGGGAACCGGTTTGCCGCCGCCGCTCGCCGACTTGAACGAGATCCGCTCGCCCTTCGCCGTCGTGAAGGCAACCTGCGGAAAGAAATACTTGCGGGCCGCTCCCTTGCTGCCGGAGTGCCACTCTTCCGTGTTGTCCGTCACTTCGCCGGTGGCCTTGCCCCCCGCCCGCATCAGCCGGAACGGCCGGCGCAGGAGCAGCGCAGCGACCACGAGCGTGAACACGCCGACCGCGAGGAACGACCACTTGAGCACGGGGTCCATGGCGAGTCTCCCTCGGTTACAGCCGATCCGCGTAGATCCCGGGTGTCGACCCGGCGATCGCCACCGCGCCCACCACGCGCTCGTAGAACGCCGCCGGCCCCACGCCGCCGATGATCGCGTAAGCATAGCCCTGGGCGCGCTGTGCGTGCAGGGCGGCCAGCAGCAGCGCCCGCCCGATCCCCTTGCCCCGCTCGTGGGCCGCGACGCCTTCCGGCCCGAAGAAGTTGAGGCACGTCACGTCGTGGCAGGCAAAGCCCACCATCGCACCATCACGCACGGCGACGAAGCAGCGCGCCGGCACGTGCGCCAGTGCCGTACGCACTTCCGCCGTCGACGTCGCGAAATGCTCGCCGACCCAGTCGAGCACGGCCGGCGCATCGGGCGCGATCGCGCACCTGACCGTTACGCCATCGCGCCCCACTGCCGCCAATGCCTCGTCGAGGCCCGGCAGGTCGTAGAGCCGCACGAGCATGTCGTGCATGGAATCGCCGTGGTCGAGGGCTCGCTCGGGCGCGGGCCTGTTCAAGGGGAGAGGTCGTGGCGCACCTGCATGACCACGCCGCGCTCGCCCGGCGCTACGTCTTGGCCGCGCTGCGCCGGGGTCGGAAGCGCTCGGCGCAGGCGATGACCTGCTCGCGCGTGGGGAACTCGAGGCACACGCGCGGATCGGCATCCGACGGCCGCGCATCACCGCTGCGCGGGGCGGGCGCGGTGGACACCGGCTGCGGAGCGGCCGTGCCCGGCGCGGGGGCGGGCGTTTGTGCGTTCGCGACCGCGGCGGCCAGTACGAGGGCGAAAGCAAGCGGACGGGTCTTCATGCGATTCCTTCCGTGACGGCGCCCGGCCGGTCGGAGCGTGCACGACCGGCGCAGCGGATGTCCATTGTGGGCATTTCCCGCGCGCGACGCTACTGCCGCTCGACCTGCGGCACGCTGGCGAGGTCGTCGGCCCAGTCCATCGCGGAGGTGCACCAGATCTGCCGGCGGGGCGGCAAGGCGTCGCGCTCGTCGAGGCAGGCCACGCGCAAGGAATAGGCGGGCGGCTCGGCGTCGGTCGACGACGAATAGATGGGCGAGCCGCAGTCGGGGCAGAATGCCTGCGCGCGCTTGTTGCCGCTCTCGGCGGTCTTGACGTAGACCTTGGGGGTGCCGGAGACGATCCGGAATCCCTCGCGCGGTGCCGCAATCGAGACGCGGAACGGCGCGCCCGACAGGATCTGGCAATCCCGGCAGTGGCAGGCCTGCGCCTTGGCCGGATCCACGTCTGCCTCGTATACCACGCTGCCGCAATGGCAGTGGCCGTGCACCTTCATGGTTCCTCCCCGGGCTTGCGGTGTTCGCAGAGAAGGGAGTGTAACGCCGTGGCGCGGGCCCGGTGCCGGCGGACGTCTAGTCCCCGAACTCGTCGAAGATCGCCTGCACCTTCGCGCGATCGGCGAAGAACGCATCGACGCACGAAGGATCGAAGTGCTTGCCGCGCTGTCCCTTGACGAAGTCCATGCCCTCGTCGATGGCCCACGCGTGCTTGTAGGGACGCTCGCTCACGAGCGCATCGAACACGTCGGCCACCGCCACCACGCGCGCCACGAGCGGAATGTCGTCGCCGTGGAGGCCGTTGGGATAGCCGGAGCCGTCGTACTTCTCGTGATGGCCCAGCGCGATGATGGCGCCCATCGACAGGTACTTCGACGGGCTGCCCTTCAGGATGTCGTAGCCGATGCGGGGATGCGCCTTCATGACCTCGATCTCCTCGCGCGTGAGGGGACCTTCCTTCAGCAGCACCGCATCGGGGATGCCGATCTTGCCGATGTCGTGCATGGGCGCGGCCACCTCCAGCACGTGCACGGTCTCGGCACCCAAGCCCAGGTGCGCGCCGATGAGCGACGAGTACTTGGCCATGCGCATCAGGTGATTGCCGGTGGTCTTGTCGCGAAACTCGCCCGCTTTGGCGAGCTTG
Organism: uncultured Alcaligenaceae bacterium; assembly: GCA_964620265.1. GTDB lineage: Bacteria > Pseudomonadota > Gammaproteobacteria > Burkholderiales > Casimicrobiaceae > VBCG01. Next base: position 7,759 of record CAZUGY010000106.1, read on the forward strand.
GCGAGCGTCTCGAGCTCGCGCTCGTGGATCTCGGACACGGACTTGTCGACCTGGTATTGCAGCACGCGCGCCTGGTCCGACAGCACGATCTTGTGCCGGCGCAGCTCGAGGAGATTGGCGCAGCGGGCACGCGTCTCGTGCTCGTCGAGCGGCTTGATGAGGAAGTCGGTAGCGCCGGCTTCGAGCGCGTCGTAGCGGATCTTGCGGTCGTCGACCACCGTGATGACCACGATGGGCACGTCGACGCAGTGGGGCAGGGCGCGGATCTGCTTCACGAGCTCGATGCCGTCGAACTCGGGGAGCTTGTAATCGGTGAGGACGATGTCCACGCGATTGTTGCGCGCGAATTCCAGCGCGCGCGACGGCGTGTCGAAGAGCTCGAGGTTCAGCTTCCCGTCGATCTGGCGCACGATCTCGGCGAGCAGCAACCGGCTGCTGAAGAGGTCGTCGACGATCAGCACGGTATTGCGCTGGGCACGCGCAAAGGCGAGCTCCGACACGACCCCGGAACCGGGCGCAACTGGACGGAGCTGGGCGCTCATGCGATGTCCCCCAAGACCCTTCATGGCCAGCGAAGCCCTCGGACCAGCAAGAAAAATGCCATTACCCCGGTGACGCGGCGGCTGTCGATGGATCGACGACGGGGAACGCGTACGGCACGCCTGTGGGGCGCGGTCATGCGTACGCAGTCCGGGCCGTCTGGACGCTCGCGTGGGTCAGCAGAAAATCCGTGGCCGAGTCGTATTGCAGTACACATCATTGTAAGGCACAACATCGCGCGGCCTCTCGGCTTTCCACGAAGTATCGGTGGCAAGCGATTGACTTGTCTAGCCGTAGAAGATGGGTGGACCGCGCCACACGTGACGCGTGTCCACTCGGCGCCACAGGGACCGTGCGCCGGGATCTCGCCCGGGTTGCGCCGCCAAGCGCCGCCGCCGCCGGGTGGCCGGTGCGGACGCGCGCCTGCGGAACAGGGCCGTCCGTCTCGCGTGGCTGCCGGAGTCGCGCAGCCACCGAGGGGGCGCCGTCCGTAGACCCGCTACGCCGCAATGGGAGACCCGCTGACGCGTTTGGTAAAGGACACGGCCCCGACAGGGGCCGTTCCTGACTGCTTGGATTTCTTGGTCGGGGCGAGAAGATTCGAACTTCCGACCCCCTGCACCCCATGCAGGTGCGCTACCAGGCTGCGCTACGCCCCGACTGAACTTTCAATTATACCTGCCTTCGAGGCTCCGCCGTCAGGGCGCGCGCAGGAGATCGCGAATCTCCATCAATTCCTGGCGCACCTGCTCGGGCTCGAGCGTGTTTTCCGGTGCCACCGACACGACCATGGCGGTGCTCGTGGCGGCACGGGCGGCGGCGCGTGGCTCCGCGCCTTCCGTATCCAGCCGGTGCCGTGCCCCGCTGATCGTGAAGCCCTGCTCGTAGAGAAGATCGCGGATGCGCCGGATCAGCAGCACCTCGTGATGCTGGTAATAGCGGCGGTTGCCGCGGCGCTTGACGGGCTTGAGCTGCGCGAACTCCTGCTCCCAGTAACGGAGCACGTGCGGCTTGACCGCACAGAGCTCGCTCACCTCGCCAATGGTGAAGTACCGCTTGGCGGGGATCGGCGGAAGGGGCGCGTTAGCTCGGCTGGGTTCCGGCATGGTTCGCGGCTTCGACCATGGCCTTCAACTTCTGGCTTGCGTGGAACGTGACGACCCGGCGCGCGGTGATGGGGATCTCCTCGCCGGTCTTCGGATTGCGGCCCGGACGCTGCGGCTTCTCGCGCAACTGGAAGTTGCCGAAGCCGGAGAGCTTGACCGATTCGCCCGCCTCCAGCGCGATCCGCACCTCCTCGAAGAAGCGCTCCACCATGTCCTTGGCCTCGCGCTTGTTGAGGCCGAGTTGCTCGAAGAGGAGGTCGGCGAGTTCGGCTTTGGTGAGAGTCATCGCGTTTTTGGTGAGGTGACAACTTCGCCGACTCGTGGCGCCCTTGCGGGCAGGCAACGAGCGCTCCGGCGCGTGGGACAGGTACTGCGTGACGGCCTACTGGCGCAGCGTCGCGCCGAATTTCTCGCGGGCCACGGAGATCAGGGCAGCCTCCGTCGCATCGATGTCGGCGTCCGTCAAAGTGCGGGAAGTATCCTGCATAAGCACTAGAATCGCAAGGCTTTTCTGCCCGTCGGTCAGGCCGTGGCCGCGATAGACATCGAAGAGCGAGACCTCGGTGACGTGCGCCGGACGGGCCGCGCGCAATGCTTCGAGGAGCGCCTGCGCAGGCAGGGATTCGTCGACGACGAGCGCCAGGTCGCGCCGCACCACCGGCGTGCGCGCGACGGCCTGGCCGGCGGGTACCGCCGCCTGCAACAGCAGCTCGAGGTCGATCTCGAATACGACGGGCGCCCGTGGCAAGTCGAAGTGGCGCACGAGGCGTGGATGCAGCTCGCCGAGCCAGCCTCCGGGCGCGCCATCGACCACGAGCCGGGCGCAGCGGCCGGGGTGCAGCGCCGGGTGCTCCATGCGCTCGGTGACGAGCGTGCGTGGCGCCAGCAGCGTCTCGAGGTCGCCCTTCACGTCGAAGAAATCGACACCGCGCGTGGCCTCGCCCCACTGCTCGGGGTCGGCGGGGCCATAGGCGAGACCGCCCACGCGGAGCGGCTGCGCGAAGCCCGCGCCCTCGCGCCGGAAGATGCGGCCGAGCTCGAAGATGCGCGCGCGCGGCAGCTTGCGGTTGACGTTGATGCGCAGCGTCTCGATCAGCCCGGGCAGCATGGACGTGCGCATCACGTCCAGATGCGCCGCGATCGGATTGAGCACCGCCACCGGCCTGGCGGCGGGATCGAGCGCGGTTTCCGTCGCGCCGGACACGAAGCTGAAGGTGATCACTTCCTGCCAGCCGAGATCCACCAGCGCGCGCTTCACCGCGCGCCGCGAGCGGAGGCCCTCCGGATCGGGCAGCATGCTCGCGACGTGCGGCCGCGCGCTGGCCGGGATGTTCTCGAAGCCGTGGATGCGCGCCACTTCCTCCACGAAGTCCTCCTCGATCGCGAGGTCGAAGCGGCGCGAAGGCGGCGTCACGATGAAGTCGGCGCCGTCGCGGGTGAAGGGGAGGCCGAGCCGCGTGAACACGGTGGCGATCGCGTCTTCCGGCACCGTCACGCCGAGGAGGCGCGCCACGCGCGCGGGACGCACCCGCACCGGGTCGCGCCTGGGCAGCGTTGCCTCGTCGACGGCATCGGTGAGCGGGCCGGCGCGCCCGCCGCAGATCTCGATGATGAGCTGCGTCGCGCGCTCCACCGCGCGCGCGCAGCCGTTGAAGTCCACGCCGCGCTCGAAACGATAGCCGGCGTCGCTCGTGAAGCCCAGGCGCCGCATCTTGCCCTGGATCACCGCGGGCGACCAGAACGCGCCTTCGAGGTACACGCGCGTGGTGTCGTCGGCGATGCCCGAGTGCTCGCCGCCCATGATGCCGGCGAGGCCCAGCGGCTTCTTCTCGTCGCACACCATGAGGAGATCGGCGGTGAGGTCGAGCACCTGGCCGTTCAAAAGCGTGAGCTTCTCGCCTTCGCGCGCGAAGCGCACGATGATGCTGCCGTCGAGCAGGCGATCGTCGTAGGCGTGCAGCGGCTGGCCGAGCTCGAGCATCACGTAGTTGGTCACGTCGACGACCGCGGAAATGGAGCGGAGGCCGGAGCGGGCGAGGCGCTGCACCATCCAGCCCGGCGTGGGTGCGGTGGGATCGATGCCGTCGATGAGGCGCCCCACGAAGCGCGGGCAGCCGTCCGTGGCTTCCACGCGCACGGGACGCACGCCGTCGAACGTCACGGGCGTGGCGGAGACCTGCGGCAGTGCGAGCGGCGCGCCGGTGATCGAGGCGACATCCTGCGCGAGGCCCGCGATCGACAGGCAGTCGGCGCGATTGGGCGTGATCTTGAGCGTGACGAGCGTGTCGTCGAGCGCGAGTGCGTCGCGAATGGAGGCGCCGGGCTCGAAAGCGTTGTCGAGCACGAGGAGGCCGCTCGCATCCTCGTCGATGCCGAGCTCCTTGGCCGAGCACAGCATGCCGCGCGATTCCACGCCGCGCATCGTCGCGCGCTTGATGGTCATGCCGCCGGGAAGCACCGCGCCTTCGAGCGCGCAGGGGACCGTGAGGCCCACGGCAGCATTGGGCGCGCCGCAGACGATCGACAGCGGCTCGGCCCCACCCGCATCCACCGTGCACACGCGCAGCCGATCCGCATCGGGATGTGGCGCGATGGCCGTGATGCGCCCCACGACGACGTTGGCGAACGCGGGCGCGGCGGGCTGCGCTTCCTCGACCTCGAGGCCGGCCATCGTGAGTCCCTCGCACAGCGCGTCGCTGGCGATGGGCGGGTTGCACATCGTGCGCAACCAGTGCTCGGAGAACTTCATGGAGTGCTCTTGTCGTGGTTCAGCGGAATTGCTCGAGGAAGCGCAGATCGTTCTCGTAGAAAACGCGCAGGTCGTCGATGCCATAGCGCAGCATCGCGAGCCGGTCGGGCCCCATGCCGAAGGCGAAGCCCTGGTACACCTCGGGATCGATGTTCACCGCACGCAGGACGTTGGGATGGACCTGCCCCGACCCCGCGATCTCCAGCCAGCGGCCGTCGCCGAAGGCCATGTCGATCTCGGCGGAAGGCTCCGTGAACGGAAAGAACGACGGCCGGAAGCGCACCTTCAGGTCGTCACGCTCGAAGAAGCGGCGCAGGAACTCGGTGACGACCGCCTTCAGGTCGGCGAACGTCACGTCGCGGTCGATCCACAAACCCTCGATCTGGTGGAACATCGGCGAGTGCGTGGCATCGCTGTCCACGCGATACACGCGTCCCGGCGCGATGATCTTGATCGGCGGCGCGTGCGTTTCCATGTAGCGCACCTGGATCGGCGAGGTGTGCGTGCGCAGCACCATGCCGCGTTCCACGTAGAACGTGTCCTGCATCGAGCGGGCAGGGTGGTTCTCCGGCGTGTTGAGCGCGGTGAAGTTGTGGAAGTCGTCCTCGATCTCGGGGCCGTCGGCGACCGCGAAGCCCAGCGAGTGGAAGAGCGTCTCGATGCGCTCCTGCACGCGCGTCAACGGATGCAGCGAGCCCATGCCGCGCGAGCGGCCGGGGAGCGAGACGTCGAGCGCTTCGGAGGCGAGCTGTGCCTCGAGCTTCGCAGTGGCGAGCGCATCACGCCGCGCCGACAACGCCGTCTCGAGCTCCTGCTTGGCGACGTTGATCGCGGCGCCGGCGGCAGGGCGCTCGGCGGCGGAGAGCTTGCCGAGGCCCTTGAGCAGCTCGGTGAGCGCGCCGGTCTTGCCGAGGTAGCGGGCCTTGGCATTCTCGAGCGCGGCCGGATCACTGCACGCCGCGAACTCGGTTCGGGCCTGCGTGACGAGGGTGGCGAGGTCGGACATCGATGTGGACGTGGAAGTGAACGTGGAGAGGACGTGGAAACCGGGAGGTGGAACGTCGAAACGGAAAGGTCGCAGCGAGCCGGAGCCGGTCGAAAAAAAAGGGAGGCTTGCGCGCCTCCCTCTTTCTCCGCGGATGCGATCAGGCCAGAGAGGCTTTGGCCTGCTCCGCGATCTTGCCAAACGCCGCCTTGTCATGCACGGCGAGGTCGGCCAGGACCTTGCGGTCGATGTCGATCTCGGCCTTGGACAGACCGGCGATGAACGTGCTGTACGTCATGCCGAGCTCGCGCACGGCAGCGTTGATGCGGGCGATCCACAACGCGCGGAACTCGCGCTTCTTCTGGCGGCGGTCACGGTACTGGTACTGACCGGCCTTCATCACCGCTTCCTTGGCGATGCGGTACACGCTGTTGCGGCGGCCGCGGAATCCCTTGGCCTGCTCGAGAACCTTCTTGTGCCGCGCGCGGGCGGTCACACCACGTTTGACTCGGGGCATGTCTCAATCTCCTCGCGTCACGCGTACGGCATCATCGCATTGACGGAATCCATGTTGGTGCTATGGATCTCCGCCGAGCCACGACGCTGGCGCTTGGATTTGGTGGACTTCTTCGTGAGGATGTGGCGGTTGAACGCCTGCGAGCGCTTGATCGAACCGCTTCCGCGCACGCGGAAGCGCTTCTTCGCGCCCGACTTGGTCTTCATCTTCGGCATGATTGCCTTCCTACCCTTCTAGTTTGCTGCCTTCCACGGTGCTCTCGGGTGCTTTCGCGGGAGAGGCTTTGGCGGGTTTGTCCGCACCGGCGTCAGGCTTGGTTTCGGGATGCTTCGTCGCCACCGGCTTGACCGGTACGACGACCTTCTTCGGGGCCAGCAGCATCACCATTTGCCGGCCCTCGAGCCTCGGGAACGACTCGACGATCGAATGCGGCTCGAGATCGGTACGGATGCGTTCCAAAAGGCGTATTCCGAATTCCTGGTGCGCCATCTCGCGCCCGCGGAAGCGCAGCGTGATCTTGGCCTTGTCGCCTTCCCCGAGGAAGCGGATGAGATTGCGCAGCTTGATCTGGTAATCGCCCTCGTCAGTGCCGGGCCGGAATTTGACTTCCTTGACCTGGATCTGCTTGAGCTTGAGCTTGGCTTCGTGCTGTTTCTTGGCCTCGCGGTACTTGAACTTGCCGAAATCCATGATCCGGCAAACCGGCGGCTTGGCCATGGGGGCGATCTCGACCAGGTCGAGCTCCGCCGCCTCGGCGCGGGCGCGCGCGTCCACGAGAGAAACTATTCCGAGCTGCTCACCGTCTTCACCAACCAAGCGGATTTCGGGGGCGGTGATTTCCGCGTTGATCCGCTGATGCTTATCGAGGGCTATTGTCTTGTCTCCACCAGTGATAAAAAACGGCCGGCATCCCGACGGGCGCGCTTTGGCTGATTGTGTTGAAAATCAAGCCTCTAGCGACGCTCCGCGACCTCCTGACGGAGGCGCTCCAGCAAGGCTTCCAGGGTAAAAGCTCCCAGATCCTCGCCGGCGCGGGTACGCACGGCCACTGTTCCAGCCTGCTGCTCCTTGTCCCCAACCACAAGTTGGTAGGGGAGCTTTTGCAAGCTATGTTCTCGAATTTTATAGTTTATTTTCTCATTGCGCAAATCGGCGGAGGCCCGGAAGCCGGCGGCCCGCAGGCTTCCCAGGATCCTTTCGGCGTAATCCGCCGACCGGTCCGTGATCGGGAGGACCACCGCCTGCTGGGGCGCGAGCCACAGCGGCAGGGCGCCGGCGTAGTTCTCGATCAGCATCCCGATGAAGCGCTCGAGCGAGCCCACGATGGCGCGGTGGAGCATGACGGGCACCTGGCGCGTGTCGTCGGCGGCGACGTACTCCGCGCCCAGCCGGCCGGGCATCTGGAAGTCCACCTGCATCGTGCCGCACTGCCACGACCGCCCGATCGAGTCTTTCAGGTGGTATTCGATCTTGGGACCGTAGAAGGCGCCTTCGCCGGGGAGCTCCGTCCATTCGACGCCGCATTCGCGCAGCGCGTTGCGCAAGGCGCCCTCGGCGCGGTCCCAGGTGGCGTCGTCGCCCAGGCGCTGGTCGGGGCGTAGCGCGATCTTGATCGCGATGTCCGTGAAGCCGAAGTCCTTGTAGACATTCAATGCCAGCTTGTTGAAGGCCACGCACTCGCCCTGGATCTGCTCTTCCGTGCAGAAGATGTGGCCGTCGTCCTGCGTGAAGCCGCGCACGCGCATGATCCCGTGCAGCGCGCCCGAAGGCTCGTTGCGGTGGCATTG
>CAZUGY010000107.1:0-9228 GCA_964620265.1 uncultured Alcaligenaceae bacterium
CCTTGACGAACTCGCCGCCCAGCGACACCACCTGGTCCGCGACCTCGGCGCGCGTGTCATTGGCGCGCACGATCGCGCCCAGGTTGGCGGCCGTTCCGATGGCGGACAGTCCCGCCACGCCGGCGCCGGCGATGAAGACCTTGGCCGGCGGGACCTTGCCCGCCGCGGTGACCTGCCCGTTGAAGAAGCGCCCGAAGGCGTTGGCCGCCTCGATCACCGCGCGATAGCCGCTGATGCCGGCCATCGACGTCAACGCATCCATCTTCTGGGCACGCGAGAGCTGGCGCGGCAGGGCGTCGATGGCGAGCACCGTGGCCTTCTTCGCCGCGAGCTGCTGCATGAGCTCGGGATTCTGCGCCGGCCAGATGAAGTCGACGAGCATGCCGCCTTCGCGCATGAGGCCCACTTCCGCAGACGTGGGAGGACGCACCTTGAAGACGATGTCCGCCGCCGCCCACAGGTCGGCCGCGGTGGTGAAGATCTCGGCACCGGCAGCGCGATAAGCATCGTCCGTGAAGTTGGCAGCGTCTCCCGCGCCGGTTTCGACCGCGACGCGGAAGCCCAGCTTGATGAGCTTGCCCACCACCTCCGGCACCGTCGCCACGCGCTTCTCGCCGGGGAACGTCTCCCGCGGCACTCCGATCACCAACGCCATTTGCCTTGTCTCCCTTGGCACGCGATGCGCAGGAGCGCGCTGCGTGCTGTCCCCGTGGTTGCCTGCGATTGCCGGTGGTTGCCCGTGCCCGTGGTCGCCCGCTGTTGCCTTGTCCCCAGACGCCTGTCGCGCGCGTTCGTGCCGCGCCCTACAGCGCCTGCTCGATCGCCTTGCCGAGGTCCACCGTAGTGGCCTTGCCGCCGAGATCCGGCGTGCGCGGCGAATCCTTGTCGGCCAGGATGCGCTCGATCGCGCTCACGATGGCCGCGCCCGCTTCCTTGTAGCCCAGGAAATCGAGCATCAGCGCGCCCGACCAGATCTGCCCGATCGGATTGGCGATGCCCTTGCCCGCGATGTCGGGTGCCGAGCCATGCACCGGCTCGAACAGCGACGGAAACACGCGCTCCGGATTGAGGTTGGCCGACGGCGCGATGCCGATCGTGCCGCACACCGCGGGACCGAGATCCGAAAGGATGTCGCCGAAGAGGTTGGACGCCACCACCACGTCGAACACCTGCGGCCGCTGCACGAAGTGCGCGGAGAGGATGTCGATGTGGTACTGGTCGGTGCGGATGTCGGGATACTCCCCGGACATCGCCTTGAAGCGCTCGTCCCAGTACGGCATCGTGATCGAGATGCCGTTGGATTTGGTGGCCGACGTCACGTGCTTCTCGGCGCGCGTGCGGGCGAGCTCGAATGCATAGCGCATCACGCGATCCACGCCCTTGCGCGAGAAGCACGACTGCTGGAAGACGATCTCGCGGTCGGTGTCGCCATACATGCGCCCGCCCACCGACGAATACTCGCCCTCGGTGTTCTCGCGCACCACCACGAAATCGATGTCGCCGGGCTTGCGGTTGGCGAGCGGCGAGGGAATGCCCGGCATCAGCTTGCACGGGCGCATGTTCACGTACTGGTCGAAGTCGCGGCGGAACTTGATGAGCGATCCCCACAGCGACACGTGATCGGGGATGAGCGCCGGCCAGCCCACGGCGCCGTAGTAGATGGCCTCGAACGGCTTGAGCTGCGCCTGCCAGTCGTCCGGCATCATCTTGCCGTGCTTGGCGTAGTAGTCGCAGCTCCAGTCGAACGACGTGCACGCGAGGTCGATGCCGAACTTGCGCGCCGCGGCCTCCACCACCCGCATACCCTCGGGGACCACTTCCTTGCCGATGCCGTCGCCCGGCATCACGGCTATCCTGTGTGCAGCCATCGCCTCCCTGACCCTTCCACGTCTTGTTCGTGCCCGCTAGTCTACGCAAACTCGGCCGGGTGGCGGACGGCGGGAGCACATGAGCGCCGGCGCCCTCGACCGGCGCCAGCCGGCGCGGTATCGTCAGAGCCGCATGCCGCCGCCTCCGCGGCGCCCAAGGAGAAATGGACGATGGGTGTCATGGTCATGGCATTGTTCCGCCCCAGGCCCGGCCTGGAGGATGCCCTTCTCGCGTGCACGCGCGACCACCTCCCGGTACTGCGCGCGGAAGGGCTCGCCACCGAACGCGAGAGCGTGGTCCTGCGCGCCGCCGACGGCACGCTGGTGGAGATCTTCGAGTGGCGCTCGCACGCGGCGATCGAGGCTGCCCACGCCAACGCCGCCGTGGCAAGGCTGTGGGAGCGCTACGCCGCCTGCTGCGACTACGTCACGCTGGGCGACCTCGCCGAAGCACGGCAGATGTTCCCGGAGTTCGCGCTCGTCGTGCCGTAGCGGCGCAGTCGCAAGCCACCGCGGCGGCGGAGCGCTGTGCGCACTATTCGTCCAGGAAACCACCCTTGTAGAAGCTCCACGCCGTGCCGTCGTGCAGGTAGAAGTAGCCGTCGGCGCAGAAATCCTTCCCGGGGAAATACTCGCGGTACTGCTTCGGGACGAGCCGCGCGAGCTCGGCATCCGTCAGGAGGTCGAATTCGTCGGGCGTGATCGCGCGGCCCACGCGCAGCTTCGGTCGTTCCATGAGCGCAGTTCGATGCGGTGAAGGCCCGGATCTTCGCACGCCGGCCCGCGTGATACCTTCGCATGGCTCCCGACCTCCTTCGCGCGGGCCCCGCACGTCGTCCCGAAGCCCGCCCGCGCCACGCTCCCGTCATGACCCTTTCCCTCGCCGCACCGGCGCGCCACCGCCGCGCGGTGCTGATGATGGTGATCGCCTCGATCTGCTGGTCCACCGGAGGACTGCTCGTGCGCGAGCTCTCCATCCGCAACCCGTGGGAGATCGTCTTCTGGCGGTCGCTGTTCATGGCACTGTTCGTGGCCGGCGTGCTGGGGGTGATGCATCGCACCAACGTCGTCGCCGCGGTGCGCAGCGTGGGACGGCCCGGACTTCTCGCCGGCCTCTTTCTCGCCGGCACGTTCTTCTTCTTCATCGGCTCGCTCACCCGGACCACGGTGGCCAACACCTTCGTGCTGATGAGCGTATCGCCATTCCTCGCAGCGCTCGCGGCGCGCGCGTTCCTGGGCGAGCCGGTGCGCACGCACACCTGGATCGCGATGGCGATCGCCTTCGCCGGCATCCTCGTGATGGTGGGCGGCGCCGTCGACGGCGGCCAGCTCGTCGGCAACGTGATGGCACTGTGCGTGTCGATCTGCTTTGCCGCCGAGATCACCGTGCTGCGCAAGTACCACGCCACCGTGGACATGCTGCCGATGGTGATGATCGCGGGCCTCCTCACGCTGCTGCCCGCATGGCTCATTGCCGGGCCCTTTGCCGCCAGCCATCGCGACCTCGCCATCCTCGTCTTCATGGGCTGCGTGCAACTCGGTGCCGGCTGCCTCCTCTCCACCGCGGCATCGCGGTCGCTCTCGGCCACCGAGCTCGGTCTCCTTGGCCTGCTCGAGCCCATCCTGGGGCCGCTGTGGGTCTGGGTGCTGCTGGGAGAGCATCCGGGGCGCTACGCGCTCGCGGGCGGCGCCCTCGTGCTGTCGGCGGTGGTCGCCAACCAGCTCTTCGTGGCCTGGCAGGCACGCGGCGCGCGCGCCCCCTCCACGAGCACGGGAATGCCGTGACGCTGCCGGAGTTCCCCGCCGGCTTCCTGCCGGCCATGGCATTCGTGATCGTCATCGCCGGCATCGGCAAGGGGGCCTTCGGCCAGGGCACGGCGGGCCTCGCAGTCCCGCTGCTCGCGATGTTCATCGCCCCGGCGGTTGCGGCCGGCATCATGCTGCCGCTGCTCTGCCTCATGGACATCTTCGGCGTGCATGCCTACAAGAAGGCGTGGTCGCGCGCGGACATCAAGGCGCTCCTGCCCGGCGCGATCGCGGGCATCGCGCTCGGCGGCTTCGCCTTCGGCGCCATGTCGCCCAATGCCGTCCGGCTCGCCATCGGCATCATCTCGGTGGTGTTCGCGCTCAACGCCTGGTTCCGCTTCACCGAGCGCATCGCGCGCTTCCTCGCGCGCACCCAGCGCCCGCCCGGCCGGGTGGCCGCCACGGTATGGGGCGGCCTGTCGGGCTTCACGAGCACGCTCGCGCATGCCGGCGGCCCGCCGTACACGATCTACATGCTCGCGCGCGGCGTGGACAAGACGGCGTTCGTGGCCACTTCCGCCGTGTTCTTCTTCGCCGTGAACTACATCAAGCTCGTGCCCTACTGGTTCCTGGGGCAGCTCAATGCGAGCAACCTCACCACCGCCGCGCTCTTCGCGCCGCTCGTGCCGCTGTCGGTGTGGCTCGGCGTGTGGCTGCACTGGCGGATCTCGCAGAAGGTGTTCATGCAGATCACGTATACGCTGCTTCTCCTCACGGGCGTGAAGCTCGTGTACGACGCCTTCACGCACTGACGGCTTGGGGCGCCGCCCCCTTCGCGCTATCATGCGCGCCACGCCGAACGCGCATCCGCTCGCGACTCAAGCCCATGAAACAGACCTTTCTCGACTTCGAGCAACCGATCGCCGAGCTGCAGCGCAAGATCGACGAGCTGCGCTTCGTGCACGAGGACTCGGCCGTCGACATCTCCGACGAGATCTCGCGCCTGTCCAAGAAGAGCCAGCAGCTCACCAAGGACATCTACACCAAGCTCTCGTCGTGGCAGATCGCGCAGGTGGCCCGCCACCCGCAGCGGCCGTACACGCTCGACTACGTCGCCGGCATGTTCAGCGACTTCCGCGAGCTGCACGGCGACCGCTCGTATGCCGACGATCCCGCGATCGTGGGTGGCATGGCGCGCTTCAACGGCACGCCCTGCATGGTGATCGGCCACCAGAAGGGCCGCGACACGAAAGAGAAGATCCACCGCAACTTCGGCATGCCGCGCCCCGAGGGCTACCGCAAGGCGCTGCGCCTCATGAAGCTCGCGGAGAAGTTCGGGCTGCCGCTGTTCACCTTCGTCGACACGCCGGGTGCATATCCCGGCATCGGCGCCGAGGAGCGAGGGCAGTCGGAAGCCATCGGCCGCAATCTCTACGAGATGGCCGGATTGCGCGTGCCCGTGATCGTCACCGTGATCGGCGAAGGCGGCTCCGGCGGCGCGCTCGCCATCGCGGTGGGCGATGTCACGCTCATGCTGCAGTACTCGACGTACTCGGTGATCTCGCCGGAAGGCTGCGCGTCGATCCTGTGGAAATCGGCGGAGCATGCCGCGGAAGCCGCCGAGATCCTCGGCATCACCGCGCCGCGGTTGAAGCAGCTGGGCCTCATCGACAAGGTGGTCAACGAGCCGCTCGGCGGCGCGCACCGCGATCATGCCGCCATGATGGTGACGCTCAAGAAGGCGCTCACCGACGCGCTGCGCCATCTCGCCGACCTGCCCGTCGACACGCTGCTCGAGCAGCGCGAGGATCGCCTCCTGGCCTACGGCAAGTACAAGGAGCTCTCGCCGGGCTAGCGTCCGCGCCACGCGCGCGGGTGCGAAGGCACATCGCACCTTCACGCTGCACCTTCGCAGCGCGCATCACCTCACGGGGCAGGCACGATGCCCGACGATCCGTCCGCCGACACCCCGCTCCACCACGCCGTCGCCGCAGCACTCGCTCGCGACGTGCCGCCCGGCGCGCCGCTCGCCGTGGCGCTCTCCGGCGGCCGCGATTCGGTGGCCCTCCTCGCGGCGCTGCGTGCGGTCGCCCTCCCGCGCGGTCACGCCCTGCACGCCCTGCACGTCGACCATGGCCTGTCGCCCAATGCGAGCCGCTGGCGCGACTTCTGCGCCGCGCTGTGCGCGCCATGGGACCTGCCCTTCACGAGCACGACCATCGCAGTGCCGCGCGACGCGGGCACGAGCCTCGAAGCCGAAGCCCGCCGCGCCCGCTACGCCGCGCTCGTCACGCTCGCCACCGCCGCGCAGTGCCACCATGTGGCGCTCGGCCATCACCGCGACGACCAGGCCGAGACGGTGCTCCTGCAACTGCTGCGCGGTGCCGGCCCGCGCGGGCTCGCCGCCATGCCGGCGCGCCGTACCGACCCGCGCGGCGTCACCTGGTGGCGGCCGCTCCTCGACGTCGACCGCGCGACGATCGATGCCTATGCGCAGGCACGGCACCTCGCCTGGATCGACGACGAGAGCAACGCGCGCACGCAGCACCGTCGCAATGCCGTGCGCCACAGCGTGCTACCCGCGCTCGCCGCGGTCTCGCCGCATGCCACCGCCGCCATCGCCCGTGCCGCGCACCACCAGGCCGAAGCCTGCGAGCTCGCCGACGACCTCGCGCAAATCGATGGCGCCCACGCCATCGCCGGCCCGACGCTCGTCCACGCGGCCCTCGCGGCGCTGCCGCCGCATCGCGCGCGCAACCTCCTGCGCTATTTTCTCCGCACGCAGGGACTTGCGGCGCCGTCCACCGCGCGGCTCGCGCAGATGCTGACCCAACTCACCACCGCCGCAGGCGATGCCAACGTCGCTATCGCCCACGACGGCCTCGTGCTGGGAGTGCACCGGGGCAACGTGCACCTGCATGCGCCCGTGCCGTCATCCTTCGACATCGAATGGAATGGCGAACCCGCGCTCGCGCTACCGCACGGGACGCTCGCCTTCGCCCCCGCGCGCGACGGCATCGATGTCGCGCGGCTCGCGCTCCCGCTCCACGTTCGCCTGCGCGCGGGCGGCGAGCGCTTCCGCCTCGCCGCCGATCGCCCGCGGCGCGCACTTGGCGCCACGCTGCAGGAAGCCGGCTGGCCCCCATGGCGGCGACGCAGCGTCCCGCTCGTCTTCGCGGGAGCAAGGCTCGTGGCGGTACCGGGGCTCGGCGTGGACGTCGACGCTCTTGCGGCCCCCGGCACCGAAGGCGTAGGCGTGGCGTGGCAGCCCCATCCGCTCGCCTGCCGGATCGGCCGCGGACGCTGAAGGCCCGCGTCGTCGAAGCGGCGGCGTCAACGACACCCGACGAAAAACGGGGCGCCAGTGTGGCGCCCCGTGCTGAAGAGCAGGCGTGGCCGGCATGGCGCCGGCACGCCTTCGGATGACGATCAGTCGGCGTACACGCCCGCCTTCTGGATGATCGGCCGCCACAGGTCGATCTGCGCCTTGAGGTGCTTGCTCAGCGCCTCGGGGGTGGCATCGGCCTTGGACGAAGGCTCGGTCCCGAGCTCACCGAAGCGGGTCTTGACCAGGGGATCGGCAAGCGCGGCCTGCAGCGCGACCGAAAGCCGATCGATCACCGGCTTGGGCGTGCCGGCCGGCGCGTACAGGCCGTGCCACACCGCCACGTCGGCGCCCTTGATGCCCGATTCCTGGAGCGTGGGCACGTCCGGCAGCGACGGCACGCGCGTGGGCGTGGTCACCGCATAGGCCTTGATCTTCCCGCCCTTGATCTGCCCCGTGGTGTTGGTGGTCTGGTCGCACATGAGATCCACCTGGCCGCCCAGGAGGTCGTTCATGGCCGGGCCCGTTCCCTTGTACGGGACCGTGGTGAGCTCGGTCTGGAGTGTGGACATGAGCAGCATGCCGCACAGGTGCGAGGCGGAGCCCACGCCGGCGTTGGCATACGTCACCTTGTCCTTGTTGGCCTTGAGGTAGGTGACGAGCTCCTTCATGTCCTTGGCCGGGAAGTTCCCGCGCGCGACGATGGTCATCGGCACGTCGGTCACGAGACCGACCGGGGCGAAGTCCTTGGTGACATCGTAGGGAAGCTTGCGGTACAACGTGGGGGCCGTGGACTGCCCGATGTGATGCAGGAGCAGCGTATAGCCGTCGTTCTTGGCCTTGGCCACCCGGTCGGCGCCGATCGTGCCACCGGCACCGGCGTAGTTCTCGATGACCACCGTCTGCTTCAGGTTGTTGCCCATGGCCTGCCCGATGAGCCGGGCCACGGTATCGGTGGGCCCGCCGGCCGAGAACGGCACGATGATGGCGAGGGGCTTGCTGGGAAAGTCCTGGGCGCCGGCGGGCGCGACGACTGCGGCGAGGGCGAGCCCGGCCACGACATGCAATGCCTTGTGGAACATGAAAGTCCTCCGAAAAAGAAAACGGATCTGCATCTGGCGGAAGCCTGGCGGACTGCTTGTTGCAGCTCTTGCGGCGGACCGCGTTGCCGCTGCCGCTCCCGTTCGCTGGCCCGCAATGTTAGCCCAAGACACTGTCGGCTGACACCCGCGGGCGCGGCCTTCCGGACCGGCGGCGCACGAAGGTTGACGCAGGGCAAGGTTCCCGGCGCCCGCTGCCGGTGCGGCGGCCGGAAGCTGACGCGTGCCGCACCCCTTGCGTGCTAGAATACTTGGTTTACTTTCGAACTTTATCCATCCGGAGCATCAAATGGCAGTCGAACGCACGCTTTCCATCATCAAGCCCGACGCCGTCGCCAAGAATGCGATCGGCGAAATCCTCGCCCGTTTCGAGAAGGCCGGCCTCAAAATCGTCGCTGCGCGGATGGCGTGGCTGTCCCGGGCCGAAGCCGAGGGATTTTATGCGGTTCACAAGGAACGCCCGTTTTTCCGCGATCTGGTCGATTTCATGATCTCCGGCCCCGTGATGATCCAGGTCCTCGAAGGCGAAGGCGCCATCGCGAAGAACCGCGACCTGATGGGTGCCACCGACCCCAAGAAGGCCGCCGCCGGCACCATCCGCGCCGATTTCGCGCAGTCGATCGACGCCAATGCCGTCCACGGCTCCGACGCCCCGGAAACCGCCCGCACCGAGATCGGCTATTTCTTCCCGGCGCTCGCCGTCTATTCCCGCTAGGGCGACAATCGCTGTCGAAGCGCACAGCACCCCGATGACGACGAACCTCCTCGACCTTCCCCCCGCCGCACTCGCGGACTGGCTCGCCGCCCGCGGCGAGAAGCCCTTCCGCGCGCGGCAGGTGTCGCGCTGGGTGCACCAGCGGTTCGTCGACGACATCGGCGCCATGACCGACCTCGCCAAGGCCTCGCGGTCGGCCCTGGCGGTCGATGCCATCATCGCGGGTCCCGCGGTCGTGCGCGACACCACGGCCGCCGACGGCACCCGCAAGTGGCTGCTCGACGCCGGCAACGGCAATGCGGTGGAGTCCGTCTACATCCCCGAGGACGACCGCGGCACGCTGTGCATCTCCTCGCAGGCCGGATGCGCGCTCGACTGCGCCTTCTGCTCCACCGGCAAGCAGGGCTTCAACCGCAACCTCACCACCGGCGAGATCATCGGGCAGCTCTGGCACGCCAACCGCACGCTCCTCGC
>CAZUGY010000107.1:9328-15425 GCA_964620265.1 uncultured Alcaligenaceae bacterium
GGCCGCCCGCCGATCACCAACGTCGTGATGATGGGCATGGGTGAGCCGCTCGCCAACTTCGACCACGTCGTGGCCGCCCTGCGCCTCATGCTCGACGACAACGCCTACGGCCTGTCGCGCCGTCGCGTCACGCTGTCGACCTCGGGGGTCGTCCCCAACATCGACCGCCTGCGCGAGGAATGCCCGGTGGCCCTGGCCGTATCGCTGCATGCGCCCAACGACGCGCTGCGCGACCGCCTGGTACCGATCAACCGCACGCATCCGCTGGCCGATCTCATGGCCGCGTGCCAGCGCTATTTGCCGGCCGCGCCGCGCGACTTCGTCACCTTCGAGTACGTGATGCTCGACGGCGTGAACGACCAGGACACCCACGCGGCGGAGTTGATCGCGCTCGTGCGCGACGTCCCCTGCAAGCTCAACCTCATCCCGTTCAATCCGTTCCCGGGCAGCGAATTCCGCACCAGCCCGCGGGCGCGCATCGTGGCGTTCCAGCAGCGCCTCATGCATGCCGGGCTCGTCGCCACCATCCGCAAGACGCGGGGCGACGACATCGACGCCGCCTGCGGCCAGCTCGCGGGCCAGGTGCAGGACCGCATCAAGCGTCGCCTCGCCACGCGCATCGTGCCGGTGCAGGTCCAACCCGGGATACCTTCCACGTGATGCCGACCAAGGCGCTTCGCCTCGCCCTCGCCACCCTGGCGGGCGCCGTGCTGCTCGCCCTCGGCGCCTGCGAGTCCACGTCCAGCAAGCCTGCCACGCCGCCGGTGCCCCAGGTGCCGCAACCGCCGCCGGTGCAGGAAGCCCCGCCGCCGGTACGGGCGCAGCTGCATGCCGAGATCGCCGCCGGGTACTACGAGCGGGGCCAGATGGAGATCGCGCTGCAGGAGCTCGACATGGCGGTCAAGCTCGATCCGCGCAACGCGAAGATCTACAACGTCTACGGCCTCATCTACGCGATGCTCGGCGAGGAGGCCAAGGCGCAGGCCAATTTCCAGAGCGCGATCGAGCTGGCGCCCAACGACTCCGAGATCCGGCAGAACTGGGGCTGGTACCTCTGCTCGCACGGCAAGCCGCGCGAGTCGCTGGCCGAATTCGAGCTCGCGGTGCGCAATCCTCTCTACCGCACACCCGACATCGCGCTCGTCAATGCCGGCAAGTGCGCCGCCGAGATCGGCGAGACACGCCGCGCCGAGGACTACTACCGGCGCGCGCTGCAAGCCAATCCCAACAGCACGCAAGCGGCGTACAACCTGGCGCTGCTCAAGTTCCGCGAGGCCAAGTACGACGACGCGCGCATCATGATCCGCCGCGTCGCGCAGCAGCCCACGGTGTTTCCCGAAGCGCTCTATCTCGCGATGTGCATCGAGCGCGGCCTGGGGGATCGTGCCGCCGAGGCATCGTTCGTGTCGCAGCTGCGCAACCGCTTCCCGCAGTCACCCGAGGCGCGCGCCATCCCGCCCGGGAAGTGCGAGTAGGCGCCACGGCATGAGCGGTCCCGACGACGTCCCGGTCGAGGCCCCCGCGCCGGCAGCGCAGCCGTCGCCGGGCATGCTCGTGCGCGAGGCGCGCGCGGCCGCGGGGCTGTCCATCGACGACGTCGCGCAGCAGCTGAAGCTCGCGCCGCGCCAGGTCCTCTCGCTCGAGAACGACGATTACGAGCACCTGCCCGGGCGCACCTTCGTGCGCGGCTTCCTGCGCAATTACGCGCGGCTGCTGGGCCTCGATGCCAATGCGTTGCTGGCGGCGCTCCCCGACGGCCGCACGGCGTCGCTCGACCGTCCCGCCATCTCGCCCACCACGCGCGTGATGGGCGAGCTGCCCGCCGATGCGCAGTCCAGGGCGGGGCACGCGCGGTGGGCGATCCCGCTCGCCTTCGTGGCGCTCGTGGCCATCGCCGCGGCCTACATGTGGCGCCCGGGCGGCGAGCGCGCGCGCAGCACCGTCACCGGCGCGCCCGTCGAGCAGGCGTTGCCCGCAGCCACGCCGGCGTCGCCTGCGGTCGTGGAGGCGCCCAGCACCACGGGGAGCGCGCCGGGCACCTCGACGAGCGCGACCCCGCTCGTCACCGATGCCGGCACGCTCCCGGCAGCGACCGCAGACGCAGCGCCGCAGGCCAATCCCGTTGCGCCGGCCGCGACCGCCGACGACACGCCGCTCGTGCTCGTCTTCCGCGGCACGTCGTGGATCGAGGTCAAGGACGCGCGCGGCAATGTGCTGCTGTCCACGATGGGCTATCCGGGCGCCACGCACTCGGTCGGGGGCATCCTCCCCTTCGACGTGGTGCTCGGCAACGCGGAGGCGGTGCAGGTGTCGCTGCGCGGCGAGGCCTTCGACACCACGCCGTACGTGAAGCAGAACGTCGCCAAGTTCCAGGTGAAGTGACGATGGACGCCACCCTCCCTCCCCGCCACCGCACGCGCGCCTCCGCCATCGGCGGCGTGCGCCTGGGCGGCAGCGCGCCGATCGTGGTGCAGTCGATGACCAACACCGATACCGCCGACGTCGCGGGCACGGTGGCGCAGGTCAAGGCATTGGCCCTCGCGGGCTCGGAGCTCGTGCGCGTCACGGTGAACTCGGCGGAGGCCGCGGCCGCGGTGCCGGCGATCCGCGAGCAGCTCGATGCGCAGGGCGTGCCCGTCCCGCTCATCGGCGACTTCCATTTCAACGGCCACAAACTTCTGACCGAATACCGCGAATGCGCGCAGGCGCTCGCCAAGTACCGCATCAATCCGGGCAATGTGGGCAAGGGCAGCAAGCGCGATCCGCAGTTCGTCACCATGATCGAGAAGGCCATCGAGTTCGGCAAACCCGTGCGCATCGGCGTCAACTGGGGCAGCCTCGATGCGGACCTCCTCGCGCGGATGATGGACGACAACGCGCAAAGCGCGCGTCCGCAATCGGCGGAGAGCGTGATGCGCGAGGCATTGATCCAGTCCGCCGTGGGCAGCGCGCAGCGCGCCGAGGCGCTGGGACTGCCGGGCGATCGCATCGTGCTGTCGTGCAAGGTTTCCGCCGTGCAGGACCTGATCGCCGTGTATCGCGAGCTCGCGCGCCGCTGCGACTATCCGCTGCATCTCGGCTTGACCGAGGCCGGCATGGGCAGCAAGGGGATCGTCGCCTCCACCGCCGCGATGGCCGTGCTCCTGCAGGAAGGCATCGGCGACACCATCCGCGTGTCGCTGACACCCGAACCCAACGGCGACCGCACGCGCGAGGTGATCGTCGCGCAGGAGATCCTGCAGTCGATGGGGCTGCGCTCGTTCACGCCGCAGGTCACCGCCTGCCCGGGCTGCGGCCGCACCACGAGCACGTACTTCCAGTCGCTCGCCGAGCGCATCCAGAGCTATCTGCGCGCGTCGATGCCCGGCTGGCGCGAGCGCTACGCGGGCGTGGAGAACATGCACGTGGCCGTGATGGGCTGCGTCGTGAACGGCCCGGGCGAGTCGAAGCTCGCCAACATCGGCATCTCGCTGCCGGGCACCGGCGAAACGCCGGTGGCGCCGGTGTACGTCGACGGCGAGAAGACCGTCACGCTGAAGGGCGAGCGCATCGCCGAGGAATTCCAGGCGCTGGTGGAGGCCTACGTGCGCACGACCTACGGCGGCGAACCCGCCACGCCCGAGCTCGTGCCCGCGCGCAGGACCATCTCCGTCAAGGCGATCGCCTGACCTTCGCGCCGCCCGATCTTTCGCCCATTGCCATGAGCCACGACAACGCCACGTCCCTCGCCAGCGCGCCCACCCCGCGCGTGCCCGAGGCCGCCAGGCCCGCGAAGCTGCAGGCCGTGCGGGGCATGAACGACGTGCTGCCCGACGAGGCGCCGCTGTGGGAGCGCTTCGAGGACACCGCGCGCAGCGTCTTCGCGCAATACGGCTACCGCAACATCCGCGTGCCCATCGTGGAGCCCACGGCGCTGTTCGTGCGCGGCATCGGCGAGTACACCGACGTCGTCGAGAAGGAGATGTACACCTTCGAGGACAAGCTGAACGGCGAGTCGCTCACGCTGCGTCCCGAGGCCACCTCCGGCATCGTGCGCGCCACGCTCCAGCACAACCTGACCTACGACCGTCCGCAGCGCGTGTGGACGATCGGCCCCATGTTCCGCCACGAGCGTCCGCAGAAAGGCCGCTACCGCCAGTTCCACCAGGTCGATGCCGAGGCGCTCGGCTTTCCCGGTCCCGACGTCGATGCCGAGCAGATCGTGATGCTCGCGCGGCTGTGGAAGAGCCTGAACCTCTCCGGCATCGAATTGCAGATCAACTCGATCGGCAATGCCCACGAGCGCGCGCAGCATCGCACCGCGCTCATCGGCCATTTCGAACAGCATCGCGACGTCCTCGACGCCGATGCGCAGCGGCGCCTCCACGCCAATCCGCTGCGCATCCTCGACAGCAAGAATCCGGCGATGCAGGCGCTGATCGAGGCGGCGCCCAGGCTGGCCGACTTCATCGAGGACGACTCGCGCGCGCACTTCGAGGACCTGCAGCGGCTCCTCTCCGACGCCGGCCTCGCCTACACGGTGAATCCGCGCCTCGTGCGCGGCCTCGACTACTACAACCGCACCGTGTTCGAGTGGGTGGATGCGAGCGGCCTCCTCGGCGCGCAGGGCACCGTGGCCGGCGGCGGACGCTACGATGCGCTCTTCGAGATCCTGGGCGGCAAGCCCTCCTTCGGCTGCGGCTTCGGCATGGGCGTGGAGCGCATGATCCTGCTGTTGCAGGCCACCGGCGCCCAGGGCACGCGGCCGCCGCTCGCCTACGTCGTGCACGACGGCATCGACGCCGGCCTGCTCGCCCGCAAGGTCGCCGAGCAGGCGCGCGATGCGGGCCTGGCACTCGTCGTGAACGCCGGCGGCGGCAGCATCAAATCGCAG
Source organism: uncultured Alcaligenaceae bacterium (assembly GCA_964620265.1). GTDB lineage: Bacteria > Pseudomonadota > Gammaproteobacteria > Burkholderiales > Casimicrobiaceae > VBCG01. The sequence goes on from CAZUGY010000107.1 coordinate 14,202, forward strand.
ATGAAGCGCGCCGACGCGAGCGGCGCGCCCTACGCCCTCATCATCGGCGACGAGGAAGCGCGCACCGACACGGTGGCCGTGAAGCCGTTGCGCGCGGGCGGCGAGCAGGTGGCCGTGCCCTCGCGCGAGATCGTCACGCGCCTCGCGGGCCTGTCCCGCTGACGGCGCCCAACCCTCACCACAACGCGATTCGATCGCTTCGGATCGACCCGATCGACCACAAGGAAGACCATGGCAGTCTACGATTCCCACGAGCAGGAGCAGCTCGACGACATCAAGGCGTGGTGGGCCCGCTGGGGCACCGCCGTCACTACCGTCGTCGTGATCGCCTGTGCGATCGCCATCGGCGTGCAGGGCTGGCGCTGGTACACCACGAAGCAGGCCGACGAGGCCGGCGCGCTCTACGGCGCGTTGACCTCCGCCGCGCGCGGCAACGACATGCCCAGGGCCAAGGACGCCGGCATGCAGCTCACCGACCGCTACGGCCGCACGGGCTATGCGCCGCGCGGCGCGCTCGTGCTCGCCAAGCTCCTCTTCGACAGCGGTGACGCCGCGGGGGCCAAGGCGCAGCTGCAGTGGGTGATCGACCGCGCCGACGAAGTGGAGCTGAAGGAGATCGCGCGCTATCGCCTGGCCGAGGTCCTGCTGCACGAGAAGCAATACGACGAGGCGCTCAAGGTGCTCGACGCGAAGCACGGCGATCCCTTCGCGGGACTCTACGCCGACCTGCGCGGCGATGCGCTCGCCGCCTCCGGCAAGACCGCCGAGGCGAAGGCCGCCTACGAGACGGCGCTGGCCAAGCTCGATGCCAAGTCGCAGTACAAGCAGTATGTGCAGGTGAAGCTCGAATCGCTCGGCGGCGCCGCACCCGCCACCACCCCTGCCGTGCCGGCCGGCGGCGGCAGCGGCACGCCCCCCGCCCAGAAATGAGCGCCGCCGGGCCGTCCCAAGGCGCTCGCCCCCTGGGGGGAGCGGCGCGCAGCGCCGTTCGGGGGGGACATGACATGAGCGCCGCCGGGCCGTCCCAAGGCGCCCGCCCCCTGGGGGGAGCGGCGCGCAGCGCCGTTCGGGGGGGACCTGCCTGCACGCGCCGCATCCGCGCCGCCGCTGCGGCGCTCGCCGCCTCGATCGCGCTCGCCGGCTGCGCGAGCTCGAGCTTCTCGATCTATGACTATCTCCCGGTGCCGCCGGCGTTCTCCCTGCGGTGGCTGTGGGGCGACTCGA
>CAZUGY010000108.1:0-15139 GCA_964620265.1 uncultured Alcaligenaceae bacterium
TCTTGGCAGCCTTCTTCACGGTCTTCTTGGCGGCCTTTTTCTTCGGCGCCTTCTTGGCAGCCTTCTTCGCGGTCTTCTTGGCGGCCTTGCGGGGCGCGGCCTTCTTCTTGGCCGGCTTGCGTTTCGCCGCCTTCTTCTTCGGCGCCGCGGCCGGAGCCGCCGGCGACATCATCGACATCATGTCAGCCATCATTTGTGTTTCTCCTGTCTGAGTTTCAATGACTAGTTATGTTGCTTCTCTTCGTGGCAGGGGGCGCCGGGGTGTCAATTTTTTCTGCAACCACTTGACAAACCCACTCCTCCTGCTGCCTGCATTGTAGCCACGTTTGTGGCATTTGCAAGAAAAGTTCAACGATTCCGAAGCTTAGGTATTGCGGTGTTGCGCTTTGCGCACACACGTCGACGATGCAATTCTTCGCATGCGCGCGCAGCGCATCACGGCAGCAGCGATTCGTGCGCGAACAGATCGGAAATGCTCTCGCGCCGACGCACGAGATGCGCATCGCCGCCGTCGACGAGCACCTCGCACGCGCGCGGCCGCGAGTTGTAGTTGGAGCTCATCACGTGGCCGTACGCACCGGCGGCGCCGATGGCCAGGAGGTCGCCCGCCGCGAGCGCCAGGTGCCGGTCGTGCGCCAGGAAATCGCCGCTCTCGCAGATCGGTCCGACGATCTCCCACACGCCGACGTCGCCCGCGCGCGGATGGACGGCGTCCACCGGATGCCACGCGTCGTAGAGCGCCGGGCGGAGGAGATCGTTCATCGCCGCATCGACGATCGCGAAGCCCTTCGGCGCGCCGGGCTTCAGGTATTCCACGCGCGTGAGCAGCACGCCGCCGCTGCCGACGAGACGGCGGCCCGGCTCGAACACCAGCGTCTCGCTGCGCCCGGCAAAGAGGTCGCGCACCATCTCCGCGTACTCGGCGAGGCGCAGCGGATGCTCGTCGCGATAGCGGATGCCGAGGCCGCCGCCCAGGTCGACGTGCGCGAGCGCGATGCCGTCCGCGCGCAGCGTGTCGACGAGGTCGAGGATCTTCGACGCCGCCTCCCGGTAGGGCTCGAGCTCGGTGATCTGCGAGCCGATGTGGATGTCGATGCCGCGCACGTCGAGGTGGCGCGAGGCGGCGGCGCGCCGGTACAGCGCGGGCGCATCGTGGTACGGGATGCCGAACTTGCTTTCCTTGAGCCCGGTGGCGATGTACGGATGCGTGCGCGGATCCACGTCGGGGTTCACGCGCAGGCTCACCGGCGCGCGCGTGCCGGCCTCCGCGGCCACTGTCTCCAGGCGCGCGAGCTCGGCCGCCGACTCCACGTTGAAGCAATGGATGCCCGCCGCCAGCGCCTCCTTCATCTCGCCTTCGGTCTTGCCCACGCCGGAGAAGACCACCTTGGCGGGATCGCCGCCGGCCGCGAGGACGCGCGCGAGCTCGCCACCGGACACGATGTCGAAGCCGCTGCCGAGGCGAGCGAAGAGGTTCAGCACGGCCAGGTTGGAATTGGCCTTGAGCGCGTAGCACACGAGGTGGCGCGCGCCGGCGAAGGCATCGGTGTAGTCGCGGAAGGCGCCCTCGAGCGCGGCGCGCGAGTACACGTAGGCGGGCGTTCCGAACTGCGCCGCGATGGCGGACAGCGGGACGTCCTCGGCGTGAAGCTCGCCGTTGCGGTAGGCGAATGCGCTCATGACAGGAATGCTCCGGGGACGCGCGCGGCGGCGGCGCGCGATCAGGGCTTGCGTTCGACGGGAGGCGTGGCCGTCGGCGGCAGCGGCGGTGACGACGGGCCGGGGCTCACCGGAGGCGTGGCGGCCGGCGGTGCGGCTGGAGGCGCCGCATCCGTCGCCGGCGTTTCCCTGGGCGGCAGGTACAGCGGTCCCTTGATGCCGCAGCCGGCGCATGCAAGCACGAGCGCGACGACGGCAACGGTGCGCAGCGGATGACGTAACATCATGCGGAAATCCTAACACGCACCCCATGAGCGCAGACACCGACTTCCTTGCCGCAGCAGACGCCACCCTCGCCGCGATCGGCGCGGCACTCGACGCCGCGAGCGACGCCTCGGATGCCGACGTCGACTGGAGCCTGAACGACGGCATCCTCGAGATCGAGGCGTCGCCCGGCGGCAAGATCATCGTCAACCGCCATGGCGTGAATCGCGAGATCTGGGTGGCGGCGCGCTCCGGCGGCTTTCACTTCCGCGCCCGCGACGGCGTGTGGCGCGACACGCGCGGCGGCGACGCGCTCGACGGGAAGCTCGCGCATCTCCTGCGCGAGCAACTCGGCATCGACGTGGATCTTTCCGGATTGCCGGCGGCGCCGGCGTAACCCGGCGTCAGGCGGCGAGCAGCGCCGTCCAGTCCTCGAGCTCGCGGCGCAAGGCCGCGTGCCCCGGCAGCAGCCGGTCCACCAGCGCCCAGAAGCGCGGCGAGTGATTGAGCTCCACGAGGTGCGCCACCTCGTGCGCCACGACGTATTCGGCGAGCGGGGGCGGCAGTTGCACGAGCCGCCAGTTGAGGCGGATCTCGCCGCGCGCATTGCAGCTTCCCCACTCGCTGCGCGCATTGGACAGGCGCAGCGTGGGCGGCGTGCGGGCGATGCGGCCGGCGTAGCGGTCGACGAGCGGCGCGACGTCTGCCCAGGCCTGCTCGCGCAGCCAGCGGCCGACGAGGTCGGCCACTTCGGTCTCGTCCTGCGCGCGCGGGTGGAGGATCGTGAGGTTGAACAGATCCGGGGCCACCCGCGTGCGGCGCGCCGGAAACACCTCGAGCGACAGCTCGCGGCCGCGGAAGAGGATCGGCGCGCCGCTCTTCCACTGGCGCGGCATCACCTCGCGCCGCCGCGCGCTCCATTCGGCGAGCGCCTTGACGATCCACTGCGCGCGCTCGGCCAGCGCGGCCTCGATCTCGGCGAGCGTGACCCACCGCGGCGCGCGCACCGTGAGCCCGGACAGGTCCACCTCCATGCCGATCGTGCGCCGCCGCGCGCGCACGAGGCAATACTCGACGTCCTGGCCGGCGAGGACGATGCGTCGCGCCGGCGCGTCGCGCCGCCGCTCGCGGACGGAGCCCGCGTCATCGGTGCGCAGGTGGCGCGTGGCGATCATGCCGCGGCACGCTCCGGCGCGCGCAGGCGTGCGCCGCTCATTGCGGGACCCCCAGGCGCGCGACCTCGCCCTCGATCCACGCCTCCACCTCCTGCGTGAAGCGCGCCGGATCCTTGCCGGTGGGCAGCAGCGGCGGGCCGATCGTGACCGAGATCGTGCCGGGGCGCTTGCCGAACAGTCCCTTCGGCCACAGGTAGCCCGCGTTGTGCGCGACCGGGATCACCGGCGTGTCCATGGCGATGGCGAGCCGCGCGCCACCCGTCTTGTACTTGGCGCGCGTGCCCGCCTTGATGCGGGTGCCCTCGGGGTAGATCACGATCCAGAAGCCCTGCGCGAAGCGGTCGCGGCCCTGCGCCACGATCTGCTCCATCGCATCGGTGCCCGCCTTGCGATCGATGGTGATGGGCGAGGCCAGGCGAAAGCCCCAGCCGAAGAACGGGATCGACAGCAGCTCCTTCTTGGCCACGAAGGCGAGCGGCGGGAAGAACATGTTGAGCGCCAGCGTCTCCCAGGTGGAGCTGTGCTTCGACATGACGATGTGCGGATGCGCGCGCGTGTCGGCGGGCACGTGCTCGAGGCCGGTCACCCGGCAACGGATGCCGCAGATGACGCGCGCCCCCCACAGGTTCACCTTGCACCAGCTCGCGGCCATGCGGTAGCGCGGCACCCGCGGCAGCCAGAACGTGGCGACCATCGCGAACGCATACAGCGGCGTGACCACGAGCTGGAACAGCAGGAAGACGAGCGAGCGCAGCGCGGACATGGGAGCGGTCAGGCCCTCATCCGGCGGCCCCGGCGCTCGCGCGCGCCGCCGTCACTCATCGGGTTCGGCCGCAAGCAGCGCCGAGACGGCGAAGGCGAGGTCGGGAAAGATCACGGTGTTCTTCGGGAAGTTGCCGTCGCGCAAGGTCTTCTCGCCCTTTCCGGTGAGCACGAGCATGGGCTGGGCGCCCACGGCATCGGCGGCCTGGAGGTCGCGCAGAGAGTCGCCGATGCAGGGCACGCCCGTCAACTCCGCATTGAAGCGCTTGCCGATCTCCATGAGCATTCCCGGCTTCGGCTTGCGGCATTCGCAGCGCGAGTCGCCCGTGTGCGGACAGAAGAAGATGGCATCGAGGCGGCCGCCGGCCTGCGCCAGCGCCTTGTACATCTTGTCGTGGATGCGGTTGAGCATCGCCATGTCGAACAGGCCCCGGCCGATGCCCGACTGGTTGGTGGCCACCACCACGCGGTAGCCCGCGTGGTTGAGACGTGCGATCGCCTCCACGCTGCCGGGGATCGCCCGCCACTCGTCGGGCGTCTTGATGAACTGGTCGCTGTCGTGATTGATCACGCCGTCGCGGTCGAGCACGATGAGCTTCCCCGCGCGCGTGGGCGTGACGCCTTCGGGACCGAGTTGGACCATGCCGGGCTATTGCGCGAGCTTGCCGATGTCGGCAACGCGATTCATCGTCTGCGCGACGCCGCGCAGGAGTGCCAGGCGATTGGCGCGCACGGCGGGGTCGTCGGCCATCACCATCACCTCGTCGAAATAGCGGTCCACGGCGGGCCTGGCACTCGCGAGCGAGCGCAGCGCGGCGGTGTAGTCGCCACGGCCGAAGTCGGCGTCCACCTGCGGGGTGAGCTGCTGGAACGCCATGAAGAGGTCGTGCTCCGCGCCGGCGTCGAGGCGGCTGCGGTCCACCGCGAGCGCGGCCTCGGCGCCGCTCTTGCGCAGGATGTTCACGATGCGCTTGTTGGCGGCGGCGAGCGCGGCGGCCTCGGGCAATGCGGCAAAGGCCTGCACGGCGGCCAGCCGCGCGGGCAGGTCGGCGATGGCGTCGGGATGCGTGTCGAGCACGGCCGCGACCTGCAGTGCCGAGTAGCCCTGGTCGCGCAGGTAGCCGCGCAGGCGCTCGTAGAGGAAGTCGGTGAGCGGCACTGGATCGGCATTGAAGCCGGGCGTGCCGGCGAATGCGGCCAGCGCCTTTTGCACGAGTGCGGCGAGTGACAGCGCATGGCCGCGTTCCACCAGGATGCGCAGCACACCGAGCGCGGCGCGGCGCAGTGCGAACGGATCCTTGTCGCCGGTGGGCACCTGGCCGATGCCGAAGAGGCCGGCCATCGCCTCGAGCTTGTCGGCGAGCGCCACCGCCTGCGCGACGGTGCCCTGCGGCAACTCGCCACCCGCGGCCCTGGGCCAGTAGTGCTGCTCGATCGCGGCTGCCACGTCGGCGGGCTCACCGTCGTGCGTGGCGTAGTAGCGGCCCATGAGGCCCTGCAGCTCGGGGAACTCGCCCACCATGTCGGTCACGAGATCGGCCTTGGCGAGCAGCGCCGCGCGATCGGCGACGTTCGCATCGGCGCCGACCAGCGGCGCGATGGCGGTGGCGAGCCGGCGCACACGCGCGATGCGCTGCGCCTGCGTGCCGAGCTTGTTGTGATAGACGACCGACTCGAGCTTCGGCAGGCGCGATTCCAGCGTGGCCTTGCGGTCCTGGTCGAAGAAGAACTTGGCATCGGCGAGCCGCGCGCGCAGCACGCGCTCGTTGCCGCCCACGATCGCGGAAGGATCGGAGGTCTTGAGGTTGCTCACGAGGAGGAAGCGGTCGACGAGCTTGCCGGCGTCGTCGGCGAGCGCGAAATAGCGCTGGTTGAGCTGCATCGTGAGGATGAGGCATTCCTGCGGCACGGCGAGGAAGGCGGGGTCGAAGCTGCCGGCGTACACGACCGGCCATTCGACGAGCGCGGTGACCTCGTCGAGCAATGCATCGGGCATGATCGGCGTGGCATCGCCGGCGGCGCCTTCGAGCGCCACCACGATCGCGGCGCGGCGCGCGGCGAACGATGGCACCACCTTGCCCTCGGCCTCGAGGGTGGGCGCGTAGGCGCCGGCGGTGGCGATGTCGATGGGCTTCCCCGACAGGAAGCGGTGGCCCTGCGTGGTGCGGCCGGAGGCGAGGCCCAGCGCTCTCACGTTCACGATCTCGGCACCGTGCAGCGCCACGAGCCGGTGCGCGGGACGCACGAACTTCTCGTCGTTGTAGTAATGGCCGGGCGCGGCGTAGCTCATCACCTTGGGGATGGGGAGCTTCGCGATCGCATCGGTGAGCGCCTTCTGGAGGCCCGAGGCGAGGTCGGTGCCGGACTTCACGCCGTCGTGGAAGAGCGCTTCCGCCTTGCCGTCGCTTTCGCGCGCGAGCTTCGTGTCGGATGCGAGGCCCAGCGCGGCGAGCTTCTTGACGAGCGCCTGCGTGGGCGCGCCCTGCGCGTCGTAGGCCACACTCACCGGCAGCACCTTCTGCCGGAACGGCGTGTCGGGCGAGCGTGCGGCGACCTCCGGGATCGATACTGCGAGGCGCCGCGGCGTGGCGTAGCCGGTGAATGCAGCGCCGGCGGCGATGAAGCCATCGCGCGCGAGCGAGGCCACGATCTCGGTCGCGAATGCATCGCCCAGCCGCGCGAGCGCCTTGGGCGGCAGCTCCTCGGTGAGGAGCTCGACGAGCAGCGTGGCGGCGGTGGCGGTCATGGCCATCGTATCCGTCACGCCGCGCGCGTGCGCAATTCGGCTGGCAGCATGGGGAAGCCCAGCGCCTCGCGCGATTCGTAGTACCCCTGCGCGACCAGGCGCGAGAGCGCGCGGATGCGGCCGATGTACGCCGCGCGTTCGGTGACCGAGATCGCGCCCCGCGCGTCGAGGAGGTTGAAGGTATGCGCGGCCTTCAGGATCTGCTCGTAGCCGGGCAGCGGCAGCTTCGCTTCGAGCAGGCGCCTGGCCTCGCCCTCGTGGTGCGCGAAGAGGTCGAAGAGCTTCGCCACGTTGGAGTGCTCGAAGTTGTACGTCGACTGCTCGACCTCGTTCTGGTGGTAGACGTCGCCGTAGGTGAGCGTACGCGTGACGCCGTTCTCGCTGCGCTGCGTCCACACCAGATCGAAGACGTTCTCCTTGTCCTGGAGATACATCGCGAGGCGCTCGAGGCCGTAGGTGATCTCGCCCGTGACGGGATTGCAGTCGAGGCCGCCCACCTGCTGGAAGTAGGTGAACTGCGTGATCTCCATGCCGTTCATCCACACTTCCCAGCCCAGGCCCCACGCGCCGAGCGTGGGGTTCTCCCAGTCGTCCTCCACGAAGCGCACGTCGTTCTTCGTGAGGTCGAAGCCGAGCGCCACCAGCGAGCCGAGATACAGATCCAGGATGTCGGGCGGCGAGGGCTTGAGCACCACCTGGTACTGGTAGTAGTGCTGCATGCGGTTGGGATTCTCGCCGTAGCGGCCGTCTTTCGGACGGCGCGACGGCTGCACGTAGGCTGCGCGCCACGGCTCGGGGCCGAGCGCGCGCAGGAACGTGGCCGTATGCGACGTGCCGGCACCCACCTCCATGTCGTAGGGCTGGAGGAGCGCGCAGCCGTGCTTGGCCCAGTACTCCTGCAGGCGCAGGACGACGTCTTGGAACGTGATCATGGATGACGGAGGGTCGGCGCGAGCGAGCGCCGGGGCAACTGCTTGAATGGGGTCGATTTTACCGGTTTCGCGTGGGGCATGCCTCACGCCGGTGCACGGCGTCGGCGTGCCACGAGCGCGGCGCCGGCAATCACGAGACACGCGAGCGCCACGGCGAGGGCATCGCCCACGCGCATGTAGGGGGTGAGGCCGTCGCGTCCGGTGACTTCGGCCTCGAGGATGCCGCGCGTGAACCACGGCAGCTCGGCGCTGACGCGCCCGTCGTGCGCGATCACGGAGGTGATGCCCGTATTGGTCGCGCGCAGCATCGGGCGTCCGGTCTCGAGCGCGCGCATCGCTGCGATCTGGTTGTGCTGGCGGGCGGCGATCGAGCGGCCGTACCACGCGTCGTTGGTCACGTTGACGAGGATCGTGGCATTGCGCGCGGGGATGGCGAGCTCGCCGCCGAAGACGTCCTCGTAGCAGATGTTGAGCGCCAGGCGCTGGCCGGCGGCGAGGAACGGCGGCTGCAGCGCAGGTCCCGGCGCCTGGTCGGCGAGCGGGATGGCGAGCACGCTGTTGATGAACCAGCCCACGAGCCCCTTCAACGGTATCGACTCGCCGAAGGGCACGAGGTGATGCTTGCGATAGAGCTGGGGCGGATCGGCGGAGAGGCTCACCACGCTGTTGTGGATGCGCTCCTCCTCGCCCGGTGCCGCCGGTGGCAGCAGCACGAAGAGCCCGGCGAGCACCACGCCGTCGCGCTCCCGCGCCGCGGCCACGAGGTCTTCGAAGACTTCCGCCGGGACCTCGTCGGCAAATTGCGGATAGGCGCTCTCGGGCAGCACCACGATGCGTCCCTTGGCCTGCCGCACGAGCCCGGCGTGGATCGCATAGTTCTGCGGCCGGAAGGCCGGATCGAACTTCTCTTCCTGCGAGATGTTGCTCTGCACCAGCGACACGGTGACGGGCGTGCCGAACGGCTGCGTCCATTGGACGCGGCGCAGCGCCTCGCCGGCGCCGGTGAGGAGGACCAGCAGCACCACGAGGCCCACGACGGGCCGCCGCGGCCGGCTCTCCAGCGCGCGCACGAAGACGGGCACCACGGCCGCCACCGCCGCGAACGCGAGCGAGACGAGGAACACGCCACCGATCGGCGCGAATCCCGCGAGCGGCCACGCACCCGTGGCGGGAAGCTGCGTGTAGCCCATCGCGAGCCACGGAAAGCCGGTGAACACGAAGCCGCGCAGCCATTCGCAGAGCACGAAGGCGCCGGCGGCGGCGAAGGCGCGTGCCGCCGATTGCGGCGACGTGAGCCGGGCGGCGATCCATCCCGCGAGCGCAGGCCACAGCGCGAGGTACGCCACGAAGCCGGCGGTGGACACCACCGCCACCGGCAACGGCATGCCGCCGAAGGTTTCCAGCGCGATGAAGACCCACGACACGCCGAAGCCGAACAGGCCCAGTCCGTACGCGAAGCCCAGCGCGGCCGCGCGCCGCGGCGTGGATGCGCCGTCCCACAGCACGAAGAGCGTGCCGAGCGAGGCCAGCGCGACGGGCGGCATCGCGAAGGGTGCGAAGCCGGAGACCGCGGCGGCCCCGAGGGCAAAGGCGAAGGCGAGCGCAAGCATCGTGAGGTGCAGCCTTGGGGCGCGACGGCGTGGGGGGAACGGCGGGCGGAGGAGGCGCTACTCGATCGCCATGGGTGCCGGCGGCACCCGCTCGACCTGCAGCGTGAGGAGCCGCCGGCTGTCGGCGCGCAGCACGCGGAAGCGCAGGTCGCCGACCACCGTGGCTTCGCCCCGCTTGGGCAGCCGGCCGAAGGAGCGCAGCACGAGGCCGCCGACGGTGTCGAACTCGTCGTTGGGGAAACCGGTGCCGAACTGCTCGTTGAAGTCGGCGATCTCGGTGTGCGCCTTCACGCGGAACCGGCCGTTGGCCTCGGGGATGATGTTGTCGGCGCTCTCGTCGAAGTCGAACTCGTCCTCGATGTCGCCGACGATCTGCTCCAGCACGTCCTCGATGGTCACGAGGCCGGATACGCCGCCGTATTCGTCCACCACGATCGCGATGTGATTGCGATTGGCGCGGAACTCGCGCAGCAGCACGTTCACGCGCTTGCTCTCGGGCACGAACACCGCGGCGCGCAAGGTCGCCCGCAGGTCGAAGGTCGCGGGCGTCACGTAGTAGGAGAGGAGATCCTTGGCGAGCAGGATACCCACGACGTCGTCCTTGCTCTCGCCGATCACCGGGAAGCGCGAGTGGCGGGTCTGGACGACGGAGGGCATGAAGTCGGCCACCGCGTCGTCCACGGACACGCAGTCCATCTGCGCGCGCGGGATCATGATGTCGCGCACGGTGGTCTCGGACACCGACAGCACCCCCTCGAGCATCGACAGCGCGTCGGCATCGAGGAGATGCCGCTCGAAGGCGCCGCGCAGCACGGCGAGGAGCTCCTCGCGGTCGTCGGGCTCGCGCAGGAGCATCGCCGTGAGGCGCTCCATGAGGGTGGGCTTGTCGGCGCCCTTCGACTCGTCGTCTTCGGTCATGGGCTGCGGGAAGTGGAACGGGAGCGGACCGTGCGGGGCCGCGCCGTTCGGTGCGCGTGACGGGACTCAGTGGGCATAGGGGTCGGGCACGCCGAGGCGGGCGAGGATGTCGACCTCGCGCGCTTCCATGACCGCGGCGTCGGCCGCGCGCTCATGGTCCAAGCCCTGGAAATGCAGCATGCCATGCACGACGAGATGGGCGTAGTGCGCCGCGAGCGGCTTGCCCTGGTCCTGCGCTTCGCGGCGCACGACCGGGGCGCACAGGACGATGTCGCCGGCGCGCGGGTCGTCATCATCGTACACGAAGGTGAGGACGTTGGTCGCGTAGTCCTTGCCGCGGAATTCCGCATTCAGTGCGCGGCCCTCGATCGCATCCACGAAGCGGACGGTGACCACCGCATCGACGTCGAGCGCCGCCTTCACCCAGCGGCGCACCTGCGGACGGGTGGGAAGCCCCGCGGCGTTGCTCGCGAACTGCACCGAAAGCGAGAGCGCAGGGCCGGCACGGCGCGGTGCCGCCGCCTTGGTGCGGGTCGCGGTCACGGGCGCGCGCGGTCGCCCGCATCGCGTCGTGCGCTGTCGCGATCGTAGGCATCGACGATCTTCTGCACCAGCGGATGCCGCACCACGTCCGCGCTCGTGAAGTGGCGGAAGGCGATGCCGCGCACGCCGGCCAGGATGCGCGCCGATTCCACGAGCCCGCTCTTCTGGTGCTTGGCGAGGTCGATCTGCGTCACGTCGCCGGTCACCACCGCCTTGGTGCCGAAGCCGATGCGCGTGAGGAACATCTTCATCTGCTCGGGCGTGGTGTTCTGCGCCTCGTCGAGGATGATGAAGGAGTGGTTCAGCGTGCGGCCGCGCATGTAGGCGAGCGGCGCGACCTCGATCGTGGTGCGCTCGAAGAGCTTCGCCACCTTGTCGAAGCCCATGAGGTCGTAGAGCGCGTCATAGAGCGGGCGCAGGTAGGGATCCACCTTCTGCGCGAAGTCGCCGGGCAGGAAGCCCAGGCGCTCGCCCGCTTCCACCGCGGGACGCACGAGCACGATGCGCTTCACCGCATCGCGCTCCAGCGCGTCGACCGCGCAGGCCACGGCGAGGTAGGTCTTGCCGGTGCCCGCGGGGCCGATGCCGAACGTGATGTCGTGGCCCGTGATGTCCTTGAGATAGCTCACCTGGTTGGGCGTGCGGCCGCGCAGGTCGGCGCGGCGGGTGTGGAGGACCGGCGCGCCGTCGGCGCCGGTCACCGGCTCCGTGCGCGCCGCCGGCTCGGCCGCCGTGCGGGTGCCGCGGTGGGTCGCTTCCGCGAGCCCCAGCTGGATCTCCTCCACCGACAGCGGCTTGCCGGCTGCGGCATAGAAGCGCTCGAGCGCGCGTCCGGCACGCTCGGCCTTGGCGCGCTCGCCGGTGATGGTGAACACGCCGCCGCGATGCTGGATGGTCACGTCGAGCGCGGCCTCCATCTGCCGGAGGTTGGCGTCGAGCGGGCCCGTGAGGTTGGCGAGCGCGCGGTTGTCGAGAGGGGAAAGCTCGACGGCGATCTGCGGAGGTCGGGGTGGCATGCCCGGAGGTTACAGTGCCTGGCGCAGGATCGGGGCGCGCAGCGCCTCGTCGAGGGTGGCCAGGCTCTCGGCGAGGTGCGCCTTCGTCTCCACGGAGAGGTTGCGCCGCTTGGCACTGGCGGCCAGCTCGCCGCGCAGCCTGACGGCATCGGCGCGCAGCAGGGCACGTGCGTCCGGCGGCATGTTGGGCGCCGGCTTCACGAGGACGAACGCCACGCGCGAGACATACTCGCGCTGGAGGTTGCGACGCAGCAGCGGCACGTCCTGGCCCGTGATGACCTCGCTGAAGATGGCCTTGTGCAGGGTGCCGTAGAGCTCGGCGAGTGTGAGCGCCTGCGTGCGATCGGGCGTCTTGAGCTCGTTGTTGAGGAGCCGCTGCGCGATCTCCGGGCCCATGAGGGGAACGAGCACGGTGCGTTGCATCTCGAGCACCTGCTGGTCCAGCGCCACGTCCACCGTCGGCGGGCGGCGTCCCATGGCCTGGGCATCGTCGATGTCGTAGTCGTTCACCGCGAGGCGCGAGAGGAAGGCCGGCGAGAAGTCGAAGCCGTCCGCCGCGAATACGGTCGTGGCGAGCAGATCGAGCGCCGCGCGTTGCTTGGCGGCCGGGACCGGCTCGAGCGGCGGGCGGCCGCTTCCGGCGTGGTCGGAGCGCAACGTGAGGCCGCCGATGAACTTGGCGGCGTGGATCGCGCTCATGTGCACCTGCGACAGTCCGCGGTTGAAGTTGCGGCGCAGGACCGCGTAGCTCTCGTCGGGCCTCAACGTGCGATCGGCCGTGAGCTGCCACAGCTCGCGACCGAGCATGAGGCGACGCTCGGCATAGGCGAGCGGATCGGCGCCGAGATCGAAGGTGTTGACCTGCGGATCGAGGCCGCTCACGTAGAGCACGTCGTCGGCCATGAACGCGAGCTCGGGCTCGCTGCTGCGCCCCGCGATGCGCGCGAGCTCGGCCGCTTCTTCCTGCGCGGGAATCTCGCGATACGCATATTCCACCGCCCAGAAGTCGTAGGGCCCCAGGGTGGACATGTGGAACTCGCCCTGGCGCTCGCCCTTGAGCGAGAGGTTCACGGCGTTGTATTCCATCACCGAGCCGGCGATGCCGTGGCGACGGGTGAACTCGCTGTCGGCGAGCTGCTCCGTGGTGTACGCGGTGGAGGCGCGGAAGTTGTGCGTGAGGCCGAGCGTGTGGCCCACCTCGTGCATCGTCACTTCCTTCAAGTGCCCCATCACGAAGGCCTGGGCCTGCGGACCGTCGAGGCCCAGGTCGCCGCGCGCCTCGAGGAGCGACAGCGCGAAGGCCTCGTGCTCCGCGGACTCGGAGGCATACGTGCAGTACCCGTCCTCGCCGAAGGCGGTGGAGTGCCCGGTGCGCGGGGGGATCGTCTCCGCCACGAACGAGCGGTGCGAGCGGAAGCTGGTGGCGTCGATGGCGATGTCGGCGTCGAGGATCTCGCCGGTGCGCGGATCCACCACGCGGGGGCCGATCGCCGCGAACGAGCTGCGCGCCGTGGTGATCCAGCGGATCGAGGCGTGGCGGATGTCGGAGGTGTTGAAGGTGGCGTCGTCGGGCTGGATCTCGACGCGGATCGCGTCCTTGTAGCCGATGCGCTCGAAGGCCTTGTTCCATTCGAGCACGCCTTCGCGGATCGCTGCGCGGTATTGCAGCGGCACGTTGCGATCGATCCAGTACACGATCGGCGTCTTCGGTTCCGACAGCGCGGCCGCGGGGTCCTTCTTCTCGAGGCGCCAGCGATTCACGTAGTGGACGATGGGCAGGCGCCGGTCGTCGGTGGTGAAGTCGAACACGTCGGTGGTGAAGTAGCCGATCCGCGCATCCGCCAGGCGCGGACGCATCGGCGTATCGGGCAGCTTGGCGAGCGAGTAGTGGAAGCCCAGGAACAGGCTGCGGATGTCGGGCACCGTGGACGGCGGCTCCGTGGTGAACGCGCCGCCGCCCTGCGGCAGGGACACCCGCGCGAGGGCGTAGTGCGCCGACACCACGAACGACACGAAGTCGGGCTCGCTCGTCACGTCGCGGAACGACGAGTTGCGCGCATCGAAGGCATACGGCTGCCGGTAGGCGATCTCGAGCCGCGGCGCCGCCCCCGGGATGTCGGAGAAGAAGAGCGAGTTGGCGTCGACCAGGACCGTCTTGCGCTCCGGATGCGGCTGCGACACCACCGGTGCGGTGGCGAGCAGGCTGTCGGAGAAGGCATCGGCCACCGCGCGCGCCTCGGGCGTGCCCGCCTGCGCGGTGAACCGTACGTTGCGCGCCACGAGCTGGACGTTGTTGCCGATCTTGCGGAACGACACGATGAGCGGACCGCCGAAGCGGCGCGTCTGGCTGCTCGTCATGAGTCCGGCGAGGAAGCGGTTCTCGCCCAGGCCCTGGTCGAGGTTGGTGGAGAAGAAGAACGGCTGGTCGAACTGCGCCGGCGCGATCTCGAGGTACACGCGATCCTCCCGCTGCCACAGCGGGAAGAGGCCGGGCATCTCCTTCGCGTCGCGGCTCGCCTCGGCGAACGTGCGCAGGTTGCTTTGCGCCGTGGCATGGGCCGGCGGCGTGCTGCCGGGCGCGCCGGCGAGCTTCTGCGCGTTGGCGATGGCCTGCGGCGAGGGCGGCACGCCGCCGGCCGCCGTGGGATGAGCGGGGGCGGCGGCGGCGGGGGCGGGCGTCGCCTCCCTGGCGGGGACGGGCTTCATGGTCGCGCATCCGGACAGCGCGACGGCCGCGGCGATCGCGGCAAGTGGCAACATCGATTTCATGCTCGATACTCCTGCTGGCACGGCAGGCCCCGGCACTCCCGGACCGGGGCGGGCACGTGCTCGGGTGTTCGTTCTAGCCGACGCGTTCTCCCCGCAACGAATGCGGCAATGCGGCCGCGATCGCGACATCGGTATAGGTGTTGATTAGAGAAGGATCCCCGGCAAAGTTCACCACGCGGTTGTTCTGGGTGCGGGCGGCGAGCTCCTGCGGATTCCGGGCGGCGCGACCCGTCACCAGCACGCGCTGGCGGCTCCCCACCATGGCGTCACTGTGCGCGCGGTATTGCGCCTCCAGCAAGGCCTGCAGGCGTACGAGCCGCTCCTGCTTCACGTCGTGCGGGACCGGGTCGGGCAGATCGGCGGCGGGCGTGCCCGGCCGGCTGCTGTAGATGAAGCTGAAGGCGCCGTCGAAGCCCACGTCCTCCACGAGCTTCAGCGTGAGCACGAAGTCGGCCTCGGTTTCGCCCGGGAAGCCCACGATGAAGTCCGACGTGAGCGAAAGGTCGGGGCGCGCCGCGCGCAGGCGGCGCACGATCGACTTGTACTCGAGCGCCGTGTAGCCACGCTTCATGGCGGCGAGCACGCGGTCGGAGCCCGACTGCACGGGCAGGTGGAGCTGGTTGACGAGCTTGTCGACGCTGCCGTGCACGGCGATGAGCCGCGGCGTCATCTCGCGCGGATGCGACGTGGTGTAGCGGATGCGCTCGATGCCGGGCACCTCGGCGATGTATTCGATCAGGGTGGC
>CAZUGY010000109.1:0-15033 GCA_964620265.1 uncultured Alcaligenaceae bacterium
GTGGTCGGTGCTGGTGGCGTTGACGCTCGGCATCGTCACGCTGATCGCGCTCAATTTCCGGCGGCTGCGCAGCTTCCGCGCAAGCGTGGATGCCGGTGCCAATGCCTCGGTGCTGCCGGTCCTCTCGGTCGCGAGCCTCGTGGGCTTCGGCGCCGTGGTGGCGGCGATGCCGGCCTTCGATGCGGTGCGCGACTGGGTGCTCGGCATCGGCGGCGGGCCGCTGGTGTCGCTCGCGCTCGCCACCAACATCCTCGCCGCGCTCACGGGCTCGGCCTCCGGCGGCCTCACGATCGCCCTCGACGCGCTCGGTGGCACGTATCTCGAGATCGCGCGCGCGATCGGCATGGATCCGTCGCTGCTGCATCGGGTGGCGGTGATCGGCGCCGGTACGCTCGACAGCCTGCCGCACAACGGCGCGGTCGTCACGCTGCTCGCGGTGGCCGGCGCCACACACAAGGAAAGCTACTTCCACATCGCGATGGTGGCGATCCTGGGCGCCATCGTGAGCCTCGCGGTGGTGATCGTGCTGGGCAACCAGTTCGGCTCGTTCTAGCCGGCAGCGCGGCCATGCTCCGCTGCCTGCATGTCGCCAAGGTCGCCATCGCCTGCGCGGCGATCGTACTGGCCGGCTGCTCGACGCTGCCGCGCAACGCGCCGCCGATCGAGCTCATCGGCAGTACCACGATCGCGGGCTTCCCGGACATCCGCTCGCCGGCGGGGATGCCCAGCCGCGCGATGGCGCTCGATCTCGCGCGTTCGTATTCCGAGGAGTCGCGCACCGACTTTCCCGTAGGCCCCGACGGTGCGGTGACCTACGCCAATCTGACACTCTCCGGCGGCGGCCCCAACGGCGCGTTCGGCTCGGGCGTGCTCAAGGGGTGGACCGAGACGGGGAAGCGCCCCGTATTCAAGATCGTGACGGGCGTGTCCACCGGTGCGCTCATGGCGCCTTTCGCGTTCCTCGGACCCGAGTACGACAGCGCGCTGCACGACTTCTACACCACCAATCCCACGCAGAACATCTTCCGGCGCCTGTCGATCCTGCCGCAACTCCTCGGTGGCGAGGCATTCGCGGCCACCGACCCGCTGCGCGCCCTCATCGACCAGCACGTCGACGAGAAGCTCCTCGCCGCTGTGGCCGCCGCGCATCGGGCCGGACGGCGCCTCTATGTCGGGACCGCCAATCTCGACGCGCAGCGCTTCATGATCTGGAACATGGGCGCGATCGCCGCGAGCGGACAGCCGCAGGCGCTCGACATCTTCCGCAAGGTGATGCTCGCGTCGGCGTCGATCCCGGTGGCGTTTCCGCCGGTGTTCTTCGACGTGATCGCCAACGGCGAGCGCTACGACGAGCTGCACGTCGACGGCGCGGTGGGCGCCAACGTGTTCCTCACCGGCGGCCTCTTCAGCATCACGGCCGTGCGCCAGCGCGCCGTCGCGCATCCCGCGCGCGAGGAGATCTTCGTGATCCACAACGGCCAGCTCCGGCCCCGTTCGGCACAGACCCGCCGCTCCATCGTGGGGATCGCGATCCGGTCGTTCGACGGGTTCGCGCGCTCGGGCATGGTCGGCGACCTCTTCCGCATCTACTCGACGTCGTTGCGCGATTCCGCGCCGTTCCACTGGATCACGATTCCCGACTCCGCCACCCTCGGCGGCGACGAGCTCTTCGATCCGGTGGCGATGGCGAATCTGTATGCCCTGGGCGTGGAGCTCGGCCGCAAGGGTCCCGCCTGGGACACCCAGCCGCCCGGCTGGCGCAACACCGACGACGATTGAATCGCCGCAGTGCGCGGTGCCGGATCGCCGCGGTACGCGGATCGTGCCGCGCCGCGGTCAGCGCAACAGATTCTGCAGCTCCGCCCAGCCATTCCACATGATCTGGATGCCCACGCACAGCAGCATGAAGGCCATGAGCCGCATCATCACGAGCTGGCCGACCTCGCCCAGGTACTTCAGCACGCGCGCCGAATGCCGATAGGTCAGGTAGAGCACCAATGCAACGATCCCCGCCCCCAGCGCCGCCACGACGGCGCTCGCGAGATAGAGGATCGGGGTGGTGGGAATCTGCGCGCCGAGCGCGATGGATGCGGCGATCGTCCCGGGACCCGTGGTCATCGGAAACGTGATCGGGAAGAAGCTGCGCCGTGCGATCTCGGTGTCCGACATCTCCGAGGTCTGCGCGGCAGCGGCCGCCTGCACGTCGTCGTCGTCGCTCGTGTGCAGCATCCGCCACGCCGTGGAGGCCACGAGCAATCCGCCGCCCAGGCTCACCACGGGCAACGAGATGCCGAAGAGCGCGAGGACGTAGGAACCCACGAGGATCGACACCACGATCACGAGCCAGGCATTGATCGCCACGCGCTTGGCAAGCCGCCGCGCAAGCGAGCGATTGCTGCCCGCGGTGGCGGCGAACACCGGCGCCGCCCCGAGCGGATTGATGATCGGCAGCAGCGCCACGGGGACGAGCAGCAGGGCCTTCAGCATGGGAAAGAGTGCAGCTTCCATGGCGTTCCGCTGGATGGCGCGCGCCGCTCAGCCGTGCGCGCGCATGAGGAGTCCGAACACGAGGGTGATCACGAGCAGCGACATGCCCGCCACCGACCAGCCGCGCAGCGCGTAGTCGATACGCTCGAGCACGCCGCCCAGGCCCAAGGATAACGCGCGCAGGGCGCGTACCGCGCCATTCGTGGCAGCGAACGGGGCTTCACGCGCAAAAGCAAGCGCCACGAGGGATCCGCCGACGAAGACGGTCGCGAGCGCGACGAGTTCGTCGAGCGCGAGCGGATTCGCCACGAGCGACGCCGGCACCGGCCCGCTCACTGCCACCCACGCGAGGCCGAACGAGCACAGCGCGAGTGCGAGCGCCGCGAGCTCCTGGTAACGTGGCACCGCGCCGGGTACGGCGGCACCGGCCGGCACCTTGCGCACGGCGCGCGCCACCACGAGCACGACATAGCTCGCGGTGAGGAACCCCCCCACGGTCAGGACCGTGTACCACCACCATTGCCCGCTCGCGCCGGCCGCCCCCTCGAGGAGCTTCTTGGCGAGGTACGCCCCGCTCGGCAGCACGCCCATGAGCGCCAGGCCGCCCACCGCGAAGGCGAGCACGGTCACCGGCATCGTGCGGCCGGCACCGGTGAGCTCGGCGATGCGATCGTGGCCGTAGGCCTTGTAGAGCAGGCCCGCCGCCATGAACATCGCCGCCTTGGCGGTGGCGTGCGAGAGCGCCTGCAGCACGCCCGCATCGAGCGCGGCGCCGTGCACGAAGGTTCCCGCCGCGTCACTGGCCAGCGGAAACATGAGGAAGAGATAGCCGATCTGCGCGAGCGTGGAATACGCCACGAGGAGCTTCAACCGCTCCTGCCGCAGCGCGATGACGCTGCCGAAGAGGATCGCCGCGGCACCGAGGGCGCCCAGGAATTGCGCCGCCTGCGGGCCTGCGAGGCTGGGCGCGGCGTCGAACCACAGGCGGATCACGATGAACCACGATCCCTTCACCACGAGCGCGGAGAGGATCGCGCTCGCGGCGGGCGGTGCGCCGGCATGCGCGGGCGGCAGCCACAGGTGCAGCGGGAAGAGCGCCGTCTTGGCGAGCAGGCCCACCGTCATCATCGCCATCGCGACCCACGGAATGGGCGAGGGCTGCATGCGCTGCGCGAGGAGCGCGATGTCGAGCGTGCCGAAGGCGCCGTACAGCAGCACGGCGCCCAGCAGGTAGAAGATCGAGCCCGCGAGCGCGAACACGAGGTAGCGCAATGCGGCGCGCAGCGTCTCGCCCTTGCCGTCGAGGCACACGAGCGGCACCGCGGAGAACGTGAGGAGCTCGAGCGCGATGTAGAGCGTGAAGAGATCGCCGCTCGTGAAGGCAAGGTTGAGCGATCCCCAGATCGCGAGGAGCAGCAGCCAGTAGACGAGGGCCGTGCGCGTCTCGCGCTTGCCCGCCGGCACGCCGAAGTCGCCGCGCGCGTAGACCCCGATGCCGGCGATCACCACGCCGATGCCCGCCATCATCGCCACCGCGGGGCCGTCGGCGCGCAAGGCCACGCCCAGCGGCGGCGACCAGCCCCCGAGGAGATACACGAGCGTGGCCTGCGTCTCCCACCAGCGGCTCGTGATCGCGCCGGCCACGCCGATCCCGGCCAGGATGGTGAGCGCGGCAATGCGCACCGCGTGGCGTCCGCCGAAGGCGAGCGCGAGCAGCATGCCGGCGAAGGGCACGAGCACGACGGCCGGAAGAAGCAGGCCGCCGGCGGTGGCCAGGGTCGACGTGGGCATCGTCAGGTGTGGGTCTCGGGCGGTGGCATGTCCGGCGGCGGCGGCGAGGCGAGGCTGGTGGAGCCCGTCTCCTCGTGCAGACGCAGGAGCACGCTCACCGCGAGCGCCGACGCCGAGAACGCCACCACGATGCCGGTGATGAGCAATGCCTGCGGCACGGGATCGCCGCCCAGTCCCGCCGCGGCGCCGCGCCGCGCGATCACGCCGAAGAGCAGGAACACGCCGCTGCCCACCACGTTGAAGGCGATGATCTTGCGCAACGGCCGCGGATCGACGATGAAGCCGTACAGGCCCACGCCGATGAGCGCCGCCGCCGCGAGGCCGAAGACGGTCACGGCGCTCAACCTCCGGCCCTCCGCGCATCGTCGGGACGCTGCGCCGGTCCCGCCATGATGAGCGCGAGCGTCAGGGCGAGCGACGGCATCAGCGCGAACTCGATCACGAGGATGAGCGGCTTCGACCATCCTTCGGGATACGCGAGGAAGGCGCCGGCGAGGAACACGCCGGCGATACCCACCGCGATGAACACCAGCGGCCCCAGCACGAGCAGCGCGCGGAGCGTGCGCCGGCTGACCGGAGGCGCATCGGTGAGGCCGGCCAGCAACGCCAGCAGCCACATCGCAGCCACGATCGTGGCGCCCTGGAACTTGCCGCCCGGATGATCGGCGCCCACCCAGAAGACGTAGATGCCCACGATCACGCCGATGGGGGGCAGCACGCGCGCGATGAAGGCCAGCACGCTGTCGGGATCGGCGTTGTAGCGCGGGCCCGGGCGTCCGCCCCATGCCGCATCCGGGCTCAAGGACCACACACCGACGAGCGCCAGCAGCAGCACGATCGCCTCGAGCAGCGTGTCGATGGCGCGGAAGGCGAGCAGCACGCCGGTGATGGGATTGCCCACGTCGGTGGACGGCAGGTGCGTCATCACGAGCGGTGCGAGCGTGGGCGCCGGCTCGGGCAGCGAGAGCACCGCGACGGCGATGGCGAGTCCCACGCCGCCGGCACCGATCGCGGCAGCAAGCTTCGTGACGCCACCCACGTGCTCGGCCTCCGACTCCACCCGCGTCGCGCGCAGGTGGGCGGCCGCGCGCACGAGCAGGAGGCTCGTGAAGCCGCCGCCGATCGCGGCCTCGGTCAGCGCAACGTCGATGCCGTGGAGCTGCACCCACGCGAGCGTGAGCAGGAGGCCGTAGGCCAGGAACCCGACGAGCGCGGGAAACACCTCGCGCGCGAAGATCGCATAGGCGCCGAGGCCCAGGATCAGCAAGGCCGGCGCGAACGAGAAGAGACCGGTCGAATCCATGGCTGCTGGTGGCGAAGTGTCAGCGCCCGGCGCGCATCGCGCGCCGCGCCGCGCGCGCCACGAGCTGGCCGGCATCCGCGCTCGACAGCATCACGAGGAGCCAGATGGCGAGGAGCTTCAGGAGATTGCCCACGCCGTCCACGTGCGGCAGCAAGCCCAGCACGATGAGGCCGAGGCCCAGGTTGTCGGCCTTGGTGAGCGCGTGCAGCCGCGTGAGCGTATCGGGAAAGCGCAGGAGGCCCACCGTGCCCGCGAGATAGAAGAACACGCCCAGCGCCACCAGCACGCAGGTGTACACGGTGACGAGCAGGGAGCCGTCGATCGCCATGGCACGCGGCTCCTAGGGCCCGGCGTCGGAGTCCGGTGCGGACCCCGGGGCAAATTTGACGAAGGCGATCGAGGCGAAGGCGGCGAGTACCGCGAGGATGAGCGCCACGTCGAGCACGGCGAAGTCCTGCTGCGCCACCGCCCACAGCACGAGCGCGCCGATGCCGCCGCTGCCCAGCAGCTGGACGGCCATCAGGCGGTCCGCATCGCCGGGACCCCGCAACACGCGCACGAGGCCGATGGCCACGAGCGCGAGCACCGCCGCCGCCGCGCCGAGAAGAAAATCACTCATCGCGGCTCCCGGCGACGAGCACGGGCGCGAGCAGCCGCTCCTCCTGCGCGAGGTCGGAGGCGACCGGCTGCTGCACGTCGAGGCAATGGAATTCGATGGTGTCCGCGTCGTCACCCGACGGCAGCGTGCCCGGCATGAGGCTCATGATGGTGGCGAAGTTATTGCGCGCGTGACCGCGCGGCAGTCCCGTGCGGTACTCCACGAATCCGGTGGAGAGGCGCGGCACCGGCGCCAGCGCGCGGCGCGCGACATCCACGCCGGCCACGAGCGACTTCCATACGAAGCGCGGAAGGAGGCGCAGGAGCGGCCACAGGCGCACCTCCCCCGCGCCCCGCGGGAGGAGACGCATGCTCACGAACGTCGCGCACACCGTGGCGAGAAGACCCACCGCGAGGTCGGCGAGCTTCGTGCTCTGCATGAGCACGAGCCACAGGAGGAAGAACCCGCAGCCGCGTACGAAGCCAAGCCGCCAGGCGGGACGCGGCGAGCTCATCCTGGCGCCGTGCCGCGGAGGTCGACACGCATCGTGGCGAGGCGATCGAACAGGCGCGCCTCGCTCACGACCGGCCACCAGTCGTAGAGGAAGATCTCGAGCGGCCGCCACAGCGCGACCCAGCCGCCGATCACGAAGGTCTCCTGGACGATGACGCCGTAGCGCTCCTTGTTCATGACTCCCGCCAGGAGGTCGCCGGCCACGATCGCCGCCGCGAGAAAGGCCACGCCGATCACGAGGCTGATGCGGCCGCGGCGCATGAGCTGGCGCAACTGGCGGCGGCTGGCCGCGGCGCGCTCCTTGAAGTAGCCATGCACGGCGTCGCCCAGCATCGTGGTCGACTCGGCGCCGGCGGGCTCGCGCGACAACGTGACTTCGAGCGCGAGGGGCGCGCGCTGGTCCACCTCGCGCGCCCAGTCGACGATGTATTCCTCCGCCCTGGCATCGAGGTCGCGCTCGCGGAAGGGTGCGGGGTCCATGGCGTTGAAGAGCTGGCGCATCTCGCCGACCTGCAGGTGGAGCGTGTTTTCTGCGGCAGGCAACGCCATGGTCCTTTCTTCCGTCAGGAGGTCGTGGCGGGTACCGCCGCGGCCGCTGCCCTGCGCTCCTCGCGCCCGAAGATCGTGATGTAGAGCACGGGCAGCAGGATCAGCGTGAGCACCGACGCCACCAGCAGGCCGCCCATGATCGCGAAGGCCATCGGCCCCCAGAAGATCGTAGGCGCGATGGGGATCAAGCCCAGCACGGTGGAGATCGCCGTGAGCACGAGCGGGGTCAAGCGGTCCTTGGCCGCGGCGTAGACGGCGTCCGCCACGCTTTTGCCGGCCTCGCGCTCCGCCTCGATCGATACGATGAGGATCACCGCATTCTTGGCGATCATGCCGATGAGCGCGAGGATCCCGAGGATCGCCACGAAGCCCAGCGGCCGCTGGAAGATCAGCAATGCGGCGACCACGCCGATCAGGCCCAGCGGCAGGATGAACACGACCATCGCCATCCGCCGGAAGCTCACGAGCAGGATCATCATGAAGAGCAGCATCAGGAGGATCATCATCGGCACCACGGAGAACACGTTCGCCGAGGAGTCGTTGCTCGACTCGTAGATCCCGCCGATCTCCACCTGGTACGGCCGGGGGAGCTTGGCGATGTAGGCGTCCATCGCGGGCCTCAGGGCGCCCACGACCATCTCGGGCAGCACGCCGTGCGCCACGTCGGAGCGCACCGTGAGCGTCGGCACGCGATCGCGCCGCCACACGAGCGGAAACTCCTGCTCCTCGGAAAAGCGCGAGAACTGCGACAGCGGGATCATGCGGCCCGTGGGCGTGGGCACCGCGAGCGAAGTCAGCGTATCGAACGACGCGCGCTGGTCGGCAGTGGCGCGCGCGACGACGTTCACGAGGTAGATGTCGTCGCGCACCTGGGTGATCGTGGAGCCCGTGACCGACGCATTGAGCACTGCCGCGATCGCACGCGAGCTCACGCCCAGGCGCCGCGCCTCGTCCTGGTCGATGTGCACGCGCACCTGGCGCGCCGGCTCCATCCAGTCGAAGTTGACGGTGCGCACGCGGGGATCGGCACCCATGATCTGTGCTACGTCCTGCGCGATGCGGCGCACCTCGTCCTTGTCCGGTCCGGTCACGCGATACTGCAGCGGCCAGCCCACGGGCGGGCCCATCTCGAGCGGCGACACGCGCGATACCACGTCGGGAAAGTCCACGGCCAGGATCTCTTCGAGCTTCGCCTGCAGCCGGTCGCGCGCCTCGATGCTCTTGGCGATCACCACGATCTGCGAGAAGAACGGATTGGCCAGGTGCACCGACAGCGGCAGGTAGAAGCGGATCGCGCCGCGGCCCACGTAGGTACTGTAGCGCTCGACGTCGGGATTGTTGTCGAGCAATGCCTCGACGCGCTTGGCCGTGTCCTCGCTCGCGTAGATCGAGGCGTTCTGGCGCAGCGTGAGGTCGACCAGGAGCTCCGGCCGGTCCGACGACGGGAAGAACTGCCGCGGCACGAACTGCAGCATGAACATCGCGACCACGAAGGCAGCGACGGTGAGGCCGATCGTCAGCCAGCGGAAGCGGATCGCCGCACCCAGGAAGGCAACGTAGACCGACACCAGCTTCGACGGCTTGGCATCGGGGTCGTCCTTGGGCGCCTTCAGGATCGCCTTGCCGAGGATCGGGCCGAACACCACCGCCACGAGCCAGGACGCGATCAACGCGATCGCCACCACGGAGAAGAGCGACGACAGCACCTCGCTCGCCCCGCCCGGCGCGAAGCCCACCGGCACGAAGCTCGCGATGGTCACGAGCGTGCCGATCAGCATCGGCGCCGCGAGCGACTTGTAGGCGAACGACGCCGCCTCGTCCTTGGTATCGCCCGCCTTCAGGCGCCGCAGCATCGCATCGACGGTGGTCATCGCATCGTCGACCAGCAGCGTCAGCGCGATGATGAGGGCGCCCAGCGACACGCGCTGCAGGTTGATGTGCAATCCATCCATCACCGCGAACACGAGCGCCAGCGTGATGGGAATGGCGAGCGCCACCACGATGCCGGGCCGCACGCCCAGGCTCACGAAGCTGCACACGAGGATGATGGCGATCGCCTGCAGCAGCGACTTCAGGAAGTCGTTGATCGCGTAGTCGACGATCGACGACTGGTCCGCCACCAGGATGGGCTCCACGCCCACCGGCAGTGCCGCCGTGACGTCCGCCATCACCGCGCGGATGTTCTTGCCGAGCGCCAGGATGTCGCCGCGGTCGCGCATGGCGATGGCGAGGCCGATCGCGGGCTTGCCGTTCACGCGGAACATGGGCTGCGGCGGATCCACCACGCCGCGATACACCTTGGCGATGTCGCCCAGGCGGTAGATGCGGTCGCCCGAGGCGATGTTCACCGCCTCGATGTCGCGCTCGTTGTCGAACGCGCCGGTGACGCGCAGGTACACCCGCTCGCGGTCGGTCTGGATCACGCCCGCCGGCCGCAGCACGTTCTGCGCCTGCAGCGTGGCGATGATGGTGCCGTAGTCGAGGCGCAGGCTCGCCAGCGTCGCCGGCGAGAACTCGATGTAGATGCGCTCGTCCTGGGCGCCCAGGAGCTCGACCTTGTGGACGTCGGGCACCTGCAGGAGCTGAGAGCGCGCATCCTCGACGTAGTCGCGCAGCTCGCGGAAGCTGAAGCCGTCGCCGGTGAAGCCGTAGATGATGCCGAAGGTATCGCCGAAGTCGTCGTTGAAGAAGGGGCCGACGACGCCCTGCGGCAGGGTGCCGCGCATGTCGCCGATGTTGCGGCGGACGCGATACCACACGTCGGGGATGTCGGCGGTGTCGGTGGTCTCGTCGAGATCCACGAAGATCGTGGTCTGGCCCGCCGTCGTGTAGCTTCTGATGGCGTCGAACTTGTGCGTTTCCTGCAGCGTGCGCTCGAGGCGCTCGGTCACCTGCGACGTGGTTTCCTCCACGGTGGCGCCCGGCCACGCCGCCGCCACGATCATGGTGCGCACGGTGAACGGCGCATCCTCGTCGCGGCCCAGGTTCTCGAACGCGAGCACGCCCGCGGCCACGCAGACGATCATCAGGAAGACGATCAGCGATGGCCGCTTGAGCGACCATGCCGACAGGTTCGGGCCGATCACGGCGCGGCTTTCAGCAGGCTGACTTTCTGGCCGGGGCGCAAGGCCTGCACGCCCGCCGTGACCACGACGTCACCGGGATTCAAGCCCGACGCCACCTCGACGCGATTGGGATCCGAGGAGCGGATCTCGATCGGGCGCGACGACACGGTGCCGGCCTTGGTATCCACCACCCACACGGCCGCCTGGCGGTCCGCGCGCACGACGGCGGACGGCGGGATCTCGATCACTTCGGTGGCCGCGAGCCGCAACTGGCCCGTGACCGTGGAGCCCAGGCGCATGTCCGGCGGCGGCTTGGTGAGCCGCGCGCGCACGCGGAACGTGCCGGTGAGCGGATCCGAGCGCGGCGAGATCTCGCGCACCATGGCGGTGGCCGCGACCTGGGGATCGGCGGTGAGCACCACGCTGATGGGCGTGTTCAGCGCGAGATTGGCCTTGGCGCGCGGCGGGACGTCGAACACGGCATCGCGGCCGCCATCGCGGGCCACCTGGATGATCATCTGCCCCGCGCCCACGACTTCGCCGGGCTCGACGCCCTGCGCGGTGACGACGCCACCCACGTTGGCCATGAGACGCGTGTCGCCTACCCGCGTCTGCGCGAGCGTCACCTGCGAATTGGCCGATTCCACCGCCGACGTGGCCGCGCGTGCCGCCGACTCGGCAGCCTCGAACTGCGCCTCGGACACCGCGCGCTCCTTGACGAGGTCGCTCATGCGCGAATACATGCTCTGCGCCTCCGACTGCCGCGCACGCGCGGCATCGAGCTGCGCGCGCGCCGCCACGAGGCTCGTCTCCTCGTTCTGCGCATCGAGGCGCGCGACGAGCTGGCCGCTACGGATCGTGTCGCCGATGTTCACGGCGCGCTCGATCACGCGGCCGCCGATGCGGAAGGCCTGGTTGATCTCGGTCTGCGCCTGCACCGTGCCGTTCAACGTGAAGACATCACCCGCCATCGCCTTGGCCACCGTGATGGTGCGGACCGGACGGATCTCCGGGGGACGCGGCTCTTCGGCGCGCTGGCAGGCGGTGAGCGTGGCGAGCGCAACGCCGGCCAGCACTGCGGCGGCAACGTTGCGACGACGCCACAGGGCGAAATGGAACATGAAGCGGCTCCGTGAGATCACTGGACAGATGGTAAACGTCAATGCGGCACCGCAGCATCCGCGGGTGCAACTGGCTTGGCCTTGGTGCGTATGCCGAGCAGGGCGAAGCCGATCGCGAGCAACGGGCTCACGATGCTGAAGACGGCGAAGGGCGCGTAGGAGAGCGTGGCCACGCCCAACGTCGCGGCCATGTACGCGCCGCAACTGTTCCACGGCACGATGGCCGACGTCGGCGTGCCCGTGGCGCCGATCGTTCGTGACAGGACATACGGCGGAAAGCCGCGCTTTTCGAACGCGCTCTTGAACATGCGGGCCGGCAACACGATCGCGATGAACTGGTCGGCCGTCACGATGTTGGTTCCGAAGACCGACGCGGCGAGCGTGGCCACGAGGCGCCCGGTCGACTTCGCCTTCTCGACGATGGGCGTGATCAGCCGTTCCAGCACGCCCGCCTTCTCGACGACGCCGCCAAAGGCCAGCGCCGTGATGATGAGCCACACCGTGTTCAGCATGCTGGACATGCCGCCGCGCGTCACGAGGATATCGATGACCTCGTGGCCGGTCGTCGCGCGATAGCCGTCCGCGAGCGCGAGCCACACGCCCTTCAGCAGTCCCACGCCGCTCCACGTACCGGGATCGATCCCGGCAAATGCGATCACGCGCGCGGGCGCCACGATGACGGCAAGCAGCCCGCCGGCCAGCGCGCCCATGAAGATCGTGGTGAACGGCGAGCAGCGCATGACCGCCATCACCACCACGATCGCGAGGGGAAGAAAGAGCCAGACGGAGACGTCGAAGACGCTGCGGATCATCTCGATCTTGGCGCTCGCATCGAAATCGCCGGGCCGGCCGAACAGGAAGAAGACGCCCAGTGCGATGAGCAGCGCAGGCACGGACGTGAGGAGCGTTTCCTTGACGTGCTGATACAGGTCCACGCCCGCCGCCCCCGCCGCGAGATTGGCCGAATCCGACAGGGGCGAGGTGGTGTCGCCGAAATAGGCCCCCGAGATGACCGCTCCTGCGGTGATCGCGGGGGAGAGGTCCATGTTGTTCGCGATGCCCATGAAGCCGATGCCGATGGTGCCGGCCACGGTCCACGAGCTGCCGATGCTCGCGGAGACGATTGCGCAGATGAAGCAGACCGTCACATAGAAGAAATTGGGCGACAGGAGCTGCAGGCCGTAGTAGACCATCGCGGTGATGGTGCCGCTCATCGCCCAGGTGCCGATGAGCGCGCCCACCGCGAACAGGATGAAGATGGCGCCGACGCCGGTGCTCACGCTGGCGATGGCAGCTTCGCGCAGAGACGTCATGCTGTGACCGCGCCGCCACGCGACGAAAACGGCGATCATCGAGGCGACGGTAAGCGCGACCTGGTTGGGACCGTTCGCGCCTGCATCACCGAAGAGCACGTACGAAAGCGCGACAAGGACGATCAGCGCTGCGATCGGGATGATCGCCTCGGTCAGCGTCAGGGGCTGCGGCGGAGGGGAATCAGGCTCGCTGCTGTTGCTGGAAGGGACCGCCATGATCTTCGCATCCGTTCGCCGAAGCGCGGCGAGTTATCGTATTGCAGGACATGCCACGGCAGGAACGCAGCATGGCGCGCCACCGGGCAGCGCGCCATGCGCGATGCAACGCCTGACGCCTGCCGTGGCGGCTTTTCTCTAGTAATCCACCGGGTCGCGGATGATCGGGCAGGTCATGCAGTGGCCACCACCCCGGCCGCGGCCGAGCTCGGCGCCCACGATGGTGATCACCTCGATGCCCTCCTTGCGCAACAGCGTGTTGGTGTAGGTGTTGCGGTCGTAAGCGTATACCACGCCCGGCGAGGCGCAGACGAGGTTCGCGCCGCTGTCCCACTGGGTGCGCTCGCGCTGGTAATCGGACCCGCCGGCCTCGACCACGCGCAGCTTCTTCAGGCCCAGCGCCTCGCGCACGACCTCCACGAACGGCTTGCTCTCCGCGTGGAACTCGACACCGCTCGGATGATCGCTGGGGCGATACGAGAAGGTCGTGGTCTTGGCGAGGAAGTCGGGCGCCAGCAACACGCAGTCGCGGTCGGCGAACGTGAACACCGTGTCGAGGTGCATGGCGGCGCGGATCTTGGGCATCGCCGCCACGATCACGCGCTCGGCCGCGCCCTTCTCGAAGAGCGTGGCCGCGAGCTGGCTGATCGCCTGGCGCGACGTGCGCTCGCTCATGCCGATGAGCACGTTGCCCTTGCCGATGGGCATCACGTCGCCGCCCTCGAGGGTGGCCTGGCCGTGATCCTGGGTGGGATCGCCCCACCACACGTTCACCTTGCCGGCGAAATCGGGGTGGAACTTGTAGATGGCGGTCGTGAGAATCGTCTCCTCGTGGCGCGCGGGCCAGTACAGCGGATTGAGCGTGACGCCCCCGTAGATCCAGCAGGTGGTGTCGCGCGTGTAGAGCGTGTTCGGCAGCGGCGGCAGGAGGTATTCGGTGACGCCCGCCGCTTCCTTCACGACCTTGAGCGCCTTGCCGCCGATGGATTCGGGAAACTCGAGGGTGGACAGGCCGCCGATGAGCGTTTCGGCGAGCTCGCGATCGGGCAGTCCCTCGAGGTAGCTGCGCAGCTCGTCGATGAAGCCCAGGCCCACCTGGTTGGGCACGACCTGGTTGTCGAGGATCCACTTCTTGCCCTCGGGCACGGCGACCGTCTCGGCCAGGAGGTTGTGCATCTCCACGACGTCCACGCCGCGGTCGCGCATCTTCTGCACGAAGTCGAAGTGGTCGCGCTTGGCGTTCTCCACCCACAGCACGTCGTCGAAGAGAAGCTCGTCGCAGTTCGACGGCGTCAGGCGCTGGTGCGCGCGTCCGGGCGCACAGACCATCACCTTGCGCAGTTGTCCGACTTCGGAATGGACGCCGAACCTGGTTTCATTGGCAGTGCTCATCGCTTTCGCTCCGTATCTCGTTTTCTTCAGGTAGCTCGTTCGCGGCTATGGGATGCCGCTCAGATCTTCAGGTAGCCGGTCGCCAGCCAGTAGAGGCCGACCGCCGCGCCGATCATGGCCAGGATGAAGATCACCCAGTCGGCCATCTTGGTGAATACCGGCAATCCCTGCTCCCGCCGGCTCCAGAAATACAGGATCGTGCCGGGGCCGTAGAGGACCGCCGAGAGGACGACGAACTTGAGGCCGCCGGCGTAGACCAGGAACGCCGTGTAGAACGTCGCGACGATGGCGATGTAGAGGTCGCGGTTCCGCTCTTCCGGCCGCACGTCGTAGGTCTCGCGGCGGGCGACCAGCATCCACCCGTAGCCGGCACACAGGACGAACGGGATCAGCGCCATCGCGGCCGTGAGATCGAGCATCAGGTTGAAGGCATCGCGCGACCAGTACGTGGTGATCACGATGACCTGGACGACGATGTTGGTGAGCCACAGCGCCGCCACCGGCACCTTGTTGGCGTTCTCCTTCGCGAACACCGACGGCATGTCCTTGTTGCGGGCCGCGGCAGACAGCACTTCGGCGCAGATCAGCGTCCACGCGAGGTAGGCGCCGAGCACCGAGACGATGACGCCGACGCTGATGAACACGCGGCCCCAGGGCCCGACCACGGCCTCGAGCACGCCCGCCA
>CAZUGY010000110.1:0-13084 GCA_964620265.1 uncultured Alcaligenaceae bacterium
ATGATGAACCAGAGACCACGCAAGATTCTGCCGACGGTTGCCTTCGTCGTGACTGCCGCACTCGCCACCTCCGCCGGAGCCGCCCAGGTCGATTGCGCCAAGCCTTCCGGTCACGAGCAGGTCCGCGCCTGCGCGGCCGCGGCCGGAGGTGTCGACTCGCTGCGGCAGTTCATCCAGCGCACACGCGGGATCTACATCCTGTCCATGGTGGAGTTCAACGAGAACCCGCCGATGAAGGTGGCGAAGCTGGACGAGCCGCTGAAGAAGGTGAACTGAAACGCCTGGGCCGGGGACGACCGCTGTTGCAGCAGGGCGTCCCCGGCGACAGGCTCCGGTCGCGGCGCGCGATCCTCCGTGCCAGGCGTTGCCGCCTCGTACGGGTCGACAGGATGGACCGCGTCGGCTCCCTCCGGAATTGACGGGTATCGGGAAATGCGCGGCACGTGTATCGTCGCCTTTCGCCGTCCGTCGAGGCGATCGCTGCGCAACCGCACGGCGCACGCTCGGAGGACACGCCGTGCAGCGCAGCGCCCTTGCCGTGCTGTTGACCACGTTCACCCTCCATTGCAGCGCCATTCCAGAACGGTAGTTTCGAGCTCGGCGGGGCGGTCCCCTGCAACACGTTCAGCGTCCCGGCTGGCAGTACGCTGATCACCGGCTGGACGGTGAGCGTCGGCAACATCGACTGGCTGGGCTCGCCCCCCAGTTGACAACGTACGCGTGGCGCCGCTGGCCATTTCCACCACCGCCAACGTGCCTTTGGACTGGGCGCAATGGGCGGCCATCCTGGCGATCAGGATCGCCACTGGCGTGGTGCTGTCCCGGCGCCGTCGCGGCGGTTGATGCACACCGCCATTCAGACCGCGCTCACGTCACCACGGCGCGTGGCCGCCACTCCTTCAACATGGCCTCGATCTCGCCCGCGTCCAGCGGACGCGCATACCAGTAGCCCTGTCCACCGTGGCAACCGAGGTCGAGCAGCTTGCGGAACTGCAGCTCGGTCTCGATGCCCTCGGCGACGATGCGCTTGCCCATCGCGCTGCCCATCGCGATGATCGCGCGCACGACCTCCTCGCCTTCCCGGCCGCGCGCCATGCGCGTGACGAACGAGCGGTCGATCTTGATCTCGCCGATCGGCAGGTCCCACATCCGCGCGAACGACGAGTAGCCGATGCCGAAGTCGTCGATGCTGATGCGCAGGCCCGCGTTGCGCAGGTGACGCAGGTTGGGGAGCGCCACCGACAGCCCGTCGATGAGCATGCTCTCCGTCACCTCGAGGGCCACCTGCTCGCGCGGCACGTCGGCCCGGTCGACGATGTCGAGCACACGCTCGACGAAGTCGCTCTGCAGCAATTGCGCGCCCGACACGTTCACGTGCATGGTGAGATGCGCGGCGGTGGGCACCGCGCGGCGCCACGCGGCGAGCTGGCGGCACGCCATCTCGAGCGCCCAGTCGCCGAGGGGAACGATGAGCCCCGACTCCTCCGCCACGCGGATGAAGCGCTCCGGTTCGATGACGCCGCGCTCGGCATGCGTCCAGCGGCAGAGCGCCTCGACGGCCACCGTCTGCCGCGTGCGCAGGTCGAAGATGGGCTGGTAGGCGAGGTGGAGCTGCTGCTGCTCGATCGCGCGGCGCAGCGCGTTCTCGAGCCACAGTTGCGACGACACCTCGGCGTGCAGCGCGGCGTCGAAGATCGCGTACTGCGCGCGCCCCTGCGCCTTCGCGCGGTACATGGCGATGTCGGCGTCGCGCATCACGTCCTCGGGCGACGCGTAGTGCGAATCACCCATCGCGATGCCGATGCTCACGCTCGCCGACACATCGGCGCCGCGGATGTGCACGGGCTCGCCGATCACGCCCTGCAGCCGCGCAGCCAGCGCGACGGCGTCCTCCTCGCGCATCGTGCGCGCGAGGATCGCGAACTCGTCGCCGCCCAGGCGCGCGACGACGTCGGTGGGCCGCAACTGCGTGGCGATGCGCCGGCCGAGCACGACCAGGAGCTCGTCGCCGGCGCGGTGGCCGAGGCTGTCGTTGATCGTCTTGAAGCGGTCGCAATCGAGGAACAGCACCGCGAAGCGGAAGCGCGGATCCTTGCGCGCCGCCTTGATCGCGCCGGCGAGGTGCTCGAAGAAGTACGCCCGGTTCGGCAGGTCGGTGAGGTCGTCGTGGTGCGCGATGTGCTGCAGGCGCCCTTCGGCGATGCGTCGCGCGGTGATGTCCTGCACCTGGAAGATGAGGCAGGGCGCATCGTCGTCGCTGGCGGAGAACAGGGCCGCGTGCAGCGCGACGGTGACCATCGACCGGTCCGGCCGCACGCAGCGCAGCTCGAGCATGCCGGTGCCGGTGGCGCCGGCGAGGAGGTTGTCGAGCTCGCTGCCGAGCGCCGCATGGTCCTCGCGATGGACGTAGGCACCGAAGTCGGTCCCCATGAGCTCGTCCTCGGTACGCGCAAGGATCTCGCACAGCGCGGGATTGGCCTGCAGCACCGTGCGCTCGTGGGTGACGAGCGCCATGCCGATGGCTGCGTGCGCGAACGCCTTCTGGAAGCGACTTTCGCTCCTTTGCAGCTCCTCGAGGTGACGCGCCGACTCCGCTGCCTCGCGCTCCGCAGTCGCGATGCGGTCCTGGTGCGCCCGGTCGGTATCCTCGAGATGCCGGACGTAGAGCCGGTGCGTGAGCATCCCCACGGCGATCACCGGCAGCGCCGCCACGAAAACACCCACGCCAAGCCGCTCGTAACCGGCGAAGAGCAGCGCCGCCAACGCGGCGCTCGCGAGGGAGACGAGCGCCATCCACGAGTGGCCGCGCAGGATCGTCCAGGGCTGCAGCGGCAGCCCCTTCTTCAACGTGAACAGCGACGCCATCAACAGCGTCCCGGCGGCGAAGTAGACGAGCGCGAGCGGCAGCAGGAACGCGAGCTGCATCGCAAGCGACGGCGCGGCCTCCGCCGGCGTGAACTGCCGCAGCGCAATCATGTAGATCGCGCCGGACGCGTACATCGCGAGCCCGGCCATCGCCGGCGTGCCGAACCAGCTCGTCGCGCGGGAGGAGGTGCGGAGCGATCCGACCGCGCCCTCGGCGGCAGCGGCCAGTGCCGCCGCGGCCGGGCCGTGCATCATGAGGGCGAGAAAAATGACGGTCTCGGCCGCACTGACCGACGTCCTGCCGCCGGCAATCCGGTACGGGAAGGCTCCGGCGAGGCCCGCGAGCGCGATGCCCACCACGACCTGCGCGATGGCGGCAGGCGGCAGCGCCAGGACCTCCCGCAGGGCGAACGCCAGCACGGTGGCACCGAGGATCGCGGTGATCCACCAGTAGGCTTTGGCGCTCGGGTTGTAATCGTCCATCTGCAGCATAGGGGCACCGGCGCACAAGGGCGGGCGTGGCAGTTGACCTGGTTCGATTGCCAGGCCCCCGCCGACCTGCATCCCATGCAAGAAGCGCGCCGAAGCCTTGCGGCCACGGCGCGCCTCGGAACGATCACCGCCGCCCGCGCGTCGCGCGAGCAGCGTTGCGGCTGCTCAGGGCTCGCCGGCGAGCACCGTTTCGCTGAGGATCAGGCCCTCGGAGAGGATGAGGCCTTCGGAGAGGATGAGCCCCTCGGACAGGATCAAGCCTTCCGAGAGGATGAGCCCCTCCGACAGGATGAGCCCCTCGGAGAGGATCAATCCCTCCGACAGGATCAGGCCTTCGGACAGGATGAGCCCTTCCGACAGGATGAGTCCCTCGGAAAGAATCAGTCCCTCGGAGAGGATCAAGCCTTCGGACAGGATGAGCCCTTCCGAGAGGATCAACCCTTCCGACAGGATGAGCCCCTCGGAGAGGATCAAGCCTTCCGACAGGATGAGCCCTTCGGAGAGGATCAAGCCTTCCGACAGGATCAGGCCCTCCGACAGGATGAGCCCCTGCGGCGAGGTTGCCGCCTGCGCAAGTGTGGGAACGGGCGCGTAGAGGCCGGTACTGGCCGCCAGGTTGGTGGCACCCGCGACCTTGTCGAGCGGCCGCACGCCCGCGGACAACACCTTGGTCTTGCCCGCCAGCGTCTGCACGAAGTGACGGGGTTGCGCCGTGCCCGGCCAGTTCACGGCCGTCATCTTGCTCACGAGACGTCCGCTCCAGAGGAGCTTCGGGTCGTAGATCGCCTGGTATTTCGCCAGCACGGCCGGCCCGCCCAGGACGTGGCCCCCACCGGCCGTGATGAGGCCGCTCCAGGCCGCCGTTTCGCCGCGGATCCACGACGGACCGGCGGGCAGCGTGCGTCCGGCGGCGAGCAGGCTGTCGCCCGTCTTCAGCTTGCCGGCGGCGATCGCCGAGGCGATGTCGGTGCGCAGCGACTGCGCGATGCGAACGGCACCGTCGATGTTGAGAAGCCCCGCCCCCTGCTGGATCAGCGACTGGCCGGCCAGCGGCTGCGCCGAGTATTGCAGGATCGCCTTGATGAGCGGCGGCGTGA
The DNA here is from genome assembly GCA_964620265.1 of uncultured Alcaligenaceae bacterium. Lineage (GTDB taxonomy): Bacteria > Pseudomonadota > Gammaproteobacteria > Burkholderiales > Casimicrobiaceae > VBCG01. The sequence goes on from CAZUGY010000110.1 coordinate 4,455, forward strand.
GACCCGGATTGGCCTGCAGCATGAGCGCGACCGCGCCCGCGACGGCGGGCGCCGCGATCGACGTGCCGGACAGCCGCATCAGGCGAGCGTTGGCGCCGGCGCGGTAGCCGCCGATCTCGAGGGCCGGGCTCTCGCCCAGCAGCACGTTGGCCGGATTGCCCGCGTTGGAGGCGGCGCCGACGATCTTGTTGCCCGGCGCCACGAGATCGGGCTTCAGGAGATTGTCGTGGTGACGCACGCCGGCGTCGTCGAGCCAGCCGCTGCGCGTCGGACCGCGCGAGCTGAACCGGTTGATGGACTCGTCGCCCCGCGTGAACGTGTCGTGATGATGGGCCGAGCCGACCGTGATCACGGACGGCTCCACCGCCGGCGCGCCCATGGCGCCCAGCAGCTCCACCCCGTCGGCGGTGACGCCGTAGTTGCCGGCGGCCACCACGACGGTGATCCCGAGCGACGTGGCGGCGCGCACCGCGCGGCACAGCGGATCGTCGAGGAACGAGCCGGTGGTGGGCGTGGCGAGGCTCAGGTTGAGCACGCGGATGTTGTAGACGGCGCGATTGGCGATGGCCCAGTCGATCGCGGCCAGGACGTCGCTCAACTGGCCGACGCCGTTCTCGTCCAGCACGCGGACGTCGATCAGCTGCGTGCCCGTGGCGATGCCCGCGGCGTCCGGCGCCCCCGGGATCGATTGCCCGCCCGCCACCGAGGCCACGTGCGTGCCGTGGCCGAAGACGTCGGGATTGTTGACGCCGGAGCCGTCCACCGCCCGCTCGATGGCCCGGTAGACCGCGGAGCCCGGCGCGTACCCGGCCGCAAGATCGATCGGACGGGTCCAGTCGAGCTTCCGCGAGCCCTGGGAAGCGGACAGGCGCGTGAAGTCGACGCTGGCGCTGACGCGGTCGCCGGGCTGGCACCTCCCGTTCCCGTTGGCGCGACCGCCGAAGGCGGCGTGACAGGTGTCGATGCCGGAGTCGAGGACGGCGATGCCCACGCCCGCCCCGGTGTACGCGGTACCGTTGGCGGCACGCGCCCCGGGCGCGCCCGTGATGTCCTGCAGGAAGCTCGCGGTCCGGAACGCCGGCCGGTTGGGCACCGCGTAGGAGACGTCGCTGCGTGCGGCGAGGGTGGCCACCGCGCGCGCCGGCAGCACCGCGAGCACCGCGGGTGTGGACTGGTACACGTACTGGACCGAGCCGCCCGCCGCCAGGATCGCCGCCCGGAGGGAGGTGAAGGCGGGATCGCTTCCCGACCCGCCCAGCACCACCTGCACATAGGTCCCGCGACTCGTCGCCGCCGACCATTTCCCCTTGGCGGCGCCGCCGTTCAGCACGCCTCTCAGGTCGGCGGAGATCTTCCCGCCCTTGTTGGCAGCGTGGGCCGTATTGACGCCCACGCCCAGCATCGCAATGGCGAACAGCCCAAGCGGAAGCAGAATTCGAGCGAGCAGAACCGTCCAGCCCCTCGTTTCCCCCTTCGACGCCCTCCCCGTATTTCCGATCATTTCCACGACGCTTCTCCCCGAAAGCACCCGTACGGCATTGGATGCTACAGGTCGGCCGTGTCACCCACAAGAAGTACGCATGATCCAGGACGACACATTGTGTCGCGGACGTTACTGTGGGCCACAAACAACGGGCTGAATCCCCCCGGCACCTGGCGACGGATGCGGGGAACCGATCCCGGGACACTTGATACAGTGCGCCCTCCCGCGAGTGCAGTGCAGGATTCCTCCTGGTCGCGCCGCCATCCCCACTTTCCCCGATACGCAAAGGCGCCACCCCCCATGAAACGCATCGCCCACCTGCTCCTCGCCTGCATGAGCGCGCTGGTCCTCGGCCCGCCGGCCAGCGCCCAGGCCGACCCGCCTCCCGGATTCGCCCATGCCGTCGCCAACGCCCGTGAATCCGCCTGGAAGGCGATCAATTCCGGCCAGGGCAGCGGCGTGAGCGTGGCCATCATGGAGCGCGGCGCACTGGTGTACTCGGAGACGATGGGTGTCGCCGACCGCGCGCAGAACCGTGCCGTCGATCGCAACACGCGCTTCAACATCGGCTCGATTGCCAAGATGTTCGCCGCCGTCAGCATCCTGATGCTGGTGGACGAAGGCAAGGTGGAACTCGATGCGCCGGTGGTCCGTTACCTTCCGGAATTCACGATGCCCGATGCCCGCCATCGCGACATCACCGTGCGCATGCTGTTCAACCATTCCTCGGGACTGCCCGGCACGAGCTTCAACATCGGCTTCGTGCCGGACCCGACCACGCACGCGGTGTTGCTCGAGACCCTGGCGCGCAGCAGGCTCAAGCACGCTCCCGGCGCGATGTCGATGTACTGCAACGACGGCTTCACGCTGGCGGAAATGATCGTGGAGCGCGTGACGGGGCGTCGGTTCATGGCGGTCCTCGCCGAGCGCATCCTGGCGCCGCTCGGCATGGAGCACACCGGGGCGAGCGTCGGCGAGGACGACGTCGACAACGTCGCCGAGTACTACGAAGCGTCCTCCGGCAGGAAGTTTCCCCGCGAGGTCGTTCCCGCTTACGCCGTGGGCGGCATGTCGTCGACCGCCGAGGACCTGATGCGCTTCGGCAACAGCCTCCTGCCCGGCGGCACGCCGTTGCTCTCCCCCGCCTCGCTCGCGGAGCTCTATCGCTCGCAACCCACCCCGTTCGCCGGCGCGCTGCGGCACGCGCAGCAGTTCGGTGAGTTCGGCTGGGACTTCGCCACGCACATCGCGGACCCGTCCGCGGGCATGCTCGTCCTCAACAAGGGCGGGAACTCCGGCCAGTACAGCGGCAACCTGCTGATCCTGCCGGTCGAGGGCATCGTCATCGCGCTGCTCACGTCGGGACAGGCCAGTGGCGACGCGCTGACGCAGCCGATCCTCGCGGGCCTGCTCGAGGACCGCGGGCTCGCCAGGCCCGCGGGTATCACGCGCCCGCCGCAGCCGCAGCCGATTCCGCCGGAGCTGTGGCGTTACGACGGCTACTACGCCATGGAGTCCGGTGCGCTGCGCGTGGCATTCGACATGGGGCAGCGCAAGCTCACCCTGAGCGCGATGAGCGGCCTGACGCCACCGGCGGTGCTGACCTACAGCGACGGCTATTTCCATGGGCCCGGCGCCCATGTCCGCTACTACTTCGAGACCGTCGACGGCATGCGCATGATGGTGGCGAGCGCGGCCGGGCTCACCGGCAACGACAGCGTCGTCTACCAGAAGCTCGAGCTGCAGGGCCGGCCGCGGATACTGCGCGCGCCCATGCGCGACGAGCTGTGGCTGATCCGCAACGTCAAGCCTGCGTTCGAGATATTCGACGCCACGAAGCCCATGCTGATCTCGCGCACTTACCTGAAGCTGCCCGGCTACGTGGACTTCGATGGCGTACGCAGGATCGAGAATGGAGAGCATGCGGGCATCGCAGCCACCGCATTGCGCGACCAGAGCGAGCTCACGCTGGTGCCGGTTGGAGGCGAAGTGTGGGTGAGGACGGCCAACATCCTCCGCTCACCGGCGCGCGAGGTCCCCAGGCTGCAGCCGGGAGCGGCGGTGAGCATCGGCACCACCGGCTACAACGAGTGGCGAAGCGTGGAGAGCGGCGTGGCGCTGCGCTTCGTCCTGCCGGCAGCAGGCGGGCGCGTCATCGTCGTCACCCGCGATGCCGTGCTGCACGACAGCCTCCTCGACGGCAACGACGTGTATGCACCGGCGGGCAGCTACGTTTTCTTCGCGGGCGCGCCGGGAGATGCGTTCGAGGTCAGCGAGGTACCGTTGTCGTGAGCGCCTACTTTCCCACCCATCCGAAGAGCTCACCCGCGCCCGCGATCTCCCCGGGTCGATCCGGCTCGTATCCCGCCACCGGCGCCATCATCTCGTCGAACCGGGGCCCGCGCAGCAGAGCGCAGAGCTCCTGCACGGCCGGGCTCGCAAGCGTCGCATTCCTGCCGGTGAGCATGTAGCGCTCGCGCACGATCGGCACGAAGTCGAGGCCGAACTGCGCCGCCGCGGGCTCGATGGCCATCCCCACGTCTGCCATGTCGCTGGCCACGAAGGCGGCGACGGCGGCGTGCGTGAACTCGCCCGTGTCGTAGCCCGCGATCCGCGCCGGATCAACATGCTGCGATGCCAGCAATGCATCGAGCAACACCCGTGTTCCCGAGCCCGGCTGCCGGTTCACGAAGCGCACGCCCGGCTTCGCCAGGTCGCGCAGGCCGCGGATCCTGCGCGGGTTGCCCTTGGCCACGATGAGTCCCTGCGTGCGCAGCACCATGCGGATGATCTTCTGCTGGCGCGGCTTGAAGAAGCGGGCGTACTGCTCCCACAGCACCGGCCCCAATTCGCCCTCCGGCACGTGGAACCCGGCGAGCTCGCAATCCCCCCGTGCCAGCGAGGCCACCGCTTCCACGCTGCTCATGTACTTGAGGTCGAGCTCCACGCTGCCGTAGTGGCGCAGGAGGTCGGGCAGCTTCTCGATCGCATAGCCGTGGCTCGCGTGCACGCGCAGCACGGTCGTGGCCCGCTCGCGCGCCTTGCGGATGGCTACGTTGAGCTCGTTGGCCACGTTCTCGAGCTGCGGAAACAGCCCGGCCTCGGTGCGCTGCTCCGCCCACAGGAGCTTCTCCCCGAGCGGCGAAAGCCGCGCGCCGCGACCGCGCTCGAGCACCACGAGCTCGCTGCCGAAGATGCCGTTCCAGCGGCCGAGCAGATCCCAGGCGTGTCGATACGACAGCCCGACGGCCTTGGCCGCCGCGGTGAGCTTGCCGGTGTCGTGGATCGCCCGCAGCAGGCGGAAGAGCTGCGGCTCGAAGTGGTCCCCGGCGTCGGAGGACAGCACCCACGCGGGCTTGATGACGATGCGGCTCATGGCGGGGTCACCGTGGCACCGTAGCGCAGGCGGAGCCGTGCGAATCTCATCGACGACGAACTATCGCCGGTAGTCGCGGAATCCCGCCGCGTGCGCGAGGTCGGCCTTCACATCCTCCCGGCTGCGCTCGTAGACGATCTCGCGTCCCAGCGCCTTGCCGGCGTAGGCCAGGTTGTTGCGCGTGGGCGTCAGGTCCACGCGCACGTTGTTGATGCCCTCTCCCAGCACCACGGTGATCACGTCGAGGCGCTTGCTGAATACCACTACGTCGAGCGTCTGCCCCGTGCTGGTGACACGGATCTGGATCTTCTCTTCGGCCATGCTTTCTCCCGGTTTCACCGCACGATACCGGTTATCGCCGGGACACGCGGCGTTTGTGCTCGTCGAAGGCTTAATATCCCGCCAGGTACGCAAAGCGCCGGCGAGGAAGTACATGAAGCTGTATTTCGATGACGAGGGTTTCGACGGCCAGTTGCAACGCACGGTAGGCAAGTGCGACGCCGGCATGGCCAACGTGGGCGAGTGCCTGTACATCGCGTCGCAAATCGAAGCCGGCGAGCGCGACAGCTGGTATGCGGCGTGGTCGGCGTTCGCCGACGGTCTCGTGGCCCAGGCGAGCGCCGCCGAGCGCAGCGGCCACATGGCGAGTGCCGCGAGCCTGCGCCTGCGGGCGGCCGAGTACTACCGCCAGGCCTTCTTCTGGCACCGCGACGACCTCGACGGGAAGGCACTGACGACCGCCTATCGCGCCAGCGTCGAAGCCTTCCGCGGGGCGCTTCCTCATCTGCCCCGGCCGGGCCGGGTGGTGGAGGGCGACACGCCCGGCTATCTCTTCGCACCGGCCGGCAAGGGCCCCTTCCCCACGATCCTCCACATCGGCGGCTACGACAACACCGCCGAGGAACTGTATGCATCGGTCTACCCGGCGCTCGATCGAGGCTGGGCGTTCGTGGGCCTCGACGGTCCGGGGCAAGGCAGCGTCCTCTACGACCGCCGGGTGCCCCAGCGCCCCGACTGGGAGCACGTGGTGCCCGGCATGTTCGACCTCGTGGCCGGCCTGCCCGAGGTCGACGCCCGGCGGATCGTGCTCGTCGGCCGCTCGTTCGGCGGCGTGCTCGCCCCCCGGGGCGCGGCCGCCACGCCGCGGCTGGCCGCCCTGATCGTGGACCCGGGCCAGTACGACATGGCGGCCGGCCTGTCCGCGCGGCTCGGCGCGCTCTGGCCGCACCTCGACGATCCGGCCTTCGGGCCGCAGTTCGACGCGCTGCTCGACATGCCGGGCATGCGCACGTTGCTCGCCCCCCGCATGGTGACGAACGGTGTGGCCGATCCGCAGTCTTACATGCAGGACATGCGCCGCTACACGGCTGCGGCGTTGGCCCCGTCGATCAGGTGTCCGAGCTTGGTCACCGACAACGAGACCGACAAGGTGTCGACCGGCCAGGGCCAGCAGCTGTACGACGCCCTGACGTGCCCGAAGACGTTCCGGCGGTTCACGCGCGCGGAGGGGGCGGAGGGACACTGCGAGGGGATGGCGCCTGTCGTGTTCTGGACGGCGGCGTTCGATTGGCTGGAGGAGACGCTGGAGGAGACAACAGGCTGACCGGAAGGAAACGCGCGCGCCGGCTGCCGGCACGAAGACCAATATGCAAGTCACCTCATATTGGTTTTCCCGGGGCCCGGTGCTACTGTCCCTAGCACCAAGGCACATTCCAGATGCCAAATATGCACGACTGCGCATATTAAGCGCAAGCACCCCTCGGAGGTACCCAGTGGATCAGGCCGCAGCCGCCACCGTCGATTCCGCTATCGCGACCGGAAAACACCGTCCCGGAGCGTTGCTCCCCATCCTGCACGACATCCAGGACGCGCTGGGCTACGTTCCCCAGGAGGCGCTCCCGATCATCGGCCGCGCGCTCAACCTGTCGCGTGCCGAGGTGCACGGCGTGGTCACGTTCTACCCGCATTTCCGGCGCACGCCGCCGGGACGTCACGTGGTGCAGATCTGCCAGGCCGAGTCCTGCCAGGCGATGGGCGCCACGCGGCTCACCGCGCACGCCTGCGCGACGCTGGGCATCGGCCTGCACGAGACCACGCCCGACGGCGCCGTCACGCTCGAGCCCATCTACTGTCTCGGCAACTGCGCCTGCTCGCCCGCCGTGATGGTCGACGGCATGGACCTGCGCGCGTGCGTGGACAACGATGCCTTCGACGCCATCGTGGCCGAATGCCGTGGAGACAGCCCATGACCACCACGATCTACATCTCCCGCGATGCCACGGCACTGTCGCGTGGCGCCGAGAAGGTCGCGCGCGCCGTCGCCGACGAGGCCGTGCGCCGCAATGCCGACGTGAAGATCGTGCGCAACGGCTCCCGCGGCATGTTCTGGCTGGAGCCCCTGGTGGAGGTCGTCACCCCTGCCGGCCGCGTCGCCTATGGGCCGGTCACGCCGCAGGACGCCGCCGACCTCTTCGGCAGCGGATTTCTCAGCGGGGCCGCGCATCGCCTGCACCTCGGCCTCACCGAGGAGATTCCCTATCTCAAGAACCAGGAGCGCCTGACGTTCGCGCGCGTGGGCATCACCGATCCGCTGTCGCTCGATGACTACCGCGCGCACGGCGGCGGACGCGGCCTCGCGCGGGCCCTGGAAATCGGCCCCGAGGCCACGGTCGAGGAAGTCTTCAAGTCCGGCCTGCGCGGACGCGGCGGTGCGGCCTTCCCCACCGGCATCAAGTGGAAGACGGCGGCGGCGGCCAGGGGCCCGCAGAAATACATCGTGTGCAATGCCGACGAGGGCGACTCCGGCACCTTCTCCGATCGCATGCTGATGGAAGGCGATCCGCTCACGCTCATCGAGGGCATGGCGATCGCGGGGGTGGCCACCGGCGCCACGCAGGGCTACATCTACGTGCGCTCCGAGTATCCGCACGCCGAAGCGGCGCTGAAGGCCGCGATCGAGGTCGCCAAGGCCGGCGGTCTCCTCGGCACGCACCTGCTCGGCACCAGCGCGTCGTTCGAGCTCGAGGTGCGGCGCGGTGCAGGGGCGTACATCTGCGGCGAGGAAACGTCGCTCCTCGAAAGCCTCGAGGGCAAGCGCGGCATGGTGCGCTTCAAGCCGCCGCTGCCGGCCATCGAAGGCCTCTTCGGCAAGCCCACGGTGATCAACAATGTGATCTCGTTCGCGAGCGTCCCGATCATCATGGATCGCGGCGCGCAGTTCTACAGCGACTTCGGCATGGGCCGCTCCAAGGGCACGCTCGCCTTCCAGCTCGCCGGCAACGTGAAGCACGGCGGCCTCGTGGAAAAGGCGTTCGGCCTCACGCTGCGCGAGATGCTCTACGACATCGGCGGCGGCACGGCGAGCGGCCGCCCCATCCGCGCGGTGCAGATCGGCGGCCCGCTCGGCGCCTACGTCCCGGCATCGCAGTTCGACATGCCGCTCGACTACGAGGCCTTCGCCGCCAAGGGCGCGATGATCGGCCACGGCGGCATCGTGGTATTCGACGACACCGTCGACATGGCACACATGGCGCGCTATGCGATGGAGTTCTGCGCCATCGAATCCTGTGGCAAGTGCACGCCCTGCCGCATCGGCTCCACGCGTGGCGTGGAGGTGATCGACCGCATGGTGGCGGGACAGGATCGCGCGGCCAACGAGGTGCTGCTGCGCGACCTGTGCGACACGATGCTCGGTGGCTCGCTGTGCGCGCTGGGCGGCATGGCGCCGTTCCCCGTGCTCTCGGCGCTCAACCATTTCCCAGAAGACTTCAA
>CAZUGY010000110.1:13184-15014 GCA_964620265.1 uncultured Alcaligenaceae bacterium
GCGACCGTGAAGATCCACGCGAAGGAGCTAGCCCGATGAATTCCATCCAGCCAGTCGACTACGGCACCCCCGCCAGCAAGTCCACGCAGCTCGTCACGCTCGAGATCAACGGCGAGAGCGTCACGGTGCCGGCCGGCACGTCGCTCATGCGGGCGGCGATGGATGTCGGCGTGAAGGTGCCCAAGCTCTGCGCCACCGACAGCCTCGAGCCCTTCGGCTCGTGCCGCCTGTGCCTCGTGGAGATCGAGGGCCGCCGCGGCTTCCCCGCCTCGTGCACCACCCCTGCCGAGAACGGCATGAAGGTCCGCACCCATTCGGACAAGCTCGCCCAGCTCCGTCGCGGGGTCATGGAGCTCTATCTGTCGGACCATCCCGTCGACGGCCTCACCAGCCGGGGCAACGGCAGCGAGATGTACGACATGGCCGCGGTGGTGGGTCTGCGCGAGGTGCGCTATGGCTTCGACGGCGCCAACCATCTCGCCTCAGCCGAGGATGCGTCGAACCCCTACTTCAGCTTCGACCCCGCCCGCTGCATCGTGTGCTCGCGCTGCGTGCGCGCCTGTGACGAGGTCCAGGGCACGTTTGCGCTCACCATCGAAGGCCGCGGCTTCGATTCGGTGGTGTCGGCAGGCATGTCCGAGAGCTTCCTTGACTCCGAGTGCGTGTCGTGCGGCGCGTGCGTGCAGGCGTGCCCCACCGGGTCGCTCCTCGAGAAGACCGTCATCGAAGCCGGCCAGCCCGAGCGCAGCGTGATCACCACCTGCGCCTACTGCGGCGTGGGCTGCTCGTTCCGCGCCGAGATGAAGGGCAACGAGGTGGTGCGCATGATGCCCAACAAGGACGGCCACGCCAACCACGGCCACTCGTGCGTGAAGGGGCGCTTCGCCTGGGGCTACGCCACACACCAGGACCGCATCACCAAGCCGATGATCCGCAGCAAGATCACGGACCCGTGGAAGGAAGTGTCGTGGGACGAGGCGATCGCGCACGCCGCCTCCGAGATGCGCCGCATCCAGGCCAAGTATGGCCATGACTCGATCGGTGGCATCACGTCGTCGCGCTGCACGAACGAGGAAACCTATCTCGTGCAGAAGCTCATCCGCGCGGCCTTCGGCAACAACAACGTCGACACCTGCGCGCGCGTGTGCCACTCGCCCACCGGCTATGGATTGAAGACCACCCTCGGCGAATCGGCCGGCACGCAGGACTTCGACTCGGTCGACGAGGCCGACGTGATCCTCGTCATCGGCGCCAATCCGACCGACGCCCATCCGGTGTTCGCCTCGCACATGAAGCAACGCCTGCGCCAGGGTGCGCGGCTCATCGTGGTCGATCCGCGCACGATCGACCTCGTGGACAGCCCGCACGTGAAGGCGGACTACCACCTGAAGCTCAAGCCCGGCACCAACGTCGCCATCATCAACGCGCTCGCGCACGTGATCGCGAGCGAAGGCCTGATCGACGAGGCGTTCGTGGCGCTGCGCTGCGACGTCAAGGAATTCGACATCTGGCGCAAGTTCGTGCTCGAGGAGCGCAACTCGCCTGAAGCGCTCGAAGCGGCCACCGGCGTGCCGGCGCATCTCGTGCGCGGCGCCGCGCGTCTTTTCGCCACCGGCGGCAATGGCGCGATCTACTACGGCCTCGGCGTGACCGAGCACAGCCAGGGCTCCACGATGGTGATGGGCATCGCCAACCTCGCGATGGCCACCGGCAACATCGGCCGTCGTGGCGTGGGCGTGAATCCGCTGCGCGGGCAGAACAACGTGCAGGGCTCCTGCGACATGGGCAGCTTCCCGCACGAGCTGCCGGGCTACCGCCACATCAGCGACA
>CAZUGY010000111.1:0-14974 GCA_964620265.1 uncultured Alcaligenaceae bacterium
GTGGCCTATCCGCCGGGCGGCGCGGTCGACCAGGTCGCGCGCCTGCTCGCCGAGAAGCTCACGGCGTCGCTCGGCCAGCCCGTGGTCGTGGAAAACCGTGCGGGCGCCGGCGGGCTCGTGGGCTCCGACGCCGTAGCCAAGAGTGCGAACGACGGCTACACGCTGCTGCTCGGCACCGTGAGCAGCCACGCCATCGCGCCGTCCGTCTACAGGAAGATGCCCTACGATCCGGTCGCGGACTTCGCGCCGGTGTCGCTCGTGGCGCTCACGCCGTACATCATCACGGTGAATCCGAGCGTCGCCGCACGCACGCTGCCGGAGCTCATCGCGCTCGCGAAGTCGAAGCCCGACGGCCTCAACTTCGGCTCGTCGGGCACCGGCACCACGCCGCATCTCGCCGGCGAGCTCTTCAACACGATGGCGGGAACGAAGATCGCGCACATCCCGTACAAGGGCAGCGCGCCGATGCTCACCGATCTCCTGGGGGGCCAGGTGCAGGTGGCCTTCGACAACACGGTGATCCCCAACATCAAGGCCGGCAAGCTGCGCGGCCTCGCGGTGACGGGTCCGGCGCGCCTCGCGGCGGTGCCCGACATCCCCACCGCAGTTGAAGCAGGATTGCCGGGCTACGAGGCCGTGGGCTGGATGGGCCTGTACGCGCCCAAGGGCACGCCCGCGCCGGTCGTGCAGCGCCTCGCCGCCGAGACGGCCAAGGCGATGGCCGCGCCCGACGTGCGCGACAAGCTCAATGCCATGGGCTTCCAGGCGAAGACGGACACGCCCACGGAATTCGACGCCTACCTGCGCTCGGAAATGGCGAAGTGGGCCAAGGTCGCGCGCGACGCCAACGTGCAGCCCGAATGAACCGGCTGGGCCGCCCACGGGCGAATACCGGAGCGCGCAGCGCGAAGCTCGTCCCATGACGCGTCCGCTCACCGTGGACGTGCATGCGCACGTCCTGTTTCCCGAGGTGATGGGCAAGGCAGGCACGGCGGGCCCGGAAATGGGCGTGGTCGACGGCCAGAGCTTCTTCCGCAGCGGCGACTACGTGCTGAAGGGCGTGCGCTTCGTCGACTCGCCGTTCTCCGACGTCGATCTGCGTTTGCAGGCGATGGATCGGCTGGGGATCGATCACCAGCTGATGTCGCCCAATCCGCTCACGTACTTCCACGCACAGCCCGCGCGCGAGGCGGCTGCCTTTGCCCGTGCGCAGAACGACGCGATGGCCGCGGCCGTGGCGGCACACCCCGCGCGACTGTCGGGCCTCGCGCAATTGCCGATGCAGGACATGCCGCTGGCCATCGCCGAGCTCGAACGGGCAGTGGGTGCCCTGGGGCTGCGCGGAGCGTACATCGGCAGCGATTTTGCCGGGCGCGACCTCACCGATCGCGGGCTGGATGAGTTCTGGTCCGCCGCCGAGCGGCTCGACGCGCCCGTGGTGATCCACCCCGCACCGATGGCGGTCGAGCGGCACGGCGAGGGTGACGCCGGTTCGCGCCGCTTCGACCTGGACATCGTGATCGGCTTCGCCCATGACGAGACGTCCGCCGTGGCGCTGCTGCTCTTCGGCGGCGTGCTCGATCGCCACCCTCGCCTGCGCGTGCACATCCCGCACGCCGGCGGCACCGCGCCCTACCTCAAGGGACGGATGCAGACAGCGCTGCGCCGGCGCCCCTGGGCGCGCGGCCTGCTGCAACGCGACTTCGACAGCCAGTGGGCGCAGCTCACGTTCGATTGCCTCGCCGGCACCGATGCAGCGATGCAATTCGTGATCGACAGCGAAGGACCGCAGCGCGTGATGCTCGGCACCAACTTCGCCGGCTGGGACCAGGAGGACGACATCGTGCAGCGGGTGAGCGGCCTTGCGCTCAGCGACGACGCGCGCGTAGCCGTGCTGGGCCGTGCCGCGCGCGACTGGTTCCGCCTGCCGGTCTAGGCGCGCCGCGCGCGGTACGACGCCAGGATCGCATCCATCACCCGCGCCGTGCGCAGCGCGCTGTCCCCGGTGCTCGGGCATTTCCCCACCCCGTTCATCTCGTCGACGATGGTCTGGATGAGCGGCTGGTGGACGTGCTCGGGATCGGGAAGCGGCCGCTCTTCGACGCTGTCGCCGCGGAAGAGGCGCAGCGGCTGCGGCGACAGCGTGGCGAAGCGCAGGCGGCCTTTGGTGCCGATGAGCTCCGTGTAATCGTCCTCGCGATCGGCGTCGTAGCACCACGCGCCGCTGCCCACCACGCCGGATTCGAAGCGATAGGTGGCGCCGACGACATCCTCGGCGTCGTACAGGCCCGCGCGATTGTCGGCGATGCCGTGCACCTCGGTGACGGGGCCGAACAGGTGGTCGAGGAAGTCGAAGGTGTGGCATACCGCCTCGAAGAAGAAGCCGCCGCCGGACAGCGCCGGATTCACGCGCCACGGCAGCTTGCCGTCGGCGAACTCGGCCGCCGGAGGGCGCTTCTGCGTGAGATAGGTCACCGCCATGCGCACCTCGCCGATCGCACCGTCGGCCACGAGGTCGCGCACGGCCACGAGGCGCGGCAAGGCGCGGCGGTAGAAGCCCACCCACAGCGGCACGCCCGCCTGACGGCAGGCGGCGATCATCTCCTCGCACTGGGCGGGATTCATCGCCATCGGCTTCTCCACGTACACCGGCTTGCCGGCGGCGGCGCAACGCAGCACGTACTCGCGGTGCGAGTCGGTGAGGGTGGCCACGTACACGGCGTCGATGTCGTCGGCCTCGATGATCGCGCTCGCATCGGTGTGCCAGCGCGGCACGTGGTGACGGCGCGCGTAGTCCTCCGCGAGCGCGGCCGTGCGCCGCATCACCGCGCGCAGCTCCGAGTTGCGGGCCTTGGCGAATCCGGGACCGCTCTTGCGCTCGGTCACGTCGCCGCAGCCGATGATGCCCCAGCGGATGGTCTTCATGTCCTGGTCTCCGGAGTGTCCCCGGTGTAGCGCTGACGCAGCCGCACCGGCTTCTCGGTGCGCTTGCGCATGCGCAGGTTGAGCATCTCCACGATCACCGAGAAGGCCATCGCGAAGTAGATGTAGCCCTTGGGCACGCCCTTGTCGAAGCCCTCGGCGAGCAGCGCCACGCCCACGACGAAGAGGAACGACAGTGCCAGCATCTTGATCGTGGGATGGTCGGACACGAAACGCCCGATCACGCCGGCGAAGGCCATCATGAGCCCCACCGATACCACCACCGCGGCCACCATGATCGGGATCTCGTTGACCATGCCGACCGCGGTGATGATGGAGTCGAGGGAGAACACGATGTCGATGGCGATCACCTGGACGATCACCGCGGCGAACGTGGCCTTGACCTTGCTGGAGGCATGGCCCTCCTCGCCTTCCATGAGCTGGTGGATCTCCATCGTGCTCTTCCAGATGAGGAAGAGCCCGCCGAGGATCAGGATGAGGTCGCGGCCGGAGATCTCGTAGCTCGTCACGGTGAACAGCGGCGCCGTGAGCCCCACGAGCCACGACAGGACCAGCAAGAGGCCGATCCGCATGAACATGGCGAGGAAGAGGCCCAGCCTGCGCGCGAACTCGCGCTGGCGAGGGGGCAGCTTGTCGACCAGGATCGAAATGAAGATGACGTTGTCGATGCCCAGCACGAGCTCGAGCGCGGTCAGCGTGCCGAAGGCGATCCAGGCTTCCGGGCTCGTCAGGAGCTCCATCATCGGCACGACTCCTCGCGGGCGCGGTGGCTAGCGCATGAAGAAGACCACGACCACCACGATGGCGATGATCGCGAACTTCGCTGCGTAGTAGACGTACTTGTTCCAGCGCTTCAGCGCCTTGCCGGGCAGGCGCGCGTAGTAGGCCCAGCCGAACACGCGGTTGAGCAGTCCCACCTTGTCGCCGGGCGCATTCTCGGTCTGCGTGGCGCGCACGACCGTGCGCTCCATCCAGTGGTTGAAGCGCGCCATGAGCCGGCTCGTGAGCGGCCGCTCCACGTCGGCGAAGAGGATCAGGCGGTCGACGTCGGTGCGGTTCTCGGCCCAGTGGATGAAGGTCTCGTCGAAGAGCACGGCCTCGCCGTCGCGCCAGCTGTAGGTCTCGCCGTCCACGGTGATGTTGCAGCGATCGCTGTTGGGCGTGACGAGCCCCAGGTGATAGCGGAGCGACCCCGCGAAGGGATCGCGGTGGCGGCCCAGGTCGCTGCCCGCGGGGAGCATCGCGAACATCGCGCCGTTGACGTTGGGAATCGATTGCACCAGCTCCACGGTCCTGGGGCACAGCGCGCGCGCCGACTCGAGCGGCTCGTCGTACCACTTCAAATAGAAGCGCTTCCAGCCACGGCGGAAGAACGAGTTGAAGCCCAGGTCGTTGTAGCCGGAGGCCGCGCGGATGTGGCCCTCGTCGAAGAGCTTCAGCGCCTCGTCGCGGATGGCCTGCCAGTTGGCCGTCAGCGGGGCCAGCTCCGGGAACGCCTTGACGTCGATGTACGGCTTGTTGGGCACGGCGGAGAAGCCGTACATCAGCGCGTTGTAGGGCGCGACGAACGTGGAGTGGTCGGTGAGCTGCTTGTGGAACTTGTGGCGCTCGCGCCCACGCAGGTGGATGAAGAGCGCCCACAGCACGTAGCCGTAGACGATCGCGGCCTTCCACGAGAAGAGGGAGGCCATCACGACGGAGGTGGTCGGCAGTTCCATGATGGAGATCAGGCGTTGGCGGACTCGAGCTTGCGGCGGCGCTCGCGGCGCGCCGCCTGCTTCCAGCGCCGGTGCACCCAGTACCACTGCTCGGGACGGCGCAGCACGAAGCGCTCGAGCGCCGCATTGTAGGTCCGGGTGGTGGCGCGGATGGCTTCGGTCGTCCGCGCGTGCTCCACGGCCGGCAGCGGCTCCTCGAAGCGCAGGACGTGCGTGCCGTCGGGCTCGCGCCAGCTCGTGGCCGGCACCACGGGCGCGCCGGTGGCGAGCGCGATGATCGCGAGGCTCTTGAACGTCCACGCGGGCGTGCCGAAGAAGTCGACGTCGATGCCGTCGGGCGGGCTCGCATGCTGGTCGAAGGGGAAGACGATGGCGTCGCCCTTCCCCAGCACCTCGAGCATCGCATCGAGCGATCCGCGCTTGGGAAACACGCCGAAGCCCGCGCGATTGAAGCGGCGCGTGACGAGGCGGTCGAACCAGTCGGGCTTCAGCGCGCGGCGCACGAAATGGAAGCGCCCGCGCATGTGCGGAAAGCTGCCGATGCCGGCCACGGTGGCGACCTCCCAGTTGCCGAAGTGCCCGGTGAGCAGCAGCACGCCCTTGCCCTGGTGCCAGGCAGCGGCGAAGGCATCGAGGTTCTCGATGCGCACGAGGGCCAGCTTCTGCTCGCGCGAGAGCCAGCGGAAGCGCAGGAACTCGCCCGCGAGGCGCCACAGGTGGCCGTAGTGCGCCTTGGCAAGGTCCTCGATCGCATCGGCATCGAGCGTGGTGCCGTAGACGCGGCGCAGGTTCTCCATGATCACGCTGCGGCGGAAGGGGAAGAGGCGGTAGAGGATGCGCCCCGCGAGCGGCACGTCGAGCGTGGCCGGCCGGGCCACGGCAACGGCTTGAGCGCTCGTGCGGTCGTGCGTCATGGACAGCGCGATGGGGCCCAGGCGATAGCGACCGGCGATCGCTTCTGCACGCGGACCGGGCACCGCGCGCGGCGCGCCGAAGTTGTCGCGCACCACGGAGAAGTCGTGCGGCTCGATCTGCGCCAGCGCGGCCTCGCGCGGAAAGAGCTTCACGCACGCTTCCTTGGCGGCGAAGCGCGCGGCGAGGCTCGCGGCACGTCCGGGCCCGTCGCCGGCATCGGCGAGCTCCTGCGCGGTGAAGAAGCGCAGCAGCGCCTCATGATCGTTCTCGCGCAGCAGGCGCTCGATGCGCGCGATCTCGACCGAGTCGATGCCGCAACGGCGCGAGGGATCCGGCGCATCGCCGGCGTCGGGGGCAGCCGAAGCCACGGTGGCGGCCCCGTCGCTCATGGGCTCACGCCGCGCGCACGAGCACGGCGGCGTTGGTGCTGGCGAAGCCGCGACACAGCACGAGCGCGACGTCGCTGCGTGGCACCTGCGCCTGCGCCGAGACCGCGAGGCCGTCGCAGGCGGGATCGAGTGTTTGCAGCGTGCCGATGCCCGGCACCACGCCGGCCTTCAATGCCGCGAGCGCCACCGTGGTCTCGAGGATGCCGGCGGCGGCGATCAGATGACCGAATGCCCATTTCATCGCGGTGACGGGCGGCATGTCGGCGCCGAACACGCGCCGGATGGCGGCGGCCTCGGAGGCATCGGAGTTGCGCGTACCGTTGCCGTGCGCGACGATCATGCCGACGTCGCGCGGTGCGAGGCCGGCTTGCGAAAGCGCCTGCTCGATCGCGCGCGCCGGGCCGTCGCCGTCGTCGCGGATGGGAAGGAGGCCATACGCTTCCGTGGCGTAGCCGCCGCCCAGCACCTCGCCCTGCACCGTCGCGCCGCGCTCCGCAGCCGACGCTTCGGTCTCGAGCACGAGCGCACCCGCGCCTTCGCCGAAGAGGCTGCCGTCGCGCGCGGCATCGAAGGGCTGCAGCATCGTCGAGGCGAGCAGTCCCACGTCGTGGTAGTACAGCACCATCTGCGGCTCGATGGGCGTCTCGTGTCCCACGGCCACCACGCGGTCGGCCTCGCCGTCGCGCAATGCCGCCGCGGCCTCGATCAAGGCGAGCAATCCACCCACGCTGTGCGCCGTGATGCACGCGTTGGTGCCCTTGAGGTTGTATTTGATGCCGATGTGGCCGAGCACGTTGTTGGGCAGCGTGCGCAGGAGCCACATCGGATTGACGACGTTGGCGAGCTCCCGCCCGAAGGCCACGAGGTCGCCCCTGGCTTCCGTCATCAGCGGAAAGTAGTCGTACTGGTTCTCGAAGTTGCCGCCACCCGAGCCCACGATCACGCCGCTGCGGTCGCTGTACGTCGCGGCCTCGGCCGCGGGCAAGGCATCGCGATGCGCGACGAGCCCCGACTGCGCGAGCGCCTGCCCCGCGGCGTAGAGGCCCACGAGGTCGGTGCGCCGGATGAGCTTGTGCAGCTTGCGGTCGTCCACCATCGTGCGCGCATTGAAATCCGGGATCTCGCCGGCGATGTGCGTGGGCCAGTTCGTGGTGTCCCACTGCTCGATCGGGCGCAGCGACGACGTGCCCGAGCGTACCGACGCGAGGATGGCGGCGGGGGTGAGCCCCGCGGCGCACACGGCACCCGTGCCCGTGATCACGACGCGCGTCATGACGCGGCCTCCGCGGCGGAGCGTCCCGGCTTGCCGTCGACCTCTTCCGGGTGACGCAGCACGATGCAGCTGTTCGAGCCACCGAAGCCGAACGAATTGGAGAGCGTGGCACGGATGCGGCCGCGCCGCGGCGTGGTCACGAGGTCGAGGTCGCAGTCGACGTCGCGTTCGCCGAGGTTCGCATTGACGGGCATCTCGCCGCGGGCGATGGCGAGCGCGCACACCACGCCTTCCACCGCCCCCGCCGCGGCGATGAGGTGGCCCATCGAGCTCTTGGTGGAGCTCACCGGCACGAGGTTGCCCCGCGCGCCGAACACGGCGTGCAGCGCCGCCGACTCGCTGCGGTCGTTCATGAGCGTGGACGTGCCATGCGCATTCACGTAGTCGATGTCGGCGGTGGCGACACCCGCATCGGCGAGCGCCTGGCGCATCGCCTGGATCGGGCCGTCGCCATCGGGCGGCGAGTCGGTGATGCGGTAGGAGGACAGCGAGTTGCCGTCGCCCGCGAGCTCGGCGTAGATCCGCGCGCCACGTGCCCGCGCGCTTTCCCATTCCTCGAGCACCACGAAGCCCGCGCCCTCGCCCAGCAGGAAGCCGTTGCGCGTGGCATCGAACGGCCGGCTCGCGCGCTGCGGCGTGTCGTTGTCGGTGGAAAGTGCGGACAGCAGGCAGAAGCCGCCGATGCCGATGGGACTGATCATCGAATCGAAGCCCCCCGCGAGCGCGCGGTCGACATAACCGCGGCGGATGGCCTTCAGCGCCGTGCCCAGCGCCTGCCCGCCGGAGGCGCACGCGGTGTGCACGGAGGTGGCGTAGCCCTGGATGCCGTGGCGACGCGTGAGCAGTGCCAATCCTTCCGCCGCCTGTCCGCGGCAGAACACGAGCGGATCGTTGGCGGGCTCGTCGGTGAGCAGCAGGTCGGTGTCGATCTCGCCGGTCGCGGCCGCGTGCGCGTGCGTGCGCTCGAGGTCGGCGAAGTCGGCCGTCATCATGCCGGCGCCCACGGCGCAGCCCCAGCGGTGCGCGTCCGCGTCGGTGGGACGGACGCCAGCGTCGATGAACGCCTGCTCGGCGGCCTCGAGGGCGAAGCGATGCGAGCGGTTGGTGAGCTTCAGCAGCCGCTTGTCGGTGACGAGCGTGTTGCGGAAGTCCTTCACCTCGGCGGCGATCGTGGTGGCGAAGCCCGACGCATCGAAGAGCGTGATCGGCGCGCCGCCGCCGCGTCCTTCGAGGAGCGCGCGCCAGGTGCTGGCCACGTCGTTGCCCACGGGCGTGACGAGCCCCACGCCGGTGATCGCGACGCGACGCCGCTTGTGCTCGCTCATGCAAGCCTCGCAGCGTGCGTGCCGCGCATCGCACGGCGAATCCGCGGATCCATCTTCATGCTTTGACTCCCGATTCGCTGCGCGTGCCCTGCGTGACCGGCGACGCCGCCGCGCCGATCACCACCCGCGCCGTGGCGACCGTCTTCTCTTCCGCCAGCGCCGTCAGCATGAACGTGGCCTCGCCCTCCACCGGCGCCCGCATCTGCGCGCGCAGGCGCAGCGTGCTGCCCGGTGGCGTGAACGCGCGCACCTTCACGTGCGTCATGCGCCGCGGCACGAGACCGGTGCCGACCGCCCATTGACCCGACTCGCGCGCCAGCGCAAGCGCCACGCCGATCTGTGCATCCAGCATCAGCGTGGCCGGAAACACGGCGCGGCGGGGGAAGTGATCGTTGAAGAACGCCGCGTGCGCAGGGACCGCCAGCAACGCCTCGGCGGTATCGGCCTCGCTCGCGGCCACGCGCTCCGGCGCCGGGAGATCCACACCACGAAAGCGGCCCGGCGTGGCCCCCGTGCTTGTCAGCAACGAGAAGCGCTCCCGCATCGCCGCGGGATCGTCGAAATCGGTGAGCGGCAGCATCGGTCCCAGGCAATCGACGAGCTCGATCGCGCGCGCGCCGCCGATGTCGGCATGACCGCGATACGCCACCGCCTCGTCGTCGCAGCTTTCGATCTCCACGGCGAGCGACAACGTGTCACCGGGCCGCGCGCCACGCACGAAGCGTGTCTCGCTCGCGAGTGCGGCCACCGGGCGCCCGCGGAAGTCGATGTGCGCCATCGACACCCACGCCGCGAGCTGTCCCACCGCCTCGGCCAGCAGGCACGAGGGAAAGGCGCGCACGTCGCGCGGGATCGTGAACGTGCCGCGCGCGCTTGTCGCCGGCACGTGGCCGTCGATGCGATCGACGAAGGAGAAGGCGGCGAAGTGATCCGACATCCGGAAACGGGTTGCGCAGTGCCGCGCTCAGGCCGCGGCACCCGCCTCGCGCTGCGCCTGGACCACGAGCTTGCAGAACGTCTGCGGCGTGAAGAGCCGCGGAATGTCCGCGACCTTCATCGGTGACTTGAAGCGCGCCGCCGGCACTTCCGACAGGTAGGCCTTGAGCTGCGCCATGCCGGTGTCGGTGACGATGCCCTTCTGCTCGAACTCGGCCTCCGACAGCGCGCCGCGCGCGTTCTCCACGATCTTGCCGCGCGGGATCTTGACCTTGAAGGCGCGCTCCAGGCGAAAGACCATGTCGAGGAAGTCGATCGACTCGGCGTCGAGGTCCTCGATCAGCGAGACGTCGGGCTTCACGTCCTCGAGGTCCACGCCCAGGGCGTCGGCGATGGTGTCCGCGACGGTCGGGAAGACCGCGTCGATGTCAGTTTGCGTGATGGGTGTTGTCATGTTTTCCCTCATTCCATTTTGAATCCGCCGTCGACGGTGAGCACCTGCCCCGTGATGTAGCTCGCAAGATCGGAGCACAGGAACCACACGGCGTGGGCGACCTCGTCGGCGGTGCCGAATCGCTTCAGCAGGATGCGCGCCTTGACCTCGTCTCCGGCGAGGTCACGCACGGCCTGCGACATCTCGGTATCGATCACACCGGGCGCCACGGCATTGACCGCGATCTTGCGGGGAGCGAGCTCGACCGCGAGCGCTTTCGTGAACGCGTTGATCGCGCCCTTGCTCGCGGCGTAGTTCGTCTGGCCGCGCCCGCCCTTCTCGCCCGACACCGACGAGAGGTTCACGATGCGTCCGCGCCGCTTGCTGATCATGTACGGCGCCACCGCGCGCGTGACGTTGAACACGCCCGTCACGTTGGTGGCGAGCACTTCGGCCACGTCCTCGTCGGAAAAGCCCGCCAGCGGATTGTCGCGGATCATCCCGGCGTTGTTCACGAGCACGTCGATGCGGCCGGCGCGCTCGAAGAGCTTCTCCGCCGCGGCGGCGCAGGCGGCGGAATCGCGCACGTCCACCTGCTGCGCGACCACGGTGTGGCCCTTCGCCGCTTCCGCGGCCACCACACTTTCGGCTGCCTCGCGATTGCCGCGATAGAAGAACGTGACCTGCGCGCCGTCGGCCGCGAGCGTTTCCACGATCGCACGGCCGATGCCGCGGCTGCCGCCCGTCACGAGGGCGACCTTGTCCTGCAGGCCGGAAGCGATCGGGAGCGTCACGTCGCTAGCCCGAGATGGCGAAGCCGCCGTCGACGACGAGCGTGTGGCCGTTGATCATCGACGCCTCCGGCAAACACAGGAGGTACACCGCGCCCGCGACATCCTCGGGGGTCAGCACCGGCCCGGCCGGCGTGCGCGACGCGAAATTGGCGAGGAGCTCGTCGCGATTGGGAAAGTACGACAGCGCGTCGGTGTCGACCACGCCCGCGCTCACCACGTTCACGCGCACGCCGCGGGGTCCCAGCTCCTGCGCGAGCGCGCGGGCGAGCGCCTCGAGCGCCGCCTTGGACGCACCCACGAAGCCGTACCCCGGCATCGCCCGCTGCGCACCCAGGCTCGACAGCGCGATGATGCGGCCGCCGTCGTGCATCAGCGGCAGCGCCCGCTGTGCAAGAAGGTTCAATGCCAGCGCATTGGTCTCCATGCACCAGCGCCAGTGCTTCATCGTCATCTCGATGGTGGGCTTCAGCACGCCGGAGGCCGCATTGGACACGACGATGTCGAGGCGGTCGAAGTGCTTGCCGATCTCGGCGAAGAGCTCGTCGACACTGTCGGGCACGCCCACGCTCGCCTGCACGGCGATGGCACGGCGGCCGAGCCCGCGGATCTCGGCGCACAGCGCCTCGGCAGGCTCCGCACTGTTGTAGTAGTTGACGACGACGTCGCAGCCCGCGGACGCGAGCTTCACCGCGACCGCGCGCCCGATGCCGCGCGCCGCGCCCGTGACGAGTGCCACCCTGCCCGCCAACGCCCCCGTCATGTTCGTCGAATGCTCCGTGACAGCCGCAAGGCGCCTGCGCGCGACGCACGGCTGTCACGCGCCGTCGCAGGCACCTCGAGGCAAAGCCGTCATTCTAACGTGGCCCGACGGCGAAGGCCTTGCCGGCGCTGCGCCTGGCACGGATGAGGCGCTGCGCCTCCATCACCCAGAATTTCTTCACGTCGTACCACACGTCCGCGGCCCAGACGATGTTGGCTTGCGCATTGGGCGGCGGCGCCACCGTCGTCCCCGGTGCGTAGGCCTCGATCCACGCGCGCGCGGCGGGCTCCTGCGGCAGGTCCGCCGACGCCGGCAGGAACACGTGGTTGTTGTCCGCCGACAGCGTCACGTTGCGGATGCGCACCTTGTCGCTGCCGGTGAAGTCGCGGACCTTCTCGGTGCCCGGCAGCGTCCACGCCCACAGGTCGACGTCGATCCAGTAGCCCGTGAATTCCTCGACGTTGTCGGGAATCGTGCGCAGCTTGCCGATGAGGCTCCACTGGTTGGGCAGGATGAAGGCCGCACCCCCGGCGCCCACGGCGGAGACGTAGCCCAGGCGCAGGCCCACCACCGGCTGCTTGCGGCCGGTCCGCGGATCGTCGATCGCGGTGCGGTTCTCGGCGAAGTCCGTGAGCGGATTCCACACGGGGACCTCGGCCCCGTACTCCCCGGCGAGCACGTGCAGCACCTTCACCGCCTGCATCCCGCCCTGGCTGTGGCCGATCAGGATCGGCGTCATGCCGTCCTTCTCGTAGTACCACGCGACAATGCCGGCGAGCCGGTTGGCGTCCTCGTAGGGACTGTACGACCACGCGCCGTCGTGCGGCTTGCGGATGCGCCCCTCCGGATAGCCCATCTTCACCAGGAACTCGCCGAAGGACTCCATCACGAGATGCACCGGGTAGATGCCCCCGTGCAGCAGCATGATGCGTGGCGTGGGTCCCTGCGCCAGCAGCTTCACGTCCTCGGGGGTGACGCGCGCCGGGTCCATCGCGAGGATGCGATCCTCGAACGCGCGATCGTTCGCGTGCGGCGTGGCGACGCCGGAGACGGACTGCGGCGAGACCGGCCCGGGCGTGGCGCAGGCGGCCGCGAGCATCACGGCGGCCACCGCCACCGCCGCGCGGCCCCACCGCGTCACGGCCACCGCCGTCGCCCGCACCCGCGGCCCCGTCAAGGCGAAAGCTTGCCTGCGCACGCCAGCATCGACGCCGTGATCCGGTCCACGTCCGCACGCGTGAAGGCGCTCGTGCGCCACGACACGCCGATGTGCAGGCACTCCCCCACCGACGCCGGCGCCAGCACGAGCGGCGAGAAGGGACCGGTGGAGATGGCACGAAGGTAATGCAGGACCGGCGCCTCGCCCACCCCCTCCTTCCACATCTTCTCCACGTTCAAGGCGGACAGGCCGCCCCACACCGGATAGTTCTTGGCGTACATCTGCTTGTGCTGCTCTGGCGTCATGAACCGCCATGCGAGGCCTCCACACGCAAGGAGATAGAGTGTTTGCAGGTAGAGCTTGCGCCGCTTCACGCGCTGGGTCTGCGCGTGCACGTCGCGGGCAAGCGTTTCGAGCGTCGTGCCGGGGGGCACGAGATGCGATACGAGGAAGGAGCTCAGGAACTGGCCGAACACCTGGTGCGTGCCGGGCTCGAGCTCGCCGCGCAGGTTGATCACCGACGCGATCGCGATCTCGCGCCGGCGCTTGGCCGAGAGCCGGTCGGGCACCTCCGCCGACAGCGCGCTGATGAGCATCGCGAGCAGCATGTCGTTGAGCGTCACGCCCCACTGCTTGGCGCTGCGGCGGATGACGCCGTAGACGTCCGGCGGCAGCTCGATCGAGGTGAAGGCGTTGTACTTGGACTCCCCGTGCGGATAGCGCGGACGCACCGCGCGGCGCGAGCGCAGCAGCATGCCGGGAAGCAGGTATTGCCCCACGTAGAAGGCGAGCGCATTGCGCGCGAAGAGCCGGGCGTACGTGCGCGGATAGAGGTTGGGCGCGGTCGCGCCCGCAGGGTAGGTGCCGTCGTAGCGCGCGGCGATGCCCTGCAGCAGCGTGACCATGGAGTCGCCGCCGGCGATGAAGTGGTCATAGGACACGCCCACGTGGAACGAGCCGCCGTTGCGCACCGCGAAGAAGCGCAGCGGCTCGAAGCTCGTCTCCCCGGCCGCGGGGCCGAAGGGCTCGTTGATGTGGCGCTCCATCTCCCGTTCGAGGATCGCGAGCGAATCGCCATGCGCCTCGAAGACCGGCAATGCCACGTGCACCGGCCCCGGGGCGTATTCGTAGCGGCGCCGCGGGGCGTCGAGCGTGAGCCGGCCGATGCCGAGCTCGGTCAGGTGGGCGTCGATCGCCGCCGACAGGCGCGGCTCGTCGAGATCGCCGGGGAGCTCGGCGACGTGCACCGCGTTGTACGGATACATCCCGCGCCAGCGCAGCATCGCCGCCTGGAAGAGATTGAGCTTGCCCTTCATCGGGGACTCGCCCCGGCCCGCAGCAGGCGCTGCCCTTCGCTGCACCAGTGGTGGCGGATCGAGTACCACAGGTCTGCCGCGAGCTCGAGATTGCGCACGTCCACGCCTTCGGGCAACGGCGGCGCGGCGGCATCGGGCCGCCACGCGATCACGAAGTCGCGGGTGGCCTCCTGTTCCGGCAGGTGCTCGGTGATGGGGGCACCGATGTGGCTGTAGCGCGACGGCAGCAGCACGTTGCGCACGCGGGCGCTGCCCGTGGCCACGTAGGGATCCGCCTCGGCGCCGGTGCCGCCGATGGGGTCCCAGGCGATGGCGAAGCCGGTGAACTCGTCCACGGTGTCGGGCACGCGGCGGAGCTTGTCGAGCATGGTCCATTGGCCGAGCAGCACCCGCGCGAGCTTGCCGGTGGCGATCGCCGCCGCGAAGGACACCGACAGGCCCACGACGGGCCGCTCGTGGCCGGTGTAGGGATCGCGGATGGTCGTGCGCGGCAGCGCCGCGCGCGTGACGGGATCCACCACCGCGACGTCGGCGGCAAACGCGCCGGCGAGCTCGTGCAGCGTGCGCATCACCAGCATCCCGCCCTGGCTGTGCCCGACCAGCATCGGCCGCAGCCCGTCATGCTCGTAATGCCAGGCGAGCATCCCCGCCAGCACGGCGCTGTCGCCGAAGCTCGATTGCGTGAGGCTGCCGTCGGCCGGGTCGCGCAACGACGCCTCCGGATAGCCCATCCCGATCAGGAAGCGCGCGAAGGGCTCCATGGTGACGATGGGGACGCTCCCGTGCAGAAGCACGATCCGTGGCGCCGGCAGGCCGGCCATGGCGACGGAGGCCTCGATGCCATCGAGCCGGTCGCAGTCGAGCGAGAGCAGCGCCGCAGGATCGGGAGGCGCGCTGCCGTGCACCCCGGCGGCAAGGACCGGAGCGGCGACCACGAGGGAGATGACAACCAGGACGAGCGCGCAGGTGGAACAGGACGGGCGCGGCACGATGTTCGGGACGGGAAAGACGCC
>CAZUGY010000112.1:0-14941 GCA_964620265.1 uncultured Alcaligenaceae bacterium
GGGCCCATCACCTCGTCGCGCACGGGATTCACCGGACCCACGTAGTAGATCACGCGATTGCGGAAGTCCACGCCGTCGGGCAGCTTCTCGCCGCGCGCGTGATGGTCGGCGATGCGCTTGTGCGCGGCGTCGCGGCCGGTGAGCATCTTCCCGTTGAGCAGCAGCGTCTCGCCCGGCTTCCACGTGGCGGCTTCCGCGCGCGTGAGTGTCGCGAGGTTCACGCGCCGCGACGTGGGCGAGGGCGTCCAGTGCACGTCGGGCCACAGCGCGAGGTCGGGTGGGTCGAGCTTGACCGCACCCGAGCCGTCGAGCGTCACGTGCGCGTGCCGCGTGGCCGCGCAATTGGGGATCATCGCCACCGGCTGCGATGCCGCGTGCGTCGGATAGTCGAGGATCTTCACGTCGAGCACGGTGGAGAGTCCACCGAGTCCCTGCGCGCCGATGCCGAGCGCATTGACCTTCTCGTAGAGCTCCACGCGCAGCTTCTCGATGGGCGTCTTCGGCCCGCGCGCGAGAAGCTCGTGCATGTCGATCGGCTCCATCAGCGCTTCCTTGGCGAGCACCATCGCCTTTTCCGCGGTACCGCCGATGCCGAGGCCGAGCATGCCCGGCGGACACCATCCGGCGCCCATCGTGGGAATCGTCTTCAGCACCCAGTCCACGATCGAGTCGGAGGGATTGAGCATCACGAACTTCGACTTGTTCTCCGAGCCGCCGCCCTTGGCCGCCACCGTGATGTCGACCGTATTCCCCTCGACGATCTCGTAGTGGATCACCGCCGGCGTGTTGTCCTGCGTGTTGCGCCGGCCGCCCACCGGATCGGCGAGGATCGACGCGCGCAGGCGATTGTCGGGGTCGAGGTAGGCGCGGCGCACGCCCTCATTGATCATGTCGGTGACCGACATCGTGGCATCGGGCCAGGTGACGCCCATGCCCACCTTCACGAATGCGGTGACGATGCCCGTGTCCTGGCAGATCGGCCGGTGGCCTTCCGCGCACATGCGCGAGTTGGTGAGGATCTGCGCGATCGCATCCTTCGCCGCGGGCGACTCCTCGCGCGCGTAGGCGGCGCCGAGCGCCTGGATATAGTCGATGGGGTGGTAATAGGAGATGAACTGCAGCGCGTCGGCGACGCTGTCGATCAGGTCCTGCTGGCGGATCGTGGTCATGGTCATTGCCCTCGCTTGCGTCCTGGTACCGTCGCCGTCCCGCTCACGCGAGCTCTTCCGGGATGTCGCTGCCATGGCCGCGTGCGTTCCTGTGCGCCGGCGCGGGCATGATGCGGTCGACCGCGGCGATGGCCACCGCGGAGAGGAGGAACGTGATGTGGATCACGGTCTGGTAGAAGGGCGCCTTTTCGGTGAACGCCTGCACGAGCTCCACCCAGAACTGCCACACGTAGACGCAGTGCGCGACGATGAGCCCGAGGTAGAGCGGCACCTGCAGCCATCGGCTCATGAAGATCAGGCGCGGCAGGAGGTTCATGCGGGGGTCCGAAGGAAGCTTGTGGGTTGCCATGGAGGATCGGCGGCGGGAGGCGGCAGGGCGGCGAAGCCGCGGGAAGAGGGGCGGCGGCAAGGCACAACCCTCGATTTTACCATTTGCGTCCTTGCCCTCGGGCCGGGTCCCGGTCCGGCGCGTCGGGTTTGCCCCATGGCGAAGCGAGAAGGTAGACTTTCCCTTCAGATCCCGAACAAGTTGCCCGAGGAGGAGTGCACATGTCGTCGACCATCGAGTCCGTCCTGACCGAAAGCCGGGTCTTTCCGCCGTCGCCCGAGATGGTGCGACAGGCCAATGTCTCCGGCATGGAGGCGTACCACGCGCTGTGCGCACAGGCGGAAGCCGACTTCGAGGGTTTCTGGGCGGGCCATGCCCGCGCCGAGCTCCTCTGGAAGAAGCCGTTCACGAAGACGCTCGACGAATCCAACGCCCCGTTCTACAAATGGTTCCACGACGGCGAGCTCAATGCCTCGCACAACTGCCTCGACCGGCATCTCGCCACGCAGCCGGAAAAGACCGCGATCATCTTCGAGGCCGACGACGGCAAGGTCACGAAGATCACGTACAAGGGCCTGTATCACGAGGTCTGCCGATTCGCGAACACGTTGAAGGCCAAGGGCATCAAGACGGGCGACCGCGTGCTGATCTACATGCCGATGTCGATCCAGGCCGTGGTGGCGATGCAGGCGTGCGCGCGCATCGGCGCCACGCACTCGGTGGTGTTCGGCGGCTTCTCCGCCAAGTCGATCCAGGAGCGCATCGTCGACGCGGGGGCCATCGCCGTGCTCACCGCCGATGGCCAGTTCCGCGGCGGCCGCGAGATCCCGCTGAAGCCCGTGGTCGACGAGGCGCTCGGCATGGGCGGCTGCGACGGCATCAAGACCGTGATCGTCTACAAGCGCACCGGCAGCAAGGTGCCCATGAAGGCAGGCCGCGACCAGTGGTGGGAGGACGCGATCGCCGGCCAGGCCGACACCTGCGAGCCCACGTGGGTCAACGCCGAACATCCGCTCTTCATCCTCTACACGTCGGGGTCCACCGGCAAGCCCAAGGGCGTGCAGCACTCCACCGCGGGCTACCTGCTGCAGTCGATCCTGTCGATGAAGTGGGTGTTCGACTACAAGCCCACGGACGTCTTCTGGTGCACGGCCGACGTGGGCTGGGTCACCGGGCACACCTACATCGTCTACGGCCCGCTCGCGTGCGGCGCGACGCAGGTCATGTTCGAAGGGGTGCCCACGTACCCCGATGCCGGACGCTTCTGGAAGATGATCCAGGACCACGGGGTCACGGTCTTCTACACCGCGCCCACGGCGATCCGCTCGCTCATCAAGGCCGGCGGCGACCTGCCGAAGAAGTACGACATGCGCAAGCTGCGCATCCTGGGCTCGGTGGGCGAGCCCATCAATCCGGAAGCGTGGATGTGGTACTACGAGACGGTCGGCCAGTCGCGCTGTCCCGTGGTCGACACGTGGTGGCAGACCGAGACGGGCTGTCACATGATCACGCCCCTGCCCGGGGCCACGCCATTGAAGCCCGGCTCCTGCACCTTCGCGCTGCCGGGCATCATGGCCGACATCGTCGACGAGACGGGCCACTCGGTGGAGTTCGGCAAGGGCGGCATCCTCGTGATCAAGCGCCCGTGGCCGTCGATGATCCGCACGATCTGGGGCGATCCGGAGCGCTTCAGGAAGAGCTACTACCCCGAGGACTTCCACGGCAAGTACTACCTCGCGGGCGACGGCGCCTCCCGCGACCTCGAGGGCTACATCCGCATCATGGGCCGCATCGACGACGTGCTGAACGTGTCGGGGCATCGCCTGGGCACGATGGAGATCGAGTCGGCGCTCGTGGCCAATCCGCTGGTGGCCGAGGCCGCAGTGGTCGGCCGCCCCGACGACCTCACCGGCGAAGCCGTGTGCGCGTTCGTCGTGCTGAAGCAGGCGCGGCCGCACGGGGCGGATGCCGAGAAGATCGCGCGGGAATTGCGCGACTGGGTGGGCAAGGAGATCGGCGCGATCGCCAAGCCCAAGGACATCCGCTTCGGCGAGAACCTGCCCAAGACGCGCTCCGGCAAGATCATGCGGCGCCTGCTGCGCTCGCTCGCCAAGGGCGAGGCGATCACGCAGGACACCTCCACGCTCGAGAATCCGGCGATCCTCGACCAGCTGAAGGAGGTGAGCTAGGGCAGGCCCCCTCCGGTGCGAGGCGCTCGAGCCGCAGCGCCAGCACCGGCGGATCTGCCGATCCGCGAGCCACGCCGCGGCACGACGAGGAGCCAGCGCATGACGAGGCGATTCAAGATCGGCGATCACGTCGCGTGGAACTCCGAGGCCGGCCGGGTGGCGGGAACCATCATCGCCGTTCACACCGCCGACTTCACCTACAAGGGTTACGTCCATCACGCCTCGGCGGACGATCCCCAGTACGAGATCAGGAGCGACCGGACCGATCACGTCGCCGCGCACAAGGGCAGCGCGCTCCGGCGCGTGCGATGAGGGTGGACGCGGGCGTTGCGTTCTTCACCGTCGGCCATTCCACCCGGAGCATCGGCGATTTCGCGGAGCTCCTCATGGCGCCGGGGGTGGAGCGCATCGTGGACATCAGGAAGATCCCGCGCTCGCGCACCCATCCGCAGTTCGACGCGGACACGCTGCCGACGTCGCTCGCGGCCTACGGCGTCGCGTACGAGCACATGGCGGCGCTCGGCGGCCTTCGCGGCAAGGACCGCAGCCTGCCGCGGGACGTCAATGGCCTGTGGACCAACGACAGCTTCCACAACTATGCCGACTATGCCCTCACCGCGCCGTTCGCCGCCGCCCTCGGGCTTCTGCTCGACGAGGGACACCGCCAGCGCTGCGCGATCATGTGCGCCGAGGCCGTGTGGTGGCGATGCCATCGGCGCATCGTCGCCGACCATCTCCTCGCGCGCGGCGAGACCGTCCTCCACATCATGGGACCGGGGCGTGTCGAGCCGGCACGGCTCACGCCGGGGGCTGTGGTGCGGGTGGATCGGACCGTGGTCTATCCCGGCCAGGCCGCGTTGCCGCTTCCTCCCGCGTGACCTCGGTGGCGCCGTGGCGGAGGGCCGGCACGCGCGTCGTGCCTGCTCAAGCCCGCATCGCCAGCGCCACCGCCTCGCTCTCGCCGATCGCCGCGCCCGCTGCGGCCAGGCGCTCGACGTCGGCGGCGGGGAATGCCTCGTGCAGCAACGCCCGCAGGCGGTCGCGGGCGCGTAGCTCGCTGCGCTGGCGGACCATTCCGAGGGCCGCGTGCCGCGCATCGTTGAAACCGGCGAGGCGGGCGGCGTCGTCGTGCCTTCCCATGAGCGCTGCACGCAGGGCGAGGTGGTCGACGAGGAGCGGCGTGAGCCTGTTGTCCGCCGCGAGGGGTAATGTCTCCCTGGCCACGTCGAGCGCTTCGTCGTGGGCGCCCCGCTCGACCAGCACGCCGACAAGGTTGAGCAGGCAGATGCACATCGCGCTGCTGCTCTCCATCGCGGGCAGGCTGCGCATCAGCGCGACGGCCTCGCACAGGCTCGCGTGCGCGCGGTCGAGGTCGCCGGCGAGCCAGGAGGCGTCGCCCAGGTTGCTCAACAGCATGGCGGCGGTGCGATTCGCGCCGATGCCGCGACAAAGGCCGATGGCGCTCTCGCACGCGGCGAGCGAGCCCTCGACGTCGTCGCGCGCGGACTTGAGGCTCGACAGCGCGCCGAAGTAGTTGATGAGGCTGCGCGTGCGCTGCGTGCCTTCGAGCAGCGGTCCGGCTTCGGCGAGCGCGGCGTCGGCTTCGTCGAGCCGGTGCGCATACACCAGGGGGTAGGCGCCGCAGACGAGCGCGTGGGCGAGGCCCGCGCGGTCGCCGGCACGACGGAGCAGGTCGATGGCGTGCGCGTAGGTGTCGTTCACCTTGGTCAGCGAGGACACCTCCGCGTGCAATGCCGACGCCAGCCACAGCTGCGCCCGATCGAGATCCGACGTGCGCTCGTCCGCGCGCGCGAGGGCCGTCTCGATCCAGCCGCGTGCCTCGCCGCGCTCCGCGAGATTGGCCTGCAGCAGGTGGGCGGCCGGGGCGGTGAGGCCGATGCCGACCGCGGCGTCGCCCTCGCCGAAGGCCCAGCCGAGTGCCGCCCGCACGTTCTCGAGCTCCGGCGTGTAGTGCTCGCGCCATGCGGTATCGGACATGCGGAACGATGTCTCGTACACGTCGGTGAAGAGCCGCCGATAGTGCTCGGCGTGCCGGCGTCGCGTTGCCGCGGTCTCGCCGGCCTCGTCGAGCTTCTCGAGGGCATAGGCGCGCGTCGTCTGCAGCAGCCGGTAGCGCAATCCGCCGCCGCCCACCGCCACGGTGACGAGCGAGCGCCGCGCGAGCCGGGTGAGCACGTCGATGGCGGCGTGCTCGTCGAGCGTGGGATCTGCGGTCACCGCCGCCACGGCCTCGATCGTGCAACCGTCGACGAAGACGGCCATGCGGCGCAACACGGTGCGCTCGTCCTCCGCCAGCAGGTCGTAGCTCCAGTCCATCGCGGCACGCAACGTTTGCTGGCGGGGCGCCGCGGGCCATGCATTGCTCGTCAGCAAGCGAAAGCGATCGCCGAGGCGGGCACCGATCTGCTCCACCGACAGCGAATGCATCCGCGCTGCCGCGAGCTCCAGCGCCAGTGGAATGCCGTCCAGATCGATGCAGAGCTGCGCCACGGTGCTCGCGCGCCCGCCGGTCAATGCGAAGTCCGGTTGCTGCTGCCGGGCCCGCGCCATGAACAGGCGCACCGCCTCCGCCTGCTCGATGGATTCGCCGTCGGCATCACGCGCGGGCAGCGACAACGGCTCGAGCGGATGCGTATGCTCACCCGCCATGGCGAGCGGCTCGCGGCTCGTGGCGACGATGGTCACATGGGGAGCCTGCTCGCGGATCGCGGCGACGAGCTCCGCAACGGGCGCTCGCACCTGCTCGCAGTTGTCGAGGACCAGCAGCGCGCGCCGCACCTGCAGGTGATGGCAGATCGCATGGGACAGCGGCTGCCCCGCCTGCTCGCGCACGCCGAGCACGCGCGCCACTGCCGCCATCACGAACCGGGGATCGGTGATGCTCGCCAGCTCCACGAGCCAGGTACCGTCGGGATACCGCGGCCGCAGGTCGGCGGCCGTCTCCAGCGCCAGTCGCGTCTTGCCGATGCCGCCGGCACCGACGATCGTCAGCACGCGCACCTGCTCGAGGTGGCGGAGGATCTCCGCGCGCTCACGCTCCCGCCCGATGAACGACGTCGTCGCCGGCACGAGGTTGCCGCGTTCGAGGCGCGCGCGGGCGGCCTCGCTGCCGGCCGCTGGCGCCCTCGCGACGGGGCCGGCGAATCGATAGCCTCGCCACGGCAGGGTCTCGACCCAGTGCTCGCCGCCGGGCACCTGGGCCAGCGCCTTGCGGATCGTCGAGATCTGCACGGCGAGGTTGCTCTCCTCGACCGCCGCGCCCGGCCAGGCGGCATCGAGGATGGCGGCCTTCGGCACGTAGTCGGGATGGTGGTCGACCAGGACCTTCAGAACGGCGATGGCGCGCGGTCCGAGCGCCAGCGGCGCGCCGCCACGCGTGAGCACCTTGGTCCCGGCGTCAAGCCGCAAGGGCCCCAGATCGTAGATGCTGTTCATGCTCCACCACCGTCGACGCACCTGTTGTCGCCGCGACGACGAGGCAGGGTGGGCCCCCGATGGGTGCCCATCTCGATGCGCTAGCGATTGCTTGCCGGACTCGCGGATCTGCGGGTCGAGCGGATCCGCTCGAGGCACGAGTGTCCCATGAGCACGTGCGCGAGGGCAACCGCCTGCAGGCGGGGCGGCTTCGTATCCGCAGCCGTCGGGCGCGCGTGCCCCCGAACGGTCAGGTCACGCGCGCTGATCGTGCGCGGGCAAGGCGGTGCCTGGGCGAAGGCGCACGCAGGCCACGGACGTCTTCGCCTGCGATGTAGCGCAAGCTTCGAGCGCTCCCGCGCCGCCGGCCGATTCGACCAGCCGCAGGAGCTCCGCGAGCGATCGCAAGCCGAGCTTGCGCATCGCCCGCGAGCGGTGGACCTTCACCGTGCTCTCCTTGCATGCGAGGTCCGCCGCGATCAGCTTGTTGCGCAGGCCACGGGCGGCGAGGGCGATGATCGCGCGTTCGCGTGGCGAGCAGCGGGCGAACAGCGCGCGCGCCCGCGCGCCGCGTTGCGCATCGTCGTGGGATGTGGCCGCTTTCGCCAACGCTTGCGTCACCGCGGTCACCAGCGCCTCGCCATCGACCGGCTTGGGGAGCACGTCGACGGCCCCCTCGCGTATCGCGCGCACGGCGAAGCGCACGTCATCTCCACCGTAGACGATCACTACCGCCGCATCGCGACGGTGCAACCGATCCCAGAGGGCGGAGTCGAACGCGGCTTGTGGATCATCGGCATCGACCTCGATCACCACGCACAGGGGCTTTGCAGGCTCGGCTGCGTCAGGCCATGCATGGATCGAAGCGGCGACTTCGACGCTGTAGTGAGCTGCCTCGAGGGGGGCGACGAGGCTCGCCGTGGACGGCGTGGAGCAGATGACGAGAACAGGCAGGTGGTCCATCTCTTTGCTCTTGCGGAGTATGTCTCCGGGATCGTTGGAGAGGCGATCCGACGGTACCCGCAACGCGCAGTCAAGTCATGAAAGATTCCTTAAGATGCTCGGCGCCGGCGCGCAGAAGAACCTGCGCGTGGTCACGCAGGCGCAGGCCGGGCGAGTGGGGTTCGACGGCCGGCGTGCCGTCGGTGCGACCTATTCCGGTGCCGTTTCCGCAAACGTCGCGCGCCGGTCGAGGCGGAGGGCGAGCTTGCGCAGGTTCGTGTAGTCGTGCGACCCGCCGAGCGCCTGCGCCCGGAAGGCGAGGTAGCCCAGTGCGCAGCCGGCGGCGATGTCGGCGAGCGAGTACGCATCGCCGTGGAACCACGTGCGCTCGCCGAGCTCGTCGGCGAGTGCGGCGACCCCTGCGCTGACCTTGGCGCGCTGGCGCCCGATCCATTCCTCGCTGCGCTGCGCGGGCGGTCGGCGGCCTTCGAGCACGAGCGCGATGCCCGCGTCGCAGATGCCATCGGCGAGTGCTTCGACGCGCCGCACGGCGATGCGCTGCCGGGCGGGCTCGGGGATGAGCCGCGATACCGGGCTCACCGTATCGAGGTATTCGACGATCACGCGCGAATCGTAAAGATGCGTGCCGTCGTCGAGCACCAGCACCGGCACCTTGCCCAGGGGACTGAATCCCAGCACGGGATTGTCGGGCGTCCACGGCGACATCTCGACGAGCTCGTAGTCGAGCTTCTTCTCGGCCAGCGCGATGCGCACCTTGCGCGTGTAGGGGCTGGTCTTCGAGGCGATGAGCTTGAGCAAGGGCGCGCTGCGGCGGGAGGAGGGGCGAAAAAAGTATAGCATCGCGCTTTTGCCTCCGACTCCGCCGTCATGTCCACGCACGCCACGCTCACCGCGCTCTCGCCGCTCGACGGCCGCTATGCCGCCAAGGTCGATGCGCTCGCGCCGCACTTCTCCGAGTACGGCCTCATCCGCCATCGCGTGCGGGTGGAGCTCGCGTGGCTCGCGGCGCTTGCCGCCGAGCCCGGCATCGCCGAGGTGGCGCCGTTCCCGGCGCAGACGCAGGCCGTCATCGACGCGGCAATGGCCGCGTTCGCGCCCGCCGACGCGGCACGGGTGAAGGAGATCGAGCGCACCACCAACCACGACGTCAAGGCCGTGGAGTACTGGCTCAAGGAGCGCTTCGCGGCGGTGCCCGAAATCGCGCACTCCGCCGAATTCATCCATTTCGCCTGCACCTCGGAGGACATCAACAACCTCGCCCACGGCCTGGCACTCGCGCAGGCGCGCGAGGAGACGCTGCTGCCGGCACTGCGCGCGATCGCCGCCGACCTGCGCGCGATGGCGCACGAGTACGCCGCGGTACCCATGCTCTCGCGCACGCACGGCCAGGCGGCCACGCCCACCACGCTTGGCAAGGAGATCGCCAACGTGTTCGCCCGGCTCGAGCGGCAGATCGCCGCGATCGCCCACGTGCCGATCAAGGGCAAGGCCAACGGCGCCGTTGGCAACTACAACGCGCACGTGGTGGCCTATCCGGAGGTGGACTGGGAACGCCTCGCCGCGCGCGTGGTGACGGGCCTGGGCCTCGAGCTCAATCCCTACACCACGCAGATCGAGCCGCACGATTACATGGCGGAGCTCTTCGATGCCGTGGCGCGCGCCAACACCATCCTCATCGACCTCGACCGCGACGTGTGGGGGTATGTCTCGCTCGGCTATTTCCGGCAACGGATGAAGGAAGGCGAGGTCGGCTCCTCCACGATGCCGCACAAGGTCAACCCCATCGACTTCGAGAATTCCGAAGGCAACCTGGGGCTTGCCAATTCACTGCTGCGGCACCTGGCCGAGAAGCTTCCCATCTCGCGCTTCCAGCGCGACCTCACCGACTCCACGGTGTTGCGCAACATGGGCGTGGCGCTGGGCTACTCGCTGCTCGGATGGTCGTCGCTGCGCCAGGGCCTGGCGAAGCTCACGGTGGACACGGCGCGCATCGCCGCCGACCTCGACGCCAACTGGGAAGTGCTGGCCGAGCCGATCCAGACGGTCATGCGCCGCTACGGCGTGGCCAATCCCTACGAGCAATTGAAGGCGCTCACGCGCGGCAAGACGGGCATGACGCGCGAATCGCTGCACGCCTTCATCGGCGGGCTCGCCATTCCCGACGAGGCCAAGGCGCAGCTCGAAGCCCTCACGCCCGCCACCTACGTGGGCCTCGCGGCGAGCCTCGCGCAGCGGATCTAGGCGCGGTCGCCGGAGGCCGCCCCCGCGCGCCTCTGCTCGGCGCGCTCCTGCAGGAACGTGACGAGCGCAGGGATGAGCGACACGATCACGATGCCGATCACGATGAAGGAGAGGTTGTCCTTCACCCACGGGATGTTGCCGAAGACGTAGCCCGCGTACACCAGCGAGGCGATCCAGGCGATCGCCCCCACCACGTTGAACGCGAGGAAGCGCCGGTAGCGCATGCCGGCGACTCCCGCGAGGAAGGGCGCGAACGTGCGCACGATGGGCACGAAGCGGCCCATGATCACCGTCACGCCGCCGTACTTGTCGTAGAACGCCTGGGTGCGCCGCAGGTGCGCCTGCCTGAACCAGCGCGAGTCGGGCCGGTCGAAGACCTTGGGGCCGATGTAATGGCCGATCGAATAGTTCACCGAGTCGCCGAGGATCGCCGCCACCACGAGCAGCAGCACGAGGAGGTGGACGTTGAGGCCCGCCACCGCCACCACGGTTCCCGCGATGAAGAGGATCGAGTCGCCCGGCAGGAAGGGAAACACGACGAGTCCCGTCTCCGCGAAGATGATCGCGAAGAGCAGGGCGTAGAGCCACGGCCCGTACTGCACGGCGATCGTGGCGAGCGTCTCGTCGAGCGAGAGGACCGCGTAGAAGAGCGTGGTGAGCACGCGGGCGATCCGTTTAGGGCAGGACCTTGTCCGCGCTTCCCTTGCGCTCGGGCTTGACCAGGTCCTCGCGCGACACGCCCATCCACATCACGAGCGTGGCCATCACGAGCGCCGCGGAATAGATGCCGAAGCAGATGCCGATGGCGAGCGCGAGCGCGAAGTGGTGGAGCGTCTCGCCGCCGAAGAAGTAGATCGACAGCACCATCATCAGCGTGCTGCCGTGGGTGATGATCGTGCGCGAGATCGTGCTGGTGATGCCGTTGTCGATCACCGTGGTCACGCTCGCCTTGCGCATCTTGCGGAAGTTCTCGCGGATCCGGTCCGCGATCACGACCGACTCGTTCACGGAGTAGCCCAGCACGGCCAGGATCGCCGCCAGCACCGGCAGCGAGAACTCCCACTGGAAGAGCGCGAAGAAGCCCAGGATGATGACGACGTCGTGCATGTTGGCGACGATCGCCGCGACCGCGAACCGCCACTCGAAACGTATGGCGAGATAGATCACGATGCCGATGCAGACGAGCAGCAGCGCGAGCGCGCCGTTCTCGTAGAGCTCCTTGCCCACCTGCGGCCCCACGAACTCCACCCGCTGCTGCGTGACCGTGGGGTCGTCGGCCTTGAGCACGGCCATCACCTGCTCGGAGAGCTGGGCGCTCGACACGCCTTCCTTCAGCGGCAGGCGGATGAGCGCCGTGTCGGAACGCCCGAAGGCCTGCGCGGAGAATTCGCCGAGCTGCAGCTTGTCCACGGCCGTGCGGATGCGGGCGAAGTCCACCGCATGTGCGTACTGCACCTCGATCACGGTGCCGCCGCGGAAGTCGACGCCGAAGTTGAGCCCGCGCACGGCGAGGAAGACCACGGCGAGCACAAACGTGACGAGCGAGATCACGTTGAACAGCAGCGCGTGCCGCATGAACGGGATGTCGCGCTTGATCCGGAAGAATTCCATCGTGCTGCCTCTTTGGGGTTCCGGTGACGGGCCTTCGGGGCCGGGGCGTCACCGGAAGCGATCGTGCGAAAGGTGGTGGGTGCGGGAAGGGAGCCGGCAAGGCCCCGAAGGTCACGCCTTGGTCGGTTGCGGCGTGGTGTTGCCGGGCCGCCACACCTGCCCGATGGAGATCGCCTCGAGCTTCTTGCGGCCGCCATAGATGATCGCCACGATGCCGCGCGACACGAATACCGCGGAGAACATCGAGGTGAGGATGCCCAGGCAATGCACGACCGCGAAGCCGCGCACCGGCCCGCTGCCGAAGATGAGCAGCGCCACGCCCGCGATCAGCGTGGTGACATTGGAGTCGAGGATGGTGCCCCACGCCCGCTCGTAGCCCGCCGTCAGCGCGGCGTGCGGCGTGGCGCCCCAGCGCAGCTCTTCGCGGATGCGCTCGTTGATGAGCACGTTGGCGTCGATCGCCATGCCCAGCGTGAGCGCGATGGCCGCGATGCCGGGCAGCGTGAGGGTGGCCTGCAGCATCGACAGCAGCGCCACGAGCAGCATCAGGTTCACCGCCAGCGCGATCGTCGAGATCAGTCCCATGAGCAGGTAGTAGCAGCACATGAAGATGGCGAGCACGATGAAGCCGTACATCACCGAGTTGAAGCCCTTCTCGATGTTCTCGGCCCCGAGCGACGGTCCCACCGTGCGCTCCTCCACGATCTCCATCGGCGCCGCCAGCGCGCCGGCGCGCATCAGCAGCGCGACGTCGTTGGCCTCGCGCGTGGTCATGCGGCCGCTGATCTGCACGCGTCCGCCGCCGATCTCCTCGCGGATGACCGGCGCGGTGATCACCTCGGCCTTGCCCTTCTCGACGAGCACGATGGCCATGCGCTTGCCCACGTTCTCGCGCGTGACCTCCTTGAAGATGTTGGCGCCGGCGCCGTCGAGGTTGATGTGCACGGCGGGCTCGTTGTTGCGCTGGTCGAAGCCGGGCTGCGCATCGTTGATGCGGTCGCCGGTGAGCACGACCTGGCGCCGCACCACGAGCGGCGAGCCGCCGCGCTCGGTGAACAGATCGCTGCCGATCGGCACGTTGCCGGCGAGGGCCGACTCGAGCACGCCGGGGTCGTCGTTGACCATGCGCACCTCGAGCGTCGCCGTGCGGCCGAGGATGTCCTTGGCGCGCGCGGTGTCCTGCACGCCGGGGAGCTGCACCACCACGCGCTCGGCGCCCTGCTGCTGGATGATGGGCTCGGACACGCCGAGCTCGTTCACGCGGTTGCGCAGGATCTGGATGTTCTGCGCCACCGCGCCGTCCTGGATGCGCTTCTGTGCCTCGGGCTTCAGGCTCGCCGCGAGGCGGAGGTCGTCACCGCTGCCCATTTCGCGAAACGTGAGGTCGGCGAACTGCTGCTCGATGACCGCCCGCGCCTTGTTGCGCTCGCCCTCGTCGCGGAAGCGCATCACGACGTTGGCGCCCTCGCGCGAGATGCCGCCGTACTGGATGCGCTCCTTGCGCAGGAGCGACCGGAGGTCCGCCGTGTAGCGGTCGGCGGCCTTGTCGAGCGCGGCCTTCATGTCGACCTGGAGCAGGAAGTGCACGCCGCCGCGCAGGTCGAGGCCGCGGTACATCGGCAGCGCGCCGATCGAGGCCAGCCAGCCCGGCGACGTCGAGAGTTGGTTGAGCGCCACGATGTAGTTCTCGCCAAGCTTCGTCTGGATCACGTCCTTGGCGCGCAGCTGCGTGTCGGTGTCGGGGAAGCGCACCTTGATGCCGGTGGGATCGAGTGCCGAGCCGGTGAAGGGGACGTTACCCGCCGCCTTGAGCGCCTCCTCGATGGTACCGAGGAGCGCCGCGTCGACCCTGGACTTGACCGACGACACCTGCACCGCCGGCACGTCGGGGAAGAAGTTGGGCAGGGTGTAGAGCACGCCGATCGACAGCACGACGGCGATGACGACGTATTTCCAGACGGGATAGCGGTTCATGGCGGCATTCGCCTTGCAGCGGGCGCGGCAGCGGGGTGGGTTGCAGACCCCCGCGGCCGGAAGGATGGAAGGGGTGTGCTCTTACAGCGCTTTGATCGTGCCCTTGGGCAGGAGTTGCGCGATGGCGGCGCGCTGCACGCTGATCTCGACGTTGGGCGCGATCTCCACCGACGCGTATTGCGCGTCGAGCTTGGAAATGCGGCCCACGACGCCGCCCGCCGTGACGACCTCGTCTCCCTTCTGCAGGGCATCGAGCATCGCGCGCGTTTCCTTGGCGCGCTTCTGCTGGGGCCGGATGAGCAGGAAATAGAAGACGACGAAGATCGCGACGATGGGCAGGAACGACATCAGGTCGGCGCCAGCGGGGGCGGCCGCGGCCTGGGCGTAGGCGGGGCTGATCACGGAAAAAACTCCTCCAAAGCTTGTGGGCGCTCGGGAGCAGGGGCCATCCCGAGGTCGATGTGCGGCAACCGGTGGCCGAAGGTGCGGAGCACGCCGGTTGCGAGGTC
The DNA here is from genome assembly GCA_964620265.1 of uncultured Alcaligenaceae bacterium. GTDB lineage: Bacteria > Pseudomonadota > Gammaproteobacteria > Burkholderiales > Casimicrobiaceae > VBCG01. The sequence continues at coordinate 14,420 of CAZUGY010000112.1, forward strand.
GATCGCCAAGCGTTCCGGATGCCGGACACCGCTGGTGATTCCTCTTTGCGAACAACTGGTTATTCTAGCACGCGGCCCCGCTCTTCGTGAAACCGCCGGACGTAGCCGGGCAGGGCATCGGCAGCCACCGCGGCCCGCAATTCGGCCATCAGCACCTGGTAGTAATGCAGGTTGTGGAGCGTGGCCAGCCGCGCCCCCAGGATCTCGTTCACCCGCTGCAGGTGATGCAGGTAGGCGCGGGAGAAATGCCGGCAGGTGTAGCAGCCGCAGGTGTCGTCGAGCGGGGCGGTGTCGGTCTTGTGGCGGGCGTTGCGGATCTTGATGTCGCCGAAGCGCGTGAAGAGCCAGCCGTTGCGCGCATTGCGGGTGGGGATCACGCAGTCGAACATGTCCACGCCGGCGGCCACGCCCCCGACGAGATCCTCCGGCGTGCCCACGCCCATGAGGTAGCGGGGCTTGTCCGCGGGCATCCGCGGCGCGGTGTGGGCGAGCCCAAGGAGGAGATGCTGCGCGTGCTCGCCC
>CAZUGY010000113.1:0-14900 GCA_964620265.1 uncultured Alcaligenaceae bacterium
GCCCCCCGTACACGGCGTACAACCAGCAGGTGATGCCGCAGGACGACGACCTGCGCGGCTGTCGCTGCAGCTACGGCCTGCCCGGTGGCACCCGCGCGGCCTATGCATGCTCCGTCCCTGCGAAGCTCGACCTCGGGACGGCTGCGGCCGGTACGAGCACGGCGGTGCAGCCGGTGACCTTCACCAACCACGGCAACGTTCCTCTCGCGCTGCAGTCCGTCGAGTTCGCGGATGCGCAGTTCCGTCGCGTGGACGGCTGCGGTGCCGGGTCGGTCGTGCTCCCCGGGGCCAGCTGCTCGATGCAGGTTGCCGCCACCCCGGCCGCCGACGGCGCGGTGACGGGAAAGCTCTCCGTGTACACCAATGACGGCTACTACGACGTCGCGCTGTCCGCCCGGGGCGGCGCGGCGGCGCCGGCCCCGCCCACGATCCAGGTCGTGGAGTACTACAACGCCGAGCTCGACCACTACTTCATCACCTGGATCGACGCCGAGATCGCCACGCTCGACGCCGGCGGCATGCCGTCGCGCTGGACGCGCACCGGGCGGACGTTCCGGGCCTACGCCAATGCGCAGGCCGGCACCAGCCAGGTGTGCCGCTTCTACATTCCGCCGGCGGACGGCAACTCGCACTTCTTCGGACGCGGCGTGGCCGAATGCCAGGCGACGCAGCACGCGCAGCCCGACTTCGTGCTCGAGGATCCCGACTACATGCACGTGGTGCTGCCGGATGCCGGCAACTGCCCGGCAGCGACACAACCGGTGTATCGCGTCTTCAACAACCGGGCGGACGCCAACCATCGCTACACGAGCGATCGCGCGGTGCGCGACGAGATGGTGGGGAGGGGATGGATCGCGGAAGGCGATGGTCCCGACCACGTCGTGATGTGCATCCCGGCGCAATAGCCGGCGCGATGGCGACGGCCGCGCCGCCTAGTACACGTGGCGCTGCAGCTTGGCCCGGTGCAGGATCGTCGTGGCGATCTCCTCGATCGACTTCGTGGTCGTGTCGAGCATCTCGATGCGCTCGCGCGTCATGAGGGCCTCGGCTTCGCGGACCTCGTGCCGACAGCTGTCGAGCGACGCATACTTGCTGCCGGGCCGGCGCTCGTGGCGGATCTCGCGCAGCCGCTCCGGCTGGATCGTGAGTCCGAAGAGCTTGGCGCGGAAGGGCACCACGGACGCCGGCAGCTTCCGCGCAGCGAAGTCGTCGGGGGTGAGCGGGAAGTTGGCCGCGCGGATGCCGAACTGGAGGGCGAGGTAGAGCGAGGTCGGCGTCTTGCCGCAGCGCGACACGCCCACCAGCACCACCTGCGCCTTGCCGAGCTCGCGCGTGCTGGCGCCGTCGTCGTGCGCCTGCGTGAAGTTGATCGCCTCCATCCGCGCGAAGTATTCGTGGCTGTTGGCGATGCCGTGCGTGCGTCCCGCGGCGTGCGAGCTCTTGGCGCCGAGCTCCGCCTCGAGCGGCTGGATGAAGACCTGGAAGAGGTCGAGCGTGAGCGCATGGACCTCGCGGCGCACGATCTCGCTCATCGCCTCGTCGACGATCGAGCTGATCACGATGGGGCGCTGGCCTGCGGCGTGCGCGGTGTCGTTGACGATCCGCACCGCCTCGGCGATGCGCTCGGGCGTGTCGACGAACGGCAGCGTCACGCGCTGGAAGTCGATCACGTCGAACTGCGTGAGGAGGCTGTTGCCAAGCATCTCCGCGGTGATGCCGGTGCGGTCGGAGATGAAGAAGACGGTACGTTTGCCGCGGGCGCGGGGGAGCGTGTCTACCATGCCGACCACACCGGGGTGAGCCCGGCCGGAAGCGCCGGCAGGAAGCCCAGGTCGAGCGGGCTCTCGCCGGGGCCGTGGAAGTCGGAGCCGGCGGAGGCCAGGAAGCCGAAGCTGCGCGCGTAGCCGGCGAAGGTGGCGTATTCCTCGCGGGTGTGCGCGGCCGAGACGACCTCGATCGCGTCGCCGCCTGCGTCGCGGAAGGCCTGCAGCAGCCGGCGCATGCCGGTGGGGGTGAGGTCGTAGCGGCCTGGATGCGCGAGCACGGCCTGTCCGCCGGCGGCGTGGATCCACGCCACGGTGTCCGCCAGCGGCGCCCAGGCGTGCGGCACGTAGCCGGGCTTGCCGGCCACGAGGAAGCGCTTGAAGACATCCCGCGTGGACCGCGCGCGCCCCTGTTCCACGAGGAAGCGCGCGAAGTGGGCGCGCGAGATGAGGCGATCGCCTCCCGCGTGGCGGCGCGCCCCGTCGTAGGCGCCGCCGATCCCGGCGCGCGCCAGCGCCTGGCCGATCTGGCGCGCGCGGCCGTCGCGTCCGGCGCGAATGCCGGCCAGGCCCTCCGCCAGGGTGGCATCGGCCGGATCGACCCGCAGTCCCACGACGTGGATCGTGTGCCGCTCCCACGTGGCGGAGATCTCCACGCCGTTCACGAGCTCGATCCCGTGCACCACTGCGGCGGCAGCCGCCTCGGGCAGGCCCGCGAGATCGTCGTGGTCGGTGAGCGCGAGCACGGTCACGCCTTGCGCCGCGGCGCGCTCGACCAGAAGGCCAGGGGCCAGGAGCCCGTCGGAGGCGGTAGAGTGCGCGTGGAGATCGATGGTCACGCCCGATTCTATCAATGCGCATTCGCGCCGCTCGTCTGCAACACTTGCGCGACGGCGCAAAAGCGTCAAAAATATGCCATTGGGATAGCGCGGGTCCCGCCGCGAACATTCCTTCGACCCGACCAGGTTCCCGCCACCGTGAAAATCCTCGACCGCGTTCTCAACCCCCGCGAAATCCGGCGTCGCCTGGGCATGAACCAGGAGCAGTTCTGGACGCAGATCGGGGTCACCCAAAGCGGGGGGTCGCGCTACGAGAGCGGGCGGGACATGCCCCGTCCCGTCAAGGAGTTGCTGCGCCTTGTTCATGTGGAACAGCTCGATTTGTCGCAGGTCAAGCGGGTGGACTTCGAGATCATCAGCTATCTCAAGGAATCGCATCCCGACCTCTACCGCACGCTGCGCCGGGCGGTGAAGAGCCGGCACCGTTCGACCGCCGATGGCGGCGTCAGCCTGTCGCCCGACAGCGAGCAGGGCAGCTACGGGGACGATGACGATTCCCTGTTGCAGGTGCCCGCGGCAGGTGATACTCGCCGCTGACGCGAGACCCGCGCCCGCCCGGAAAACGGCCGCCAGACGAGCGGCCGTTTCCATTGGCGCACCGCGGCGGCGAACGTCGTGGCAGGCGCCGGGTGCGCCGCGAGGCCGCGCGCGCTTGCGTCTGTGCAGGGAGCGCTCCCCCGCAGCGGGTAAGATCGCATCTTTCCTGTGCGCTGCGGCGCACCAAACACCTCGGATCCCGTCATGAATCAAGCCCGTCCCCTGGTCATTCCTTTCGAACGCCTCCGCATGAGCGACGTGGAGGAGGTGGGAGGCAAGAATGCCTCGCTCGGGGAGATGATCAGCCAGCTGGCCGGCGCGGGGATCCGCGTTCCCGGCGGCTTTGCCACCACGGCCTCGGCCTTCCGCGACTTCCTCACGCACAACGACCTCACGGCGCGGATCCAGCGTCGGGTGGCCGATCTCGACGTGGGCGACGTGCGGGCGCTGGCGGCCGCGGGGCAGGAGATCCGCCGGTGGATCGTGGAAGCGCCGCTGCAGCCGGCGCTGGCAGAGGCGATCGGCATCGCCTACCGGGAGCTGACGCAAGGCAATGCCCAGGCGTCATTCGCCGTGCGCTCCTCGGCCACGGCGGAAGACATGCCCGACGCCTCCTTTGCCGGGCAGCAGGAAACATTTCTCAATATCAATGGTTTGGACAATGTAGTTCATGCAATACGAGAGGTATTCGCCTCCCTCTACAATGACCGCGCCATCGCCTATCGCGTGCACAAGGGCTATGCCCACGCCGAGGTGGCGCTGTCCGCCGGGGTGCAACGCATGGTGCGCAGCGACCTGGGCGCCTCGGGCGTGCTGTTCACGCTCGACACCGAGTCGGGCTTCGACCAGGTGGTGTTCATCACCGCCGCCTACGGCCTGGGCGAAACGGTGGTGCAGGGCGCGGTCAATCCCGACGAGTTCTACGTCGACAAGCGCAACCTCGCCGCGGGCCGCCCCGCGATCCTGCGCAAGTCCGTGGGGGGCAAGGCGCTCAAGATGGTGTTCACCGATGCGCGCGCCGCGGGCAAATCCACGGTGACCGAGGAAGTGCCGGCCGACCAGCGCATCCGCTTCTCGATCACCGACGCCGAGGTCGAGGCACTCGCCCGCGCGGCGGTGACGATCGAGAAGCACTATGGCCGTCCGATGGACATCGAGTGGGGCCGCGACGGCACCGACGGCGAGCTCTACATCCTCCAGGCCCGTCCGGAGACGGTGAAGTCGCAGGACGACAACGCCGACGTCCTGCGCCGCTACAAGCTCGGCGGCCAGGGCGCGGTGCTCGCCACCGGCCGCGCCATCGGCCAGAAGATCGGCCAGGGCCGCGTGCGCATGATCCGCTCCGCCGCCGAGATGGATCGCGTGGCCGAAGGCGACGTGCTCGTGACCGAGATGACCGATCCCGACTGGGAGCCGGTGATGAAGCGCGCCGCGGCCATCGTGACCAATCGCGGGGGACGCACCTGCCACGCCGCGATCATCGCGCGCGAGCTCGGCATCCCGGCGGTGGTGGGCTGCGGCGATGCCACCGCGAGGCTCGCCGAAGGCGACGAGGTCACCGTGTCGTGCGCCGAAGGCGACACCGGCCATGTGTACGCCGGCATCCTGCCGGTGGAGATCGTGGACATCGCGCTCGACCGCATGCCGGTCTCGCCCACCAAGATCATGATGAACGTGGGCAATCCCGAGCTCGCCTTCGAGTTCCAGCGCCTGCCCAACGAGGGCGTGGGCCTCGCGCGCCTCGAGTTCATCATCAACCGCAACGTGGGGATCCATCCGAAGGCGCTGCTCGAGCTCGACCGCCAGCCCGGCAAGCTCAAGGCCGAGATCGAGCAGCGCATCGCGGGCTATGCGAGCCCCACCGAGTTCTACGTGCAGAAGATCGTGGAAGGGGTCGCGACCATCGCCGCGGCGTTCTTCCCCAAGAAGGTGATCGTGCGGCTGTCGGACTTCAAGTCCAACGAGTATTCGAACCTCCTGGGTGGCGATCGCTACGAGCCGCACGAGGAGAATCCGATGCTGGGTTTCCGCGGCGCGTCGCGCTACGTCGCCCCCGAGTTCTACGACTGCTTCGCACTCGAGTGCGAGGCAATGAAGCGCGTGCGCGATACGATGGGCTTCACCAACGTCGAGCTCATGGTGCCGTTCGTGCGCACGTTGAAGGAAGCCGAAGAGGTGCTCTCGCTGCTGGCCAGGAACGGGCTCGAGCGCGGGAAGAACGGGCTGCGCGTGGTGATGATGTGCGAGCTGCCGTCCAATGCGATCCTCGCCGACCGCTTCCTCGAGTACTTCGATGGTTTTTCCATCGGCAGCAACGACATGACGCAGTTGACGCTCGGCGTCGACCGCGATTCGGGCGGTGCCATCGCCACCACCTTCGACGAGCGCGACGATGCGGTGAAGGCGATGCTGTCGCTGTCCATCAAGGCCTGCCAGAAGGCCGGCAAGTACGTGGGCATCTGCGGGCAGGGCCCGTCGGACCATCCGGACCTCGCGCAGTGGCTCGTGGACCAGGGCATCGAGAGCATGTCGCTCAACCCGGATACGGTGGTGGAGACGTGGCTCGCGCTGGCGGGGGCGAAGCCGTCGTAACGCCACCGCCGCCCCCGGAAAGGCTGTCGCCGGGGCAGCTCGCGCGCCGGCTGGCGCTCGCGGCGGGCTTGGTCGTCGTGCCGGTGCTGGCGACCGGCTTCGTGGCGTTTCTTTTCGCGAAGGCGATCGGCGTGGATCCGGCGTGGCTCGCGCCGGCTGCGGTCAGCGTGGTCGCGGTCGGGAGCTATCGGTTCTACGTGCGTCGCGTGGAGAAGCGCGCGGTGCTGGAGCTCTCGCGTGAGGGCGCATGGCGGGAGGCGGGCGCCGGTGTCCTCGTGGGTGCGGGGCTCTTCGCGACGGTGATTGCGGTGCTGGCGGCGGTGGGCGCCTACACGATCGTGGGCCGCGGCACGTGGAGCGGTGTGGCGACGGCGCTCGTGGTGAGCGTGGGTGCGGCGGTCGTCGAGGAGATATTGTTCCGCGGCATCCTGTACCGGCTCGTCGAGGCCGCGTTCGGCTCGATCATCGCCATCCTCGTGTCGGCAGCGCTCTTCGGCGGCCTGCACCTGCTCTCACCGCATCCGTCGCTCGCCGGGTCCGTGGCCATCGCGCTCGAGGCCGGCATTCTCCTCGCCTGTGCCTACGTGCTCACGCGGCGACTGTGGTTTGCGATGGGCATCCATGGCGCCTGGAACTTCATGCAGGGCGGCATCTTCGGAGCGCCCGTCTCCGGCACGCCCTCCCACGGGCTTTTCACCGGATCACTCTCGGGGCCGACGTGGCTGTCGGGGGGCGAGTTCGGGCCGGAGGCCTCCGTGGTGAGCATCGTCGTGTGTGTCGTGGCGGCCCTGGCGATCGCGCGTCGTGCCGCGCGTGCGGGAAGCTTCGTGCCGCGACGCGCGGGTTGAAGGACGTACCGCGCTGCGCTGGTCGACCGAACGGATGATCGCGCCGTTGCGCTCCAGGGTGTGCAATGCAGCCCATGCGCAATGCACCCTCCATCGATGTCACGCTCGGACCGTCGCCGCTCGCGGGCGTGGCCACGGGCCTCGTGGCGCTGGCCACGCTGGGAGTGGTGCTCGCGCTGCCCATTCCCTCCTGGGCGCATGCGCTCGGCTGCGGCGTGGTGCTGAGCGTTGCGTGGGATACCTTCCGCACGATCGGGTTGCGCAGCGGTGCGCGCGCGGTCGTGGCCGTGCATCTCGGCACCGATCGTGTGCTCGTGGTGCGGCACGCCGATGGCCGCCTCGTGGCGGGACACCTGCGCAGCGCCACTTATGTCGCGGCCACGCTCACTACCCTCGTGTGGCGGCCCGACGGCACGTGGCGCTCGCGTGCGATCCTCGTCCTGCCCGACATGCTGCCGCCGGAGGACTTCCGCCGGCTGCGGATCCTCCTGCGCTATGCGCGCAGCGGCGTGGCGCAGGGCGCACCGGCGAGCCAGGCCTGAGCATTCACGAGCTGTCCACTGTCGGCCTTCGTTTGCCCCGCGATGAGATGGAGGTAGAGCGGCACCAGCATCTCCGCCGTGGGCAAGCCCGACTTGTCTTCGCCCGGATGTGTGCGGCCGCGCAGCGGCGAGTGGATCGGTCCCGGCACCACCGCATTCACGCGCAGGTGCTCGCGGTTCTCCCACTCGTCGGCCAGCTCGCGCGCGAGCGTGCCCACGCCGGCCTTGGTCACGCCGTAGCCGCCCCAGTACGCGCGCGGCGTCTCGCCGCGGTCGTCGAGGGTGAAGACCACGCTCGCATCGCTGGCCGCAGCGAGCATCGGCATGAGCGCGCGGGTGAGGCCCATGGGGGCGGCCACGTTCACGCGCAGCAGCGTCAGCCAGCTGTCGAAGGACTGGTGCTCGATCGGCCCGAGCGATCCCAGGGCGGCGGCCGTATGCACGAGCGCATCGAGGCGTCCCAGTTGCGCCTGCAAGGCATTGGCCACGTTGCCGAAGTCCTCGGCGCCGGCCTTGGCGAGGTCGAGCGGCAGGATCGTGGGCTCGGGCCCGCCTGCCTTCCCGATCTCGTCGTAGAGTGACTCGAGCTTGCGCTGCGTCTTGCCGTGCAGCACCACGGTGGCGCCGGCGGCCGCGCAGGCGCGGGCGAGGGCCGCGCCCAGGCCGCCGCTGGCGCCGGTGATGAAGACCACGCGCTCGGCGAGCGAAGGCGGGGACGCGCGGGGAAGGACACTGGGCATGAGGCAAGGCACGGCGGAAAGGGCGCCCGCGATGATAGCTCACGCGGCATGCGAAAGGCCGCGCTGGCCCGCGTCCCAACGCCGCGTGCAGGCGCTCGTGCGACGCGTCGCGTGATCGCGGTGCTGCGCCGCAGAGGCGCTCGTGCGAAGCCCCAACGGCGGCGCCGCGTCAAGACTTGTCGTGCATGCGGCGGGAACGTAGAGTCCGACCCCTTCGCAACGCACCTCGCATCGCCTCATGCTGCCGTCCATCGAATCGCGCATCGCCACCGAGCTCGGCGTGCGTCCCGCGCAAGTGACCGCCACCGTCCGCCTCCTCGACGAAGGCGCCACCGTGCCTTTCATCGCCCGCTACCGCAAGGAAGCCACCGGCTCGCTGGACGACATCCAGCTGCGCGCGCTCGCCGAGCGGCTCGTCTACCTGCGCGAGCTCGAGGAGCGGCGTGCCGCGGTGATCGCGAGCGTGGATGGGCAGGGCAAGCTCACGCCGGCGCTGCGGCAGGAGCTCGAAGCGGCGCAGACCAAGCAGCGCCTCGAGGACCTCTACCTTCCCTTCAAGCCGAAGCGGCGCACGCGGGCGCAGATCGCGCGCGAGGCGGGCCTCGAGCCGCTCGCCGATGCGCTCTTCGCCGATCCGACGCTGGTGCCGGAGGTCGTGGCGGCAGGCTATGTGCGCACCGAGGCCGAGCCTGCCGAAAAGCACGTGCCCGATGTCAAGGCGGCGCTCGACGGCGCGCGCCAGATCCTGATCGAGCGCTTTGCCGAGGACGCGGGACTGCTCGCCAAGCTGCGCCAGCAGCTCGCCGACGACGCGCTGGTGGTGTCGACCGTGATCGAAGGCAAGGAGAGCGAAGGGGCGAAGTTCCGCGACTGGTTCGCCTTTCGCGAGCCGTTGAAATCGGTGCCCTCGCATCGCGCGCTGGCCATGCTGCGGGGGCGCAACGAGAACGTGCTGCGGCTGGAACTGAAGACGCCGCAGGAGCTCGAGGATCCGCCGCGGCCGTCGCCTTGCATCGGCATCGTGGCCGTGCATGTGGGCATCGTCGATCGGGGCCGCGCGGCGGACAAGTGGCTCCTCGAGACGGCCCGCTGGACCTGGACCGTCAAGCTGTCGCTGCACCTCGAGGTCGAGCTCATGGGCCAGTTGCGCACGCGTGCCGAGGAGGAGGCGATCCGCGTGTTCGCACGCAACCTGCACGATCTCCTGCTCGCCGCCCCCGCCGGTCCGCGCGTGACGCTCGGCCTCGATCCCGGCTTGCGCACGGGGGTGAAGGTCGCGGTGGTCGATCGCACGGGCAAGCTCGTGGACACTGCCACGATCTATCCGCACGAGCCGCGACGCGACTGGGACGGCGCGCTCGCGACCTTGCGGCAACTTGCAGGGAAGCACGCGGTGGAGCTCGTGGCCATCGGCAACGGCACGGCGAGCCGCGAGACGGACAAGCTCGCGGCCGAGCTCATGCGCCGGCATCCGGAGCTCGGGCTTGCGCGCGTCGTGGTGTCGGAGGCGGGCGCCTCGGTGTACTCGGCATCGGAGGTCGCGTCCACCGAGCTCCCGGACGTCGACGTGAGCCTGCGCGGCGCGGCATCCATCGCCCGTCGCCTGCAGGATCCGCTGGCCGAGCTCGTGAAGATCGATCCGAAGAGCATCGGCGTGGGCCAGTACCAGCACGACGTCGACCAGTACAGGCTCGGACGCTCGCTCGAAGCCGTGGTGGAGGATTGCGTGAACACCGTGGGTGTCGACGTGAACACGGCGTCCGCGGCGCTCCTCACGCACGTGTCCGGGCTCAATGCGTCGCTTGCGACGGGCATCGTGGGCTATCGCGATGCCAACGGTCCCTTTGCGAGCCGCAAGCAGCTGCGCAAGGTGCCGCGCCTCGGCGAGAAGACCTTCGAGCAGGCCGCAGGCTTCCTGCGCATCCGCGATGGCGACACGCCGCTCGACGGCTCGGGCGTGCATCCGGAGTCGTATCCGGTGGTGGAGCGCATCCTTGCCGACCTCGACCGCGACCTGCGCCAGGTGATCGGCGACACCAGCTTGCTGCGCTCCGTGCAGCCCGAGAAGTACACGAGCGAAAGCGTCGGCGTGCCGACGATCCGCGACATCCTGGGCGAGCTCGAGAAGCCCGGCCGCGATCCGCGTCCGGAGTTTCGCACCGCCACGTTCGCCGACGGCGTGGAGGAGCTGAAGGACCTGGTGCCGGGCATGCGGCTCGAAGGCACGGTCACCAACGTCACCAACTTCGGTGCGTTCGTGGACATCGGCGTGCACCAGGACGGCCTCGTGCACGTCTCGGCGTTGTCGCACAAGTTCGTCAAGGACCCGCACAGCGTCGTCAAGGCCGGCGACGTGGTGAAGGTCAAGGTCGTGGAGGTCGACATCGCCCGGAAGCGCATCGCGCTCACGATGCGGATGGACGATGACGTGGCCAAGCGCAGCGAGCCGCGGTCGGGCGTGCCTCGGCGCGAGGTGCGATCGCCCGCGGCGAAGCAGGAGGCGGCCATGCCGGCCAATGCGATGGCAGCGGCGTTTGCGCGGATGAAGGGGCAGGGGAGGTAGAGCCTTTGCCGCGGTGCGACGCTCGTCGGCTGCTTGCCGCACGCGAGCGGTGGGGGCACGTGCCCGGGCAGCGCAAGGCGCCATAACCGCGTCAGTCGGGAAGGTCAGCCAAGCGCGCGATGTGGCCCAGGGCACGGGCCTTGCGATAGTAGCGCTCGTCCGCCGTCACCAGGACACCGTCGGGGACTTCGAGTGCCACGGCGTGATAGAGGGCATCGAACAGGTGCTGTCCAAGGTCCATGGCCAGCTTGCTCGCGCGCAAGTAAAGCGCCTTGCTCTCGACGCGCTCGAATCGGATCTCGTGCAGATCCGCGATGTCGTCGAGGGCAGTCTCCGGCGACAGCCGGACCAGTACGCCGCTGACTTCCGCGAACCAGTGCGGGGGTTGATGGAGCCTGACCATGCCGTCTCTCACACGGGACAGTAGCCCGAGGGCTTGCTCCGAATCCGGTTCGTCGCTCCGGAATGGGAGAGCCCACTTTATGGCGACGCTGGCGTCCGCGACGACGTTCATCGGCGCAGCGCGTCGCGGGCGTTATCCAACGCTTCCAGCGGCAACGGCTCCTTTCCTTCCCGGCGCGCAAGCAAACGATCGATGGCGCGGGCCTGCCGCTTGCGTTGCTTCTCCTCCTCGACCGCGCGCGTCATGAGCGCCGCCACGATGGCGCTCTTGTTACGCCCCGCAAATGTCTTGTTGAACGCGTCCTTGACATCGTCCGGCACGCTGAAATTGACCGTCGCCATGGAGAGGGCTCACCAGTTGTTGAAGAATTCAACAACTATGCGGCCGGATGGAGGTCACGTCAAGGCGTCTGCCGGGATACCGGTACAATCCACTCCGCAGGTGTCCGCCGCGATCCTCTTCGCGGCGGGTGAAACGGGAATGCGGTGCCGCGCGGATTCCGATCCGCGCGAAAGCCGCAGCTGCCCCCGCAACGGTAAGCCTATTCAAGGACCGCTTGACCACGCCACTGTCGCTCCGAGCGATGGGAAGGCAAAGCGGCCCGCAAGGCCAAGCCCGGAGACCGACCTGCGAGATCGCTCCTTTGCGCATCCAAGCGCGAGGGGCTCGAAGCCAGGCACAGCGCGGGCGGCGTTGCGCATGACGTGGGCGCCTGCGTCGTTCGTGCATGCCCCGCCTCGTGCTCGAAACCTCTCCCTGTTGCCTCTTGCAGGATCGCCATGCGGGGACGCGCGGCGCAACGCGGAGACGAACATGAAGCACATGGGGATGGGGAGCATCGGAAGGAAGCGATTCGCATCGAGGACGGGCTCGCGGCGAGGGATCACCTTCGCGGTCGAGGTCGGCACGATGGCGGCACTCGCCGTGGGTAGCGCGCAGGCCCAGACCCTGGCGCAAGCGACCGGCGTGCCCACGCTCGATCCCGTCGTCGTGACGGCGACCCGCACGGCGCAGCCCATCAGCGAGATCCTCGCCGACCTCACCGTGATCAAGGCCGATGAGATCGTCCGCAGTGGCGTGCAGAGCCTGCCCCAGCTCCTGCAGCGCCAGCCGGGCGTGGAGGTCACGATCAACGGCGGCCCGGGCGGGACGTCCGGCGCGTACATCCGCGGTGCCAACACCGGGCAGACGCTCGTCCTCATCGACGGCTTGCGCGTCGGGTCGTCGTCCACGGGATCCACCGCGCTCGAAGCGATTCCGCTCGACCAGATCGAGCGCATCGAGATCCTCCGCGGCCCCGCGTCGAGCCTCTACGGCGCGGATGCCATCGGTGGCGTGATCCAGGTCTTCACCAAGCAAGCGGAGGCGGGCGCGTTCAGCGGGCACGTCGCGGCCGGATACGGCACCTACGACACGCGCAATGCCAATGCCGGCCTGCGCGGCTCCATCGGCGACCTGCGCTTTTCCGTGCAGGCCGGCGGCACGCGCAGCGACGGTTTCAATGCCATCGTCAATCCCGACAACTTCAGCTACAACCCGGACCGGGACGGCTACTCGACGCAGAACGTGGGCTTCAATGCGGCGCTGCCCTGGATGCCGGGGCAGGAAGTGGCAGTGCAGTATCTCTACAACCGCCTCAACAACCAGACCGATGGCGGTTTGGGCTTCGACGATCGCACCGTCACCACGCTCGAAGCGTGGTCGGTGGTGAGCCGCAACAAGCTCGGCAATAACTGGTTGTCCACCCTCACGCTCGGCTCCGGTTCCGACGATTCGGTGTCGGAGTCCGCGTACGGCGCCGCGCCATTCAAGACGACACAGCGGCAGTACATGTGGCAGAACGACATCACATTACCCGTAGGGGGCCTGTCGCTGACGGTCGAGCGCAGGGAAGAGCATCTCGCCACCGAGAACGCTTTCGCCGTCACCGACCGCGATACGAATTCGGTGACCGGCGTGTACCAGCTGCGCCGCGACAACTGGGCGCTCCAGGGCAACCTGCGCTACGACGACTCCAGCCAGTACGACGGCCAGACCACGGGCGGCATCGCCCTCGGCTACCACTTCACGCCGGCGTGGCGCGTGACGGCCGGCTTCAACACGGGCTTCAAGGCGCCGAGCTTCAACGACCTGTACTTCCCGGGCTTCTCCAATCCGGACCTGGTGCCGGAGGAGTCGGAGAATGCGGAAGCGGGTGTGTACTGGACGTCGTCGTACTCCGAGTTTCGCTGGGAGGCGCGGGCCGTGGTTTATCACAACCGGGTCAAGGACCTGATCGTGTTCGGCTGCGATGCCGACTTCAACTGCCGGCCCGACAACGTGGACCGCGCCACGCTGGAGGGCGTGACGCTGGGGCTCGATGCAACGTGGCGCGACACACGGGTGATCGGCTCGCTCGATCTGCAGAATCCCGAGAACGATGCGAACGGGAACCTGCTGCCGCGCCGTGCGCGCCAGCATGGGGCGCTGCGGGTGCTGCAGCAGGTGGGGCCGGTGCAGATGGGGGTGGAGTATGTCGCGTCGTCGATGCGCTACGACGATGCTTCCAATACGAGGAGGCTCGGCGGCTACGGCATCGTCAACATGACCGTCGAGTGGCCGTTTGCGAAGGGATGGAGCCTGCTCGTTCGCGGGAACAACGTGTTCGACAAGGACTATCAGCTTGCGGCGGATTATTCGACGGGTGGGGGGACGGTGTATGCGGGGGTGCGGTGGGCGCCTTGATCGGCGTAGCCTGGGATGGCAATTCGAGCACTCTCGGCCGAAGGAAACCCGGAGTTCGCCACCGTGATCAAGGTCCTGGGTGCGCTCAACCTGAGATTGTCAGTCCTGCCCGCGCCAACAGCTGCCGATGGGGCACGGGCTTGACGGCCGGTGACCCTGGCGCGCGAGGATCTACACTCCGAGCCGAGGTCAGGACCGTGCGGATCGCCTACCGCATACCACTGCGACGTGGTGGGGTTAGCGTGGCGTCCCCAGGGGCAACGGCGGCTATCCCCACTCTTATCTCCGACATTATCGCCATGGTCGCATAGCGGACGGAGAACTCCATACCGTATAAATATATGGAAAATCGGTGAGCGTTGCCGACGAACGGCGTTGATATAGGGAAATAATTTCTCTATTATTCAACCCATGGGCAAGCTCTACACCGCGTCGAACTGGGTGATCCGCGTGCAGGGCAACGAGCATCCGCCGGTGCACGTGCATGTGATCCACCCGGACGGCAAGGCCGTGGTCCACCTCGACGGAACGGTGCTCAATCGGGGCGTGCCCGCAGTCGTGATCGCGCAGGCGGTGGCGTGGGTCGCCGCCAACGCGGAAACCGTGCGTGCCGAATGGGCGCGCATGAACAACCCGCCCGTGAGGTAACGAGATGAGCAAGCTCACCAATCGCATGGAGTCGGTTCGCCCGCTCAAGGACATGGTCCTCGAGGTCCGCTATGTGGGCGGTCAGACGGTGCAGGTCGACTTTTCTGAGTTGTCCGATCGCTTCGCGGTATTCGCACCGCTCAAGAAGCGGGCCGCGTTCGAGCGCGCACGTGTGGCCGACTGGGGACAGACGCTGGAGTGGCCCGACGCTGACGGACTGGACGCCGACCGCGTGCTCGAGATGGCGCTGGAGCAGCAGGGCCGGGCCGATACACTGGCGTTTCGCGAGTGGCAGGATAGGCACAGCCTGTCGCTCGCGGCCGCGGCCGAGGCCATTGGCATGACCCGACGGAGCGTGAGTCAATACCGAACGGGGGCACGACCAGTGCCGCGTACCGTGCTCCTCGCCCTAAAAGGGTGGGAGAGCGAGCAGGCGTCGACGGAGAGCACGTCATGACACCCGACGAGCTCGCAGCGCTGCCCGAGCTGCCGGCGGCGCCGGAAAAGGGGCCTATCCCAACGGGGAAGGAGGGAAAGCACTTCTGGCCGTCGAGGTCGAGAGCACGCACGTCCACCGCGCCGGGTTGCAGGACGGATTGATCCGGTCCCTTCGGCCCGCTGTAGTGCGCGCCGCTGACGACGATGAAGGCCTCGACTTCGGCGTCGCTGCCGAAGCTTGAATCGCCGTACGTGATTCGATT
>CAZUGY010000114.1:0-14217 GCA_964620265.1 uncultured Alcaligenaceae bacterium
ATGACCTTCTTCGCCATCACGTCGTCGAGGGCGGCTTGCGCTTGCGCGCCGGTGGCGATGACGAGCAAGGCGAGGGGAGGGAGGAGTCGAGCGAGCTTCATGAAGGTCTCCAAGGTGAGGATGGACATCAGCGCGGCGGGCGGGTGGCACGGCGCGGGTTGGGGGCGAGTGACGGAGGCGAACGCGGAAGCGGTGCAACCGAAGTCGCGCGGGTGTCGGGCGGCGATAGCGAGCCCTTGGCCACGGGCGCCAGGGCGTCGCGCAAATGCGACAGCGCATCCTGCGCGGGGGCGCGCGTCAAGCCTGCCTCCACGTTGCCGATGTGGTGCGACATGAGGCGCTCGGCGCGCGCCGAGTCGCCCTTCTCGAGGGCCGCCACGATCTCCACGTGCTCGGCGCAGCTCTGGTCGGCGTCGTGCGAGGACTGGTACAGCATGGAGATGAGCGTGGTACGCGCCGTGAGATCGCGCAGCGTGTCGGCGAGCAGACCGTTGCCGATGCATTCCGCGAGGCACACATGGAAGTCGCCGAGAAGAAAGCTGCGCGCGCCCACGTCTTCCGCACGCAGCGCCTGTCGCTCGCGCGCGAGGTGGTTCTTCAGCTTGCGCACGGTGGCCGCGTCGACCGTCGACACCTGACGGATGAGGCCCAGCTCGATCACGCGGCGCGCGGCGAAGGCCTCCTGCGCCTCCACCAGCGAGGGCTCGATCACGTACCAGCCACGCCTTGCATTGACGGTGACCACGCCGCGCTCGGAGAGGCGCGTCAACGCTTCGCGGATCACAGTACGGCTTACGCCGAAGATCGATGCGAGCTGCGCCTCGCCCAGCCGCGTGCCGGGCGACAGGCGCTGGGCGAGGATCGACTCGCCGATGCGATCGGCGATTTCGGAGGACGAGGCCACGCCTTGCCATTCGCACGCCGCGTGCCAGGCTGCCATGCAAGGGTGGTGCACCGCGGCGAGGCACGCGGAGACGGCATTGCTCCCATCGTGTCGTCGGGTCGGCGTGCCTCGAAGGCACGAGCAAACCGTCTGGCAATCAGTGCCTTGGTCGACGTCGGCGCGCCTGCCGCACGGCTTCGCATGCCACGCTTGCATGGCGGCATGGCTCACGATCGTGCGGGACCGCACCATGGCGTGGTGCGCTCATGCTGCACCCACCCGGTTCATCCGCACGGTTTTCCGCACCGGAGCGAGGCGCGGGGTCGAGATCTCGCGCCGATGGGCCTGCGTCACACGCCCGCCCCGGATTGCCGGCGCGGTGCGCGACGTCAGTTCGCCGGAGGCGGCTGGCGCAGCAGGATCAGGCGTTGCCGCTCCGCATTGGCGAGGTGCCTGCGCATGGCACGTCGCGCGGCGTCGGGACGGCCTTTGGTGATCGCATCGAGGATCGCCATGTGCTCGGCGATGTTGTCGCGCCTGCGCGCCGCGGACACGAAGAGCTTTTCCATGCGGGTGTTGAGCGGCTGCTCCCCGTAGGTCCACAGGTTCTCGATCACCCGGGCCAACGCGGCGTTGCCGCTCGCCTGGGCGATGCACAGGTGGAACTCACGATCCGCCGCGGGGCGCAGCTGGTTCGCGCGCATCTGCGCGGCGAGGCGGCGGAATGCGGCCGCCAGCGCCGTGCGCTGTGCGGGCGTGGCATGTCGTGCTGCCAGCGCAGCGGCTTCCGCTTCGACCATGCGCCTCACGCGCAGCACGTCGAAAGGCGACACCTCGGGCTGCGCACCTCGCTGTTCCGCTGGCTGTGCCGCGCGTATCGCGCGCGATGGGCGCTCCGTGCGCGGGGCAATGTAGGCGCCGGACCCGATGCGGATCTCGATACGCCCCTGCAGCTCGAGCATGCTCAACGCCTCCCGCAGCGAGCTGCGCGACACGCGCAACGATTGCGCGAGCGAGCGCTCGGCGGGCAGCCGCGAGCCCGGGCCGAACGTGCCGTCGTCGATGAGGCGCGCCAGTTCAGCGGCGATGCGCTGGTACAGGCGGGGCTCGGCAATGGGCGTGATCGGCACGCGCGAAGTCTGCCGAGCGTGCCGCCGGAGGTCAATGCGCTGTCAATGCCATTGACGAGGTCCCCTGATGCGCGTAAATTGGTCTGAAAAACGGACCGCTCGGCTTCGGGCCGTGCGACTTCGGACGAACGGATGGTACGAGCGCGCGAGTCCTGCGGATGCGTGCGCGTTGCTGACAACGGAGGCCCGGTGCAAGACCTCGAGTTCTACCGCGAAGGCACGCCCTTCACGGGCAGGATCGGCCGCACGGCCGCTACCTCGGAGCCCGCGTGGCCCCTGCCGCCCAAGGCGCGCGACGGCGCGCCGAACGTGCTCGTCTTCCTGCTCGACGACGTGGGCTTCGCGCAGCTCGGCTGCTATGGCTCGGACATCCGCACGCCGAACTTCGACCGCCTCGCGGCGAACGGCCTGCGCTACCGCGATTTCCACACCACCGCCATCTGCTCGCCCACGCGCGCGTGCCTGCTCACGGGCCGCAATCACCACAGCAATGGGGTCGGCATCATCCAGGAGATGGCCACCGGCTTTCCGGGCTACAACGGCATGGTGCCCAAGGAGAACGGTTTCCTCTCCGAAATGCTGCTCGCGCAGGGCTATGCCACGCTCGGCATCGGCAAGTGGCATCTCACGCTGGCCAGCGAATATGCCTCGGGAGCATCGAAGGCGCGCTGGCCGCTGTCGCGGGGTTTCGAACGCTTCTATGGCTTCATCGGCGGCAAGACCAACCAGTGGGTGCCGACGCTCGTGCACGACAGCCACTACATCGATCCGCCGCGGCGGCCGGAAGAGGGGTATCACCTCAATGCCGACCTCGCCGATCACGCGATCGAGTTCCTGACCGACTTGCGCACCGTCGCACCCGGCAAACCGTTCTTCATGTACTACTGCCTCGGCGCGGGGCACGCGCCGCATCACGTCGAGCCCGAGTGGAGCGAGCGCTATCGCGGCCAGTTCGACCGCGGCTGGGACAAGTGGCGTGAGGAAACATTCGCCCGCCAGCTCGAGATGGGCATCGTGCCGCCGGGTACCCGGCTGTCGGCGCGGCCGGAATGGGTCGCGGCGTGGGACTCGCTGTCCGCCGACGCGCGCAAGCTCTACGCCCGGCAGATGGAGGTCTTCGCCGGCTTCATGGAGCAGACCGATCACCACATCGGCCGGGTGCTCTCCTTTCTCGAGCAGTTGGGGGAGCTCGACAACACGCTCATTCTGCTCGCCTCGGACAATGGCGCCTCCGCGGAAGGCGGCGAGCACGGCTCGTTCAACGAGAACCAGTTCGTCAACCGCGTGGAGCCGACCGTCGAGGAGAATCTCAAGCACCTCGACGAGTGGGGCACCGTGCGCTCGTTCCCGAATTACTCGTGGGGGTGGGCGTGGGCCGGCAACACGCCGTTGCGCCGCTGGAAGCGCTACCTCCATCAGGGTGGCATGAGCGACCCGCTCATCGTGCATTGGCCGAAGGGAATCGAGGCGAAGGGCGAGGTGCGCGACCCGTACGTGCACGTCGTCGACTTCACGCCGACCGTGCTCGAGGCGCTCGGACTCGAGGCCCCCACCACGCTGAACGGCATCGCGCAGCGTCCCCTCGAGGGCGTGAGCTTCGCCCACACCTTCAACGACGCGGCCGCGCTCACGCGCAAGAAGGTGCAGTACTACGAGATGATCGCCTCGCGCGCGATCTGGGCGGATGGCTGGAAGGCCGTGGTGGAGCAGCCGCAGGGTGCTCCGCTCACCGAGGAGATGCTCGCGCAACAGAAGTGGGAGCTCTACCACGTGGCGGAGGACTTCTCCGAATGCGAGGATCTCGCCGATCGTTATCCCGAAAAGCTCGCCGCACTCGTCGAGCAATGGTGGGTGGAGGCGGGCAAGTACAACGTGCTGCCGCTCGACTCGCGCATGCAGTTGCGCATGGGCGAGCGCAAGCCCGGGACGATCCCTACGGGCAATCGCCGGGTGTTCTACCCGGGCGGCGCGCCGCAGTTCGAGTACACCGCGATCAACGTCAAGGACCGCTCGCATACGATCACCGCCGACGTCGAGATTCCAACGGATGGCGCCGAGGGCGTGCTGCTCGCGCACGGCAGCTGGTTCGCCGGCTACTCGTTCTACGTAAAGGACGGGCGTCTCGCGTACGCGCACAACTGCATGGGCCTCGCGGAGTATCGCGTTGATGCCGCCGAGCGCATCGCTCCCGGCCGGCACGTGCTCGCCTTCGCCTTCACGCGTACGGGTCCGCACCGGGGTCGCGGCACGCTGTCCATCGATGGCCGTGTCGTGGGAGAAGGTGACATTCCACGCACGGTACCGCACGTGATCGAGACCTCGGGCGAAGGCCTGTGCTGTGGTTACGACAGCGGCTTGCCCGTGACACCCGACTACCGCGCGCCGTTCCGCTTCACGGGGCGCATCGAGCAGGTCGTGGTGGAGCTGCACGACGATGTGCCCGCCACCGACAACGAGGCGCAGCTGCGCAATGCATTGACGGACCAATAGGATAGGCCACTGGAGGAAAGCGCAATGAGAAAGCTCGTGCGGGCGTCGTTCGCAGCATGCATCCTGGCCCCCCTCGTGGGCCTCTTCCCCGCGCTGGCCGCAGCGCAGGCGTTTCCGTCGAAGCCGCTGCGTCTCATCGTGCCGTACCCGGCCGGCGGCAACACCGACATCGTTGCGCGGCTGTATGCGCAGAAGCTCGCCGAGCGCCTGGGCCAGCCGGTTGTGATCGACAACCGCGGCGGCGCGGCGGGCACGCTTGGCATGGGACAAGCGGTCAAGTCACCCAACGACGGCTACACGATCGCGATCGGTGATCTGGGCTCGCTCGTGATCGGACCGCTCGCCAATCCGGCGGTGGGCTACACCGCCAGGGACGTCGCGCCGATCGCGCTGATGGCCACGGTCTCGATCGTCGTGTCCGTCAACCCCAAGTCGCCGGACGCGTCGTTTGCCGATTTCCTCGCCCGCGCCAAGGCGCAACCGGGCAAGCTGACCTACGGCACGGGCGGCATCGGCGGTCCCGGTCATCTCGCCTTCGAGCAATTGCGGGCGATGACGGGCGTGGACATCCTGCACGTGCCGTTCAAGGGCGGCGCGCAGGCCATCACCGGCCTCCTGGGCGAGCAGGTGGATGTTGTGGTCGACGGCACCGCCATCGCGAACGTCAAGGCGGGCAAGCTGAAGGCACTTGCGGTGACGGGGCCGCGCCTGCCCGCGCTTCCCGACGTGCCGGGCATCGGAGAGACGGTGAACGGCTACCGCTTCACCAACTGGTGGGGGCTCGTGGCGCCGCTCGGCACCCCGCCGGACATCATCAAGCGCATCAACGACGAGATGCAGGCGATCGCGGTGATGCCCGACATCAAGGACAGGCTGCGCGACCTGGGACTCGCGGCGCAAAGCGGTACGACCGCGGAATTCGGCGACTTGATCCGCTCGGAAGCGGACAAGGTGGCGAAGATCGTGAAGGACGCGAATATCAAGCTGGAGTAGTAGATCGCCGCGTGCGCTTGGATCAGCCCGCGCCGTAGTCGGCGCGAGCGCGCTCGGCAGACACGAAACCCTGCGCGACGTCGCGCGCCAGCGCTGCGCGGTCACGCCGGCGCGGATCACCGTAGCCGCCGCCGCCTGCCTCAAGCGTCGTGAGACGGTCGCCCGGAGCCAGGATGTAGCGGCCCTTCGGATTGGCGGTCTCGCCATTCACGCGTACTTCACGCAAGCCGCCCGGCTTGCCGCCACGCACGCCCACGGGGGGAAACTCGGTACGCCCGGCGAGAAAGGCGATGGCGACCTCGCCGCCACTGTCGTTGATGAACTCGATGCGCTGGCCCAGGCCGCCACGGAATTCGCCGGCACCGCCGCTATCGGGCAGCAGCGCCTTCGATTCGATGAACATGCCCGTGAGGTCTTCCCAGATCTCGATCGACGTGCCGGTCATGTTCGACGGTGACGGCGTGGTCGGCGCGCCGTCCTGCCCGTCGAGCGCACCGAAGCCGCCGGAGGCGAAGAAGATGCTCGACACGCCGCGCCCGTCGCGGGTGGTCCCCTGCACGTTGATGAGGTTGAGCATGCCGGAGTCCGCTTGCACGCGATCCGGAAGGATGTCCGCGAGCGCGCCGAAGATGAGCGGTACCACGAAGTGTCCCACGATGTGGCGTCCACCGGTGGGGGACGGCGAGAGCGCGTTCAGGAGGCATCCGGGCGGTGCCTTGACCGTGACGGGCCGCACGCTGCCCTCGTTGTTGGGAATGCGCGGCGTCGTCAGGCACTTGATCGCATAGCACGTCATGGCACGCGTGTAGCACATGGGCACGTTGATCGCGTACTTGATGGCGTCGCTCGTGCCGGTGAAATCGGCCGTGACCTCGCCGTCGGCAAGCGTGACGGCAACGGACAGCGTGAGGGGACCTTCCTGCCCCTCGATCCGGATGCTGTTGCGGTAGATGCCCGCCGGGAGCAGCGCGATCTGCTGGCGGATGGCGCGCTCGGATTGCTCGAGGATCGCGTCGGCCAGCGGGTCGATCGAGTCGAGGCCGTACTCGTCCATGAACTCGTTGAGCATGCGCGCGCCGACCGTCGTGCAGGCGACGTTGGCGAGGAGGTCGCCGATCGTCTGTTCGGGCACGCGCACGTTGGCGCGCACGAGCTCGAGCAGCGCCTCGTCGAGCTTGCCTTCGCGGGCGAAGAGGCACAGCGGCAGGCGCAATCCTTCCTCGTACACCTCGCGCGCGGACGCCGAGTAGCCCGCGCCACCGATGTCGGGCAGGTGCGTGATGCTCATCGAGTAGCCCACGATGCGGCCATCGCGGAACACGGGCTGCATCACGTTGATGTCGAAGAGATGCCCGGTGCCGATCCACGGATCGTTGGTCATCACGACATCGCCGGGCTTCAGCGTGGCGGGCGGAAAGCGCTCGAGCATCCGCGCGAGCGTGGCCGGCGCCGTGCCCGTGAACGACGGCACGCTGTACGCGCCTTGCGCGATCGCGTGGCCGCGGCTGTCGAAAACCACGCAGGACAGGTCGTAGCTCTCGCGCACATTGGTCGAGAACGACGAGCGCACCAGCGAATTGATGATCTCGTCGGCGATGGAGATGAGCCGGTCCCACTGGATGCCGAGGGTGATGGCGTCGATGGTCATGCGATAGCTCCGATGTCGATCACGAGATGTCCGGCGTTGTCGATGCGGGCCCGGTCGCCGGGGCCCACGACGCACGTGGACTCGGCTTCCTCCACCAGCGCCGGTCCGTCGAGTGTGGCGCCGGGGGCCAGGCGATAGCGGTCGTACACCGGGCACGAAACCTTGCCCCGGAGCTCGGGAAAGTACGCGGGACGATGACCGCGCAGCGCGTCGCCGGCGGTAGCCGGCGTGCGCAACCGGTACGGCGTGTCGCCGCCGGGCACGGCTCCCTGCACCTCGACCTTCCAGGCCACGATCTCCACCTCGCGATCGGTGAAGCTCATGCCGAAGATCGTGGTGTATGCCGTGGCGAAGCGCGCAGGCAGTTCGGCCAGCGCTTGCGCGGTGGGCACGTCGGGCAGCAGCACCTCGACCTCGTAGCCTTGCCCGAAGTAACGCATGTCCAGCCGCACGAGCACGCGCGATTCGGCGGGATCGCCGCCCGCGGAGGCCAGTTGCTCGCGCACGCGCGCCTCCAGCGCGCCCACGATCCCGGTGAACCGTTCTGCCGTCATCGTCGATAGCGGTGTGCGCAGGGATTGCACGAGCTCGAACCCCACGGGGCTCGCGAGCAGGCCGAACGCGGACATGACGCCCGCGCCGCTCGGGCAGACGACGCGCGGAATGCGCAGCTTGCGCGCGATCCGCGCGCCGTGGATCGGTCCCGAGCCGCCGAAGACGATC
The DNA here is from genome assembly GCA_964620265.1 of uncultured Alcaligenaceae bacterium. Taxonomy (GTDB): domain Bacteria; phylum Pseudomonadota; class Gammaproteobacteria; order Burkholderiales; family Casimicrobiaceae; genus VBCG01. The sequence continues at coordinate 7,868 of CAZUGY010000114.1, forward strand.
ATGCTGCAGCGGCGATAGTCGACGCCGCGTTCCGAGGCGTGCACGCGGAATGCCTTGGCGACGTCCTCGTTGATCACTTCGTGCACGCCCCACGCGGCGCGCTCCGTATCCACTCCGAGCGGCCCGCCCACGCGTGCGGCCAGCGCGCGCTGCGCGGCGTCGGCGTCGAGGCGCATCTTGCCGCCGAGGAAGGAGGACGAGTCGAGGTAGCCGAGCACGAGATTGGCATCGGTGAGCGTCGGTTCCACGCCGCCGCGGCCGTAGCAGGCGGGTCCTGGATCGGCGCCTGCGCTGCGGGGACCGACGCGCACGACACCTCGCGGGTCGAGGTCCGCGAGGCTGCCGCCGCCCGCGCCGATCTCGATCATGTCGATCACCGGGATCTTGATGGGCAAGCCGCTGCCGCGCTTGAACTCGTGCACACGCGCAACTTCGAATTCGTAGCGCTTGAGCGGCACATGCTCGCGCACGACGCAGCCCTTGGCCGTGGTGCCGCCCATGTCGAACGAGAGCACTTGCCCCGCCCCCAATGCGACGCTGTGGCGAGCGGACATCAATGCCCCCGCCGCCGGCCCGGACTCGAGCAGCCGCACCGGATAGCGGCGCGCCATCTCGGGCGTCAGGGTGCTGCCCGACGAGCTCATGATGAGGAAGCGCCCGCTGAACCCGGCGCGGGCGAGGCCGCGCTCCAGGCGGTCGACGTAGGCATCCACGAGCGGCTGAACGTAGGCGTTGAGGCAGGCCGTGGTCCAGCGCGGGTATTCGCGCGCAAACGGGAAGACCACGCTCGAAGCGGAGACATGCAGGTCCGGAAACCGGGCCAGCAGCCACTCGACGATCGCGAGCTCGTGCGCAGGATTCACATACGAGTGGAGGAGGCACACGGCCACCGCGCGCACGCCATGCTCCTCGACAGCCCTCCGTAACGCGGGCTCCAGCGCCGCGAGTGTTTCCTCGCGCAGCGGCTCCCGCACGCTCCCGTCGGTGGTGACGCGCTCGGCCACCTCGAAGCGCAGCGACCGCGGGACGAGCGGCGGCGGAAACTTGATGCGCAGGTCGAAGAGGTCGTAGCGTTGCTCCATCGCGATGTCGAGCACGTCGCGGAAGCCACGCGTGACGATCATGGCCGTGGGCGTGCCGCGGCGCTCGATGACGGCGTTGGTCACGAGCGTGGTGCCGTGCACGATCATCGAGACGTCGGCCGGCGCGATACCTGCCGCCTTCGTCACGGCGAGGACGCCGTCGAGCACCGCCTCCTCGGGCGCCTTGGGGGTGGTGAGCGACTTGTGCGTCACGATTTCGTGGCGGCGGTCGTCGAAGAGAGCGAAGTCGGTGAAGGTGCCACCGATGTCGATCCCGATGCGATAGGCCATCTGCGTCGGTTCCTTTCGTGGAGGTGTGGCGCGACGCCCTACGTCGCGGGTCCGTGCAGGATGCCGCGCACGCATTCGAGGGCGCGATCCACCTGGTCGGACGTGATGCCGCGGTACGTGACGAAGCGCACGCGATCCACGGCCATCGGCAAGGCGAGGAGGCCGTTATCGGCCAACCGGTCGCACAGCGCGGCGGCAGTCCAGGGCGCCGCCACCTGCGCGACGACGATGTTCGTCTGCTGTGGGGGCCGCTCCGGGGCGATGAACGGAATGTCGGCCAGCGCATCGGCGAGCCGCCCGGCAAGTGCGATGCTGCTCGTGATGTGCGCGAGGTCGTCGAGCCCGGCGAGCGTGGCCGCGGAGGCGGCACCGGTAGGGCGCAGGCCCCCACCGAGACGTTGCCGCAGCGTCAGCGCGCGTTCGATGGCGGCCGTGCTGCCGGCGAGCGCGGCGGCGATCGGCGCGCCGAGGGTCTTGTTGAGGCTGATCGAGACCGTGTGGAAGGGCCCCGCGAGTGCGTCGGGTGCCGCGTCCAGTGCGCACGCGGCGTAGAGCAGGCGCGAGCCGTCGAGGTGGAGCCGCGCGCCGGCAGCGCCGGCGAGCCTCGCCACCTGCTCGAGGTACGACTGCGGCAACGCCACGCCTCCGCTGCGGTTGTGGGTATTCTCGAGCACGACGAGCGCGACGCGCGCGCGCTGCGCGTCGGGCGTGCCCGCGAGCGCACGCTGCCACGACGTGATGGGCGGCAACGCGCCCGGGGCGTCGACCGCGGTCATCCAGACCCCGCCGAGGGCTGCGCCGGCATTCGCTTCCGACGTGAGCATGTGCGCGCCCTGCTGGGTCACGACGGTCGATCCGTGCGGCGCGCCCAGCATGAGCCCGACCGTGTTGGCCATCGTGCAGGTCGGGAAGACCAGCGCGTCCTCCTTGCCCAGCAGCTGCGCGATGCTGGCTTCGAGCTTGCGCTGCCACGGATCTTCGCGCAGGCCGAAGCAGCGGGAGTCCACCGCGGAGCGCGCAGCCTCGTGCATCGCCTCGCTCGCGTGCGCGAGGAAGTCGCTGCGCAGGTCGATGGTCTCCACGATCAGCCCTTGAGCGTGGCCGGCAGCCACAACGCGATGCCGGGCAGCCAGTAGAGGATGAAGCAAAGCAGGACGATGATCACCGCATATGGAATCGACGAGCGCGCAATCAGGCCGAGGGATGCCGGCGCAGCGATCGAGTGGACCGCGAACAGGTTGAGTCCCATGGGGGGCGTGAGCTGGCCGAGCTCGATGAGCACGACGAGGATCACGCCGAACCACACGCCCGAGAAGCCCATCGACTGGATCGTGGGGTAGAGCAACGGCACGGTAAGGAGCATCATCGAGATGCCGTCGATGAACATCCCGAGCACGAGGTACACGACCACGAGGATGCAGAAGAAGACGAAAGGCGTCACTCCCATCCCGGTCAGCGCGCTCGCCACGCCACGCCCGATGCCGGCGGTGGTGAAGGCGAAGCCCAGGATCTGCGCATTGACGATGATGAACATCACCACCGCATTCGTGACGATGGAGTTACGCAGGGCCACGCGGAACGACGCGGGCGTCATCTCGCGGTAGGCGAGGCCGAGCAGCGCGGCCATCGCGCAGCCGAACGCGGCGGCTTCCGTGGGAGTGACGATGCCGAAGTACATGCCGCCGAGGATGGCGAGCAGCAGGATCGTGACGGGGACGCAGTCGAGCAGCGCTCGAAGTACCTGCGGTAGCGGCGGACGCGCTCGTCGTGCCGGTGCCCACTCGGGCCGACGGATCACCACGATAGCCACCCACACCATGAACATGCCCGCGAGAAGCAGCCCCGGGAGCACGCCGGCCATGAACAGGTCTATCACCGATTCCTGTACGACGGCCGCATAGATCACCATCGGGATCGACGGCGGGATGAGGATACCGAGGCATCCGCCGCCGGTGAGCGTGCCGAGCGTGAGACGGTCGTCGTAGCCGTGCTTGCGCATCTCGGGCAGCGCGACGGTGCCGATCGTCAGCGCGGTGGCAGTCGACGAACCCGACACCGCCGCGAAGATCGCGCAGCCTACGATGTTCGATTGGGCGAGGCCCCCGCGCACGCCGTACATCAGCGTCGACAGGCCGCCATAGAAGCGCTTGGAGACGCCGCTGCGCAGGATGATCTCGCCCATCAGCACGAACAGCGGCACCGCGACCAGCGTGAACGAGTTCGTGGTGTTCCACACGATGTCGCCCAGCGTGGGCCACAGCAGGAAGCCCGATGCCGCCGTGACGCCGATGATGCCGACGAGCCCCATGACGGAGCCGATGCCCACGCCGAAGACGAGCAGCGCCACCAGCACTACAGCGTAGAGCGAGACGGCGAGCTGCCAGCTCATGGCGTCGCAGCGAGCCGGGCGGCGCGGCGCCAGGCGCTCACGACGAGGCCCAGGTAGATGAGCGCCAGCCCACCGAACGCGAGCGGCATCACGATCTGCGGCATCCACAGTGGTGTGGCGGACGGCTGGATGGAGAGCGTTCCGTAGCGGAGTGTCGCGAGCACGAGCGTGGCTGTGGAGTAGGTGCACACGACGGCGACCACTAGGCCCACGAGCGCGGACAGCACGTCGGCGCGCGCGCGCCATCGGGGCGACAGCCGGTCGATCAGGCCCTCGACCCGCAGGAATGCGCCCTGTTGCAGCGCATAGCCGAAGCCCAGCAGCGTCAGCCACGCGAAGAGATAGCCCGAATACTCGTCTGCGAGAAGAGTGGAGGTATTGAAGACACCGCGCACGACGATCTCGACATTGACGAGTACCGCGATGCCCACCAGCAGCACGCCGCCGACGTCGCAGGCGATACCCGCCCAGCGCTCGGTGCGCGTCGGGGGATCGCTCTTGGCAGGCGAATCCATGATCGTTCGCTCAGTGGAGGGTCGCGCGCTTCCCGCTGCATCGCTACGGCAGGGATGCGGCAGGCAGAGCGTCGCGACGCGCGCCGGGTCAGGTGGCGCTGCAGGCCTTCATCGCACCGTCGAGCAACTGCTTGCCCACCGCACCGTGCTTGGCTGCCCACGCATCCCACATCGGGCGCATGATGGCCTGCGCACGCTTGCGATCGTCGGCCGAGGGCTCGACCAGGGCGACCTTGTTGGCGGCGAGGTTGCGTCGCGCTGCCTGGTCGCCTTCCTCGGACATGGTGCGATAGCGCGGCGCGTATTCCTTCATCTTGGCCTGCAACGTCGCGCGCACGTCGGGCGGGAGCTTGGCGAGCTCGGCCGAGTTCACGAGCATGACCTGGTGGCCCATCGTCATGTTGACCATGTAGCCGGTCTTCACAATCTCGTACGCCTTCCAGTCGTTGGCGGATAGCGCGGAGGTGATGGCGCCGTCGATGATCTTGCGCTCGAGCGCCGGGATCACTTCCGCGGACGTGATCGAGATGGCGCTGCCGTTGAGGAGCTTCATCATCTCGACCTGCTCCGGGTTCCACGCGCGAACCTTCATGCCCTTGAGGTCGTCGAGCTTCGCCACGGGACGATTCAGCCAGAAGTTCTGCGGCGGCATGGTCCAGTTCATCCCCACGGTCACACCGAACTTCTTGCCGAATTGCTCGTCAGCGATCGCGGCCACGGCCGGGAGCGCGCGATCGAACTGGTCGTAGCTCGTGCAGAGAAACGGCAGTCCGAGCACGTTGAGGTCGGGCACATCACCGGCCGCGAAGCCTACCGCAACGTCGCCCATCTGCACCTGATTGGTGGCGACCGCCTTGACGACGTCGGCCGCCTTGTAGGGCAGCTCGCCCGCGGCGAGCACCGTGATTTTGAGCTTGCCGCCGGTGGCCTTGGCCACGTCCTCGGCGAACTGCTTGTTGAGCTGCGCCGGCTTGTCGTTGGGCGGGAAGTAGGTGAAGAACTTCCACTCGGTTGCCTGGCCGTAGGCGGCGGTGGCGGTGAGCGTCAACGCCACGACGGCGCCGCGCAGGAGGGTCGGGATCCGGATTGCGTCGTGCATGCTTCGCTCCCATCGATCGCTGCGGTGCAGCGGCTTGGAATCGATGCTACGGGCGAACGCGGCGGTGCGGCAATCGTGCAAATTGCCGGCGATTCACCGAGGTTGGCGCGTACCTAGCAGTACGACCCTAGCGCTTGGTATGCACCGGCGGCGTCCTGGGTTGCGATGCGGTGGCGGCGGTCGCGAAGCGCCCCGCCTGGTCGTAGAGCGCGGTCATCATGCGCAGGAACGCGGCCGTTTCCGTGACGGCGCCGTCGTGTCCGCTCACCCACGTCAGGCTTGGCACGAGAAAATTCTCGCGCACCTTGCGGTATTCGAGGCACGCGGCCTCGCCCCGCGGGGTTGTCTCGTAGTGTCGCTCGCGGCCCTGCGGCGTGACGAGCACGAGTCCGGCCGCAGCGAGTTTCTTCAGCGCGTACGTCACGAGATGGGTGTCGTCGATGTTGAGCACCATGCAGATCTCGGCCAGGCGCTTGCCGCGTGCGCGGTGATTGACGGTATGCATCACGAGGATGTCCAGTGCGTTGAGACCGTGCACGTTCGCGGCCCCCATGCAGTTCTGCACCCAGCGCTGGAAGCCGAACATGAGGATGATGAGGCCGTACTCGAACTCCGACAGGTCCTGGCTCGGCGGGCTCGGCGTGAACGCCGCGTCCGTGTCGACCTCCGGCGTTGGGTACATCGCCGCCGGTGGTCTTTGGACGGTGGGCGCGACGGGCGTCTTCTTCGCGGGGCGGCTCATGGCATTACCAGTCGGTGGCGTGGGTCGAGGGAGCGCTCGCCCTGTCCAGATTCTAGCGACAGTGCGGCAATGGGCGTTCAGCGCGTGTCGCGCAGCCTGGCCTTGACCGCCTCGACGGCATGCTCCTGCGCCCGGCACGCCGCCCCACTGAACATCGCCTCGAGCGCGTCGAGGAAGACGCGCGTGCGCGCCGGCATCAGCCGTCGTCCCGGGAAGACGGCCCACGCGTCCA
>CAZUGY010000115.1:0-13837 GCA_964620265.1 uncultured Alcaligenaceae bacterium
ACCACCCGCTCGACTGCCCGATCTGCGACCAGGGCGGCGAGTGCCAGCTGCAGGATCTGGCCGTGGGCTACGGCGGATCGGCGTCGCGCTACAAGGAAGAGAAGCGCGTCGTCTTCCACAAGGACCTGGGCCCGCTCATCTCCGCCGAGGAGATGACGCGCTGCATCCAGTGCACGCGCTGCATCCGCTTCGGCCAGGAGATCGCCGGCATCATGGAGCTCGGCATGATCGGCCGCGGCGAGCATTCGGAGATCGTCGCCTTCGTGGGCAAGACGGTCGATTCCGAGCTTTCCGGCAACTCGATCGACGTGTGCCCCGTCGGCGCGCTCACCTCCAAGCCGTTCCGCTACGCCGCGCGCACGTGGGAGCTCTCGCGCCGCAAGTCGGTGTCGCCGCACGACTCGCTCGGCAGCAACCTCATCGTGCAGGTGAAGGGCGACCGCGTGCTGCGCGTGCTGCCGCTCGAGAACGAGGCGGTCAACGAGTGCTGGATCTCCGACAAGGATCGCTTCTCCTACGAGGCGTTGAACGGCCCCGATCGCCTGCGCACGCCGCGGATCAGGCAGGGCGGCGAGTGGAAGGACGTCGACTGGCAGACCGCGCTCGACTTCGTGGCGCAGGGAATGACCGACATCGTGGCGCGCCATGGCGCGAATGCGATCGGCGCGCTCGTGTCGCCGCACGCCACGCTCGAGGAAACGACACTCGCCGCGCGCCTCATGCGGGGCCTGGGCAGTGACAACGTCGACTTCCGCCTGCGCCAATCCGATTTCCGCGGCGACGGGCAGGGCGCGGGCATCCCGTGGCTCGGCATGCCGGTGGCCGCCGTCGGCAAGCTCGATCGCGTGCTGGTGGTGGGGAGCTTCCTGCGCAAGGATCATCCGCTCGTCGCGCAACGCCTGCGCCAGTCCGCGCGCAAGGGCACCGCGAAGATATCGATGCTGCATTCGGTCGACGACGACTGGCTCGTGAACGTCGCGGCGAAGTCGATCGTGGCGCCGTCCGCACTCGTGCGCTCGCTCGGTGGCATCGCGGCGGCCGCCGCGGCGGCCAGGGGCACGGCCGTGCCGGCCGCGTTCGCGGGCATCACGCCCAGTGCGGAAGAGAAGGCCATCGGCGAGAGCCTGGCCGAAGGCAAGCAGGCCGCCATCTTCCTCGGCAACTTTGCCGTGCAGCATCCGGAGTTCTCGCAGCTGCATGCCGCCGCGCAGGCGCTCGCGGAGCTCACCGGCGCGACCCTCGGCTTCCTCACCGAGGCGGCCAATACCGTGGGCGCGCATCTCGCGGGCGCGCTGCCGACCTCGGGCGGCATGAACGCCGCCGCGATGATCGGAGAGCCGCGCAAGGCCTATCTCGTGCTGCATGCCGAGGCCGAGTACGACTTCGCGCGTCCGGTCGCCGCGCGCGAGGCGTTCAGGCAGGCGGACATGACGGTGATGCTCACGCCGTTCGCGCAGGGCCTCGACTACGCCGACGTGCTGCTGCCGGTGTCGCCGTTCACCGAGACCGCCGGCGCCTTCGTGAGCTGCGAAGGCCGGCTGCAGGATTTCCATGGCGTGGTGAAGCCGCTCGCCGATACGCGTCCGGGCTGGAAGGTGCTGCGCGTGCTGGGCACGATGATGAAGCTTCCGGGGTTCGACGCCGAGTCGGTCACCGACGTGCGCGCGCTCGCGCTCGACGGTGCGCTGGAATTCGCATCGAAGCTGTCGAATGGCACGCGCGTGGCGCTGGCGGCGCCCGCTGCCCAGGGTGCGAACGCTGCCACGGTCGAACGCGTGGCCGACGTCCCCATCTATTTCGCCGACCCGCTGGTCCGCCGTTCCGCGCCGCTGCAGCACACGGCCGATGCGCGCGCGCCCAGGGCACGCATGCATGCGTCGCTGCTCGCCTCGCTCGGCGTCAAGGACGGCGCCGAGATCCGCGTGAAGCAGGGCCAGGGCGAGGCGGTGCTGAAGGCGGCCGTCGATGCGGGCGTGCCTCCGGGCGTGGTCCGCATCGCCGCGGCGCACGCTTCCACTTCCCATCTCGACGGCCTCACCGGCCCCGTGACCCTCGAGCGCGCGTAGCCGCATGGACATCCTCGCTCCCGTGCAGCAGCTCCTGGGTCCCGCGTGGCTCGTGGTGTGGACGCTCGTCAAGATCATCGCCATCGCCATCCCGCTGATCCTCACGGTCGCATTCATGACGCTTGCCGAGCGCAAGGTCATCGGCTTCATGCAGGTGCGCATCGGGCCCAATCGCGTGGGCCCCTTCGGATTGCTGCAACCGTTCGCCGACGTCTTCAAGCTCATCTTCAAGGAGATCGTGGTGCCCTCGGGGGCCAACCGCTATCTCTTCTTCATCGCGCCGCTACTGGCCCTGGCTCCCGCGCTCGCCTCGTGGGCCGTGATCCCGTTCACCGATACGCTGGTGCTGTCCAACATCAATGCGGGATTGCTCTACGTGCTCGCGCTGTCGTCGGTGGGCGTGTACGGGATCATCCTCGCCGGCTGGGCGTCGAACTCGAAGTACGCGTTCCTGGGCGCGATGCGCTCGGCCGCGCAGATCGTGTCCTACGAGATCGCCATGGGCTTCGCGCTCGTGGGCGTGCTGATGGCGGCCAACAGCCTCAACCTCTCCGAGATCGTGAGGGGGCAGGAAGGCGGCATCCATCACTGGTACTTCCTGCCGCTGCTGCCGCTTTTCATCGTGTACTTCGTGTCGGGCCTGGCGGAGACCAACCGTCACCCGTTCGACATGGCCGAGGGCGAGTCGGAGATCGTGGCCGGCTTCCACGTCGAGTATTCGGGGGTCGCGTTCGCGGTGTTCTTCCTCGCCGAATACATGAACATGATCCTGATCTCGGCGCTCACCGCGACGCTGTTCCTCGGCGGGTGGCTCGCGCCATTCCCGTTCCTGAACGACCTGGCCATCGCGGGTCACGCACCTCTCGGTGATGGCTTCATCTGGTTCGCCGCCAAGGTCGCCTTCGTGCTCTTCTGCTTCCTGTGGGTGCGGGCGACGTTCCCGCGCTATCGCTACGACCAGGTCATGCGTCTCGGCTGGAAGGTCTTCATTCCGGTCACGCTGGTCTGGATCGTGTTCATCGGCGCGATGATGCAGACGCGCCTCGCTTTCCTCTTCCACTGACGGGAGGCTTGCATGTTCGCTCGCGTCAAGACGTTCTTCGACACCTGGCTCCTGATGGAGCTCTTCAAGGGCATGACCCTGACCGGACGGTATCTGTTCGCCCGCAAGGTCACGGTCCAGTTCCCCGAGGAAAAGACGCCGCAGAGCCCGCGCTTCCGCGGCCTGCATGCGCTGCGCCGCTATCCCAACGGCGAGGAGCGCTGCATCGCCTGCAAGCTGTGCGAGGCGGTGTGTCCGGCGCTCGCCATCACCATCGAGTCGGACCAGCGTGCCGACGGCACCCGGCGCACCACGCGCTACGACATCGACCTCACCAAGTGCATCTTCTGCGGCTTCTGCGAGGAGAGCTGTCCGGTCGATTCGATCGTCGAGACCCGCATCCTCGAGTACCACGGCGAGAAGCGCGGCGACCTCTACTACACCAAGGACATGCTCCTGGCGGTGGGCGATCGCTACGAGGCGCAGATCGCCGCCGACCGCGCGGCCGACGCCAAGTACCGGTGATGACCTTCCTCCGAGCCTAGATCACCGTGTCCTTCCAGACCGCCACCTTCTACGTCTTCTCCGCGATCCTCATCTTCGCGGCGCTGCGGGTCGTGACCACGCGCAACCCGGTGCATGCCGCGCTGTGGCTCGTGCTCTGCTTCTTCTCGGCGTCAGGCATCTGGCTGCTGCTCGGGGCCGAGTTCCTCGCCATCACCCTGGTGCTCGTGTACGTCGGCGCGGTGATGGTGCTGTTCCTCTTCGTCGTGATGATGCTCGACGTCAACTTCGACAACCTGCGCAAGAGCTTCAAGAGCTACATCCCGGTGGGCGCCACCGTGGGCGTGCTCGTGCTGATCGAGATGGCGCTGGTCGTGATCGGGAGCGGGGCGAGCGAGGCGCCGTCGCCGCCGGCCGCCGCGGCGGGCGCGGAGAGCAACACCCGCGCGCTCGGCAAGCTGCTCTACCTCGATTACGTATACCCCTTCGAGATCGCCGCCGTGGTGCTGCTGGTGGCGATCATCGCCGCGATCGCGCTCGCGCACCGGCAACGCCGCGACAGCAAGTACCAGGATCCGGCACTGCAGGTGAAGGTGCGCCGCGAGGATCGCGTGCGCCTCGTGGACATGCCGATCGAGAACAAGGAATGACGGACATGCGGTGCGCGCGGGGCAGGGGAGCTGCCCTCCACGTGCCGCGTGCCGCAAGACGACAGGAACAAGGGAGCATGACGTGTCACTGCTGACCGCGCCCACGCTGGCGCACTTTCTCGTGCTGGGAGCGATCCTCTTCGCCATCAGCATGGCCGGCATCTTCCTCAACCGGAAGAACGTGATCATCATCCTCATGGCCATCGAGCTCATGCTGCTCGCCGTCAACCTCAATTTCGTCGCCTTCTCGCATTACCTGGGCGACATGAGCGGGCAGGTCTTCGTGTTCTTCATCCTGACCGTGGCGGCCGCCGAGTCGGCCATCGGCCTCGCGATCCTGGTGCTGCTGTTCCGCAATGCGGGGTCGATCGACGTCGACGACCTGGGCAACCTGAAGGGCTAGCGGTGTCGATGCAGCAACTCTACCTCGTCGTGCCGCTGGTGCCGCTGGCGGCGTCGATCATCGTCGGCCTGTGGGGCAACAAGCTCCCGCGCGCGGCGTCGCACTGGATCACGATCATCGCGGTGGCGATCTCGTTCGTGGCGTCCGTGGTCATCTTCCGCGACGTGATGGCCGGCAACACGTTCAACGGCGACCTGTACGTGTGGGCCGTGAGCGACGGCATCCGGATGGCGGTGGGCTTCCTCATCGACCCGCTCACCGCGATGATGCTGATCGTGGTCACGTTCGTGTCGCTGATGGTGCACATCTACACCATCGGATACATGGCCGACGACGACGGCTACTCGCGGTTCTTCTCGTACATCTGCCTCTTCACGTTCTCGATGCTCATGCTGGTCATGAGCAACAACTTCCTGCAACTCTTCTTCGGCTGGGAAGCGGTGGGCCTTGTCTCCTACCTCCTGATCGGCTTCTGGTTCAAGCGGCCCACGGCCATCTACGCGAACCTCAAGGCCTTCCTCGCCAACCGTGTGGGCGACTTCGGCTTCATCCTGGGTATCGGGCTCGTGCTCGCGACCTTTGGCTCGCTCGACTACGCCGAGGTCTTCGCGAAGGCACCCGAGGTCGTGGGCAAGACGATCAACCTCGTGGGCTCGGCGGAGTGGTCGCTCATCACCGTGATGTGCATCTGCCTCTTCATCGGCGCGATGGGCAAGAGCGCGCAGGTGCCGCTGCACGTGTGGCTGCCCGACTCGATGGAAGGCCCTACGCCGATCTCCGCGCTGATCCATGCCGCGACCATGGTCACCGCCGGCATCTTCATGGTGGCGCGCATGAGCCCGCTCTTCGAGCATTCGACGGCGGCGCTCGGCTTCATCACCGTGATCGGTGCCACGGGCGCGCTCTTCCTCGGCATCCTCGGGATGGTGCAGTTCGACATCAAGCGCGTGGTGGCCTACTCCACGCTCTCGCAGCTGGGCTACATGACGGTGGCCCTGGGCGTGTCGGCCTACGCGGGCGCCATGTTCCACCTCATGACGCACGCCTTCTTCAAGGCGCTCCTGTTCCTCGGCGCGGGCTCGGTGATCATCGCCATGCACCACAACCAGGACATGCGCTACATGGGCGGCCTGCGCAAGTACATGCCGATCACGTACTGGACCATGTTGATCGGCAACCTCGCGCTGTGCGGGATTCCACCCTTCGCAGGCTTCTTCTCGAAGGACCTCATCATCGAGGCGGTGCACGAGTCGCAGATCCCGGGGCACGCCTACGCGTATTTCTGCGTGCTGATCGGCGTGTTCGTCACGTCGTTCTACTCGTTCCGCCTCACGTTCATGACGTTCCACGGCAAGGAGCGTTATGACCAGGCGCCAGCGCACGACGATCACGCGCACGACGATCACGCCCCCAAGGATGCGCACGCGAGCGACCACGCCCACGACGACCACCACGGCTCGCCCAAGGAAAGCCCGTGGGTCGTCACGGTGCCGCTGCTCCTGCTCGCCATTCCTTCCATCGTCGCCGGCTGGATCATGATCGGCCCGATGGCCTTCGGCGACTTCTTCGGCAAGTCGATCTTCGTGCTGCCCGAGCACAACGTGCTGGGCGCGCTGAAGGAAGGCTGGCATGGGCCCTGGGCGTTCATCACCCACGGCGTGATGGCCCTGCCGTTCTGGCTGGCGCTCGCCGGCATCGCCGCCGCGGCCTACCTGTATCTCTTCCACACCGCGCTGCCCGCGCGCATCGCCAGGGCGGCGGGCGGCCTGTACACGCTGCTTCTCAACAACTACTACTTCGATCGCTTCAACGAGCGCGTCTTCGCCGGCGGCGCGCGCGCGATCGGGCGCCTCTTCTCCAATGTCGGTGACGCCACCATCATCGAAGGCATCGTCAACGGCTCCGGTCGCATGGTGGCGTGGTGGGGCACGGTGCTGCGGCAGATGCAATCCGGCTACGTCTATCACTACGCCTTCACGATGATCATCGGCCTCTTCGCGCTCCTCACCTGGTGGGTGATCCGATGACGCCGTACCTGTCGCTCGCCATCTGGGTGCCGATCGTCGCGGGCGCCGTGGTCCTGCTGCAAAGCCGTGACAGCGACGCCGGCAGGGCGCGCTGGACCGCGCTCGTGGGCGCGCTCGCCGGCTTTCTCGTCACGATCCCGCTGTACACGCACTTCGACACCACGACCTCCGCGATGCAGTTCGTGGAGCGGCGCGAGTGGATCCCGTACTTCGACATCTACTACCACCTCGGCGTCGACGGCATCTCCGTGCTGTTCGTGATCCTGAACAGCCTCGTCACGCTCCTCGTGGTGTGGGCGGGCTGGGAGGCGATCAAGGTGCGCGTGGCGCAGTACATGGCCGCGTTCCTCGTGATGTCGGGCCTCATCAACGGCGCGTTCGCCGCGCTCGACGGCATCCTGTTCTACGTGTTCTTCGAGGCGATGCTGATCCCGATGTACCTCATCATCGGGGTCTGGGGCGGTGAGAACCGGGTGTACGCCGCGATCAAGTTCTTCCTCTACACGCTCATGGGCTCGCTGCTCATGCTCGTGGCGTTCATCTATCTCTACAATGCATCGGGCAGCTTCGCGATCCAGGACTGGATGGAGCTGCCGCTGTCGCTGCGCACGCAGATCCTCGTGTTCGTGGCGTTCTTCGCGGCGTTCGCGGTCAAGGTGCCCATGTGGCCGGTGCATACCTGGCTGCCGGATGCCCACCCCGAGGCGCCGACCGGCGGCTCCGTGGTGCTGGCGGCGATCACCCTCAAGATCGGCGCCTACGGCTTCGCGCGCTTCGTGCTGCCGATCCTGCCCGATGCGAGCCGGTACCTCTCCACCTTCATGATCGTGCTGTCGCTCATCGCGGTCGTGTACATCGGCTTCGTGGCGCTGGTGCAGGCCGACATGAAGCGGCTCATCGCCTACTCGTCGATCTCGCACATGGGCTTCGTCACGCTCGGCTTCTTCATGTTCAGCGTGACCGGCTCCGAAGGGGCGCTCGTGCAGATGATCTCGCACGGTTTCGTGTCCGCCGCGATGTTCCTCTGCGTGGGCGTGCTCTACGACCGCATGCATACCCACCTGATCGCTGACTTCGGCGGGGTGGCCAACACCATGCCCAAGTTCGCCGCCTTCGTGATGCTCTTCAGCATGGCCAACGCCGGCCTGCCGGGCACGTCCGGCTTCGTGGGCGAGTGGCTCGTGATCCTCGCCGCCGTGAAGTTCAATTTCTGGGTGGCGTTCCTCGCCGCGATCTCGCTGATCCTCGGTGCCGCCTACACGCTGTGGATGTACAAGCGGGTGATCTACGGCGACGTGGCCAATGCCCACGTGGCGGCACTGAAGGACCTCTCCCGCCGCGAGTTCTGGCTCCTGGGCGCGCTCGCCGGCTTCGTGCTGCTCATGGGCCTGTGGCCCAGGCCCTTCATCGACGTGATGCACGTCTCCGTGGTCGACCTGCTCGCGCAGGTGGCGCGCAGCAAACTGTAGAAGAAGAAACGCGATGACCTCCGTCGATTTCCTGTCCGTGCTGCCCGAGATCGTCGTCCTGACGGGCGCGTGCATCGTGCTGCTCGTGGATGTGTGGATGACGGACGACCGCCGCCACGTGGGCTACTGGCTGTCGCAGCTCACGCTGCTCATCGCCGCGTGCGTGACCTTCGGCACCTGGAACAGCGATGCCGGGCAGGTGTTCCACGGCATGGTGATCGACGACTTCGTGTCCGACGTGCTGCGCTTCTTCAGCTTCGTCGCACTTTCGCTCGCGCTCTTCTATTCGCGCACCTACCTCGCCGATCGCGGACTCTTCCGCGGCGAGACGTTCGTGCTCATGCTCTTCGCGCTGCTCGGGATGCAGGTCCTCATCACGGCGAACAGCTTCCTCACGCTCTATCTCGGCCTCGAGCTCATGTCGCTGTCGCTCTACGCCCTGGTGGCGATCCAGCGCGACGTGCGGGTCACGTCCGAAGCGGCGATGAAGTATTTCGTGCTGGGTGCGCTGGCGTCGGGCTTCCTGCTCTACGGCATGTCGATGATCTACGGCGCGACCGGCACCTTGCAGATCGACCTCGTGATGCAGGCCGTGCTCACCAGCAACGACAATCCGCTCCTGCTGATCTTCGGCCTCGTCTTCATCGTGTCGGCCATCGCCTTCAAGCTGGGGGCGGTGCCGTATCACATGTGGGTCCCCGACGTGTACCACGGCGCGCCCACCGCGATGACGCTCCTTATCGGCACCGCACCCGAGTTCGCGGCGTTCGCGATGCTGCTGCGCCTGCTCGCCGGCGCGCTCGGTGGCGTGGAGGAGCACTGGCAGACCATGCTCGTGGTGCTCTCGGTGCTGTCGGTCACGCTCGGCCACATCGTGGCCATCGCGCAGACGAACCTCAAGCGGATGCTGGCCTATTCCACGATCGCCAACATGGGCTTCGTGCTCATGGGGTTCCTGGCGGCGGATTCCACGGGCTACGCCGCGGCGATGTTCTACATGGCCGCCTACGTGCTCACGAGCCTCGGCTCGTGGGGCGTGATCCTGCTGCTGTCGCGCAAGGGATTCGAGTCGGACCGCATCGATGACTTGAAGGGTCTCAACGCGCGCTCGCCGTGGTGGGCCTTCATGATGCTGCTCGTGATGTTCTCGCTCGCCGGCATGCCGCCCACGGTGGGGTTCTACGCGAAGCTCCTCGTGCTGCAGGCGGCCGTGAAGGCCGACTTCCTGTGGCTCGCGGTGGTGGGCGTGATCGCGGCGCTGATCGGCGCGTTCTACTACCTGCGCATCGTCAAGCTCATGTACTTCGACGAGCCGGTGCAGGATGCGCCCATCGAGGCCCGCGCCGACACGCGCTTCCTCCTGTCCGCCAACGGGCTCGCGCTCCTCGTGCTGGGCATCCTCCCGCAAGGCCTCATGGGCCTGTGCGCCATCGCGCTCAACAACTCGCAGTTCTACTGACCGGCAGTTTTGTTGACCGCCAGTTCCATTGGCCGGCGGTTCCACCGGATCCGCGCACTGGCATGCGCCAGACCGGGGCAACGCGCCCGGGTCGCGTGCTAAGATGGTTCATCCCCTTGGTTGCCCGTCATGCGCGTCGGATTTTTCGTCACCTGCCTCGTCGACCTGATGCGTCCGAGCATCGGCTTCGCGGCCATCAAGCTGCTCGAAGCCGGCGGGGCCGACGTCTACGTTCCTCCCACGCAAACCTGTTGCGGGCAGCCCGCCTACAACTCCGGCGACCGCAAGGATGCGCTCGCCCTCGCGCGCAAGGTCGTGGACGAATTCGAAGGCTGCGACTACCTCGTGGCGCCGTCGGGGTCGTGCAGCGGCATGATCCGCACGCACTACGCCGACCTTTGCCGGGACGATCCCGCATTGCTCGCCCGCGCGCAGGTGCTCGCCGCGCGCACCCGCGAGCTCACCGATTTCCTCGTCAACGTGCTCGAGGTCAAGGCCGTGCCGGGCACGTTCTCCGGCACCGTCACCTATCACGACTGCTGCGCAGGATTGCGCGAGATGGGCATCAAGGCACAGCCCCGCGCGCTGCTCGACACCATGCCCGGCGTGGCGCTGCAGGAGATGGCCGAGGCGGAAACCTGCTGCGGCTTCGGCGGGACGTTCTCGATCAAGTTCGGTGAGATCTCGACAGCGCTCGCCGACAACAAGTGCAAGCGCGTGGAAGAAACCGGTGCCGACGCCGTGGTGCTCGGCGATCTCGGCTGCATGCTGAACATCGAGGGCCGCCTGCGCCGCCGCGGTGACAGCACCACGCGCGTGCTGCACGTGGCCGAAGTGCTCGCCGGCACCGGGGACGTGTGATGCAGATCGCCTCGATGCACTTCAAGGCGCGTGCGCACGACAACCTGAACGACGCGCAGCTCCAGAAGAACCTCGGCACCTTCAAGACCAAGTTCGTGGGCGCGCGCCGCTCGGCGATCGTGGAGCTCGACGACTTCGAAGGCACGCGCGACGCCGCTCGCGACATCCGCCAGCGCGCGCTCGACGACCTCGACGTGTGGCTCGTCAAGTTCGAGGAGGCCGCCACCGCGCGCGGTGCCACCGTGCTCTACGCGCAGAATCCCGCCGAGGTGAACAAGCTCGTGCTCGGCATCGCGGCCAGGCACGGCGTGCGCAAGATGATCAAGTCGAAGTCGATGGTCTCGGAAGAGTCCGCGCTCGACCATGCGATCGAAGGTGCGGGCATGACCGTGGTCGAGACCGACCTCGGCGAGTACATCCTCCAGATCAACGATTACGAAGCGCCGTCGCACATCATCGGACCCGCCTTGCACAAGAGCAAGGACGAGGTGGCCGACCTCTTCGCGCGCAAGCACGGCACGCCGCGCAAGGACGTGATCGAGGAGCTGTGCCTCGAGGCCCGCGGCGTGCTGCGCGAGCACTATCTCACCGCGGACATGGGCATCTCCGGGGGCAACTTCTTCGTCGCCGAGACGGGCTCGGTGGTGCTCGTCACCAACGAGGGCAATGCCACGCTCGGGACCACGCTCCCGAAGACGCACATCGCGATCTCCGGCATCGAGAAGATCGTGCCCACGCTGGAGGACGTCGCCACGCTGATGCGTCTGTTGCCGCGTTCGGCCACGGGACAGTCGATCAGCAACTACGTCGACGTCCTCACCGGCACCAAGGGGGAGGGCGAGTTCCACGGTGTCGAGAACATGTACTTCATCCTCGTGGACAGCGGGCGCAGCGACGTGCTCGCGAGCGAGGTGAAGGACGCATTGCGCTGCATCCGCTGCGGCGCGTGCATGAATCATTGCCCGGTCTACCAGACCATCGGTGGCCATTCCTACGGCTGGGTCTATCCCGGGCCGATCGGCGCGGTGCTCACGCCCATGTACGTCGGCCTCGAGAACGCGACCGAATTGCCGCATGCCTCCACGCTGTGCAACCAGTGCGGCGTGGTGTGCCCTGTCAAGATCCCGCTGCCCGACCTGCAGCGCAAGCTGCGCGAGCGCGAGTTCGAGGACGATCTTCGCCCGTGGCACGAGCGCGCCGGCCTGCGCCTGTGGGCGTGGGTCGCCAAGCGGCCCAGGCTCTATGCGTGGGCGTCGCGCAAGGGTGTCGCCTTCCTGCGCAAGCGTGCCGATGCGCACGGCATGATCCACAAGCTCCCCTTCGGCGCAGGCTGGACCGACGGCCGCGACATGCCAGCCCCTGCGGGACGCACCTTCCGCGACCTCTACGCCGAGCGCACGAAGCGCACCGCCACGCCATGAACGCACCCCACACGCACACGCCGCGCCTGTCGCGCCGCGCCGATTCCCTCGGCACCGAGAACGCCTTCGTCGTGCTCGCCGAGGTCAATGCGCTCCAGCGCACCGGCAAGGACATCATCTCGTTCTGCATCGGGCAGCCCGACTTCCCCACGCCGCAGCACGTGCAGGACGCCGCCGTGGAAGCGATCCGCGGCGGCAAGCACGGCTACACGCCGAGCGCGGGCATCGACGAATTGCGCGCCGCCGCGGCCAGGGACCTCGGCGCGCGTCGCGGCCTCGACATCAAGCCCGACGAGGTCGTGATCGGCGCGGGCGCCAAGCCCTTCATCGCGTACACGATCGCCTCGGTCACCGACTTCGGCGTGGGCGACGAGGTGATCTATCCCGTCCCCGGATTTCCGATCTACGAGTCGCAGATCCTCGCCAATGGTGCGGTGCCGGTGCCGATCTACCTGCGCGAGTCGCGCCACTTCGCCTTCGATCCGGCGGAGCTCGAGTCCAAGATCACGCCCAAGACGCGCCTCCTGATCCTCAACACGCCACAGAACCCCACCGGCGGCATCCTCACGCGCACCGACCTCGATGCCATCGCGGAAATCCTCCGCCAGCATCCGCAGGTGTGGGTGTTCGCCGACGAGATCTATTCGCGCCTGGTCTACGACGGCACGTTCGACTCGATCGCCACGCGCCCCGGCATGCTCGAGCGCACGGTGATCAGCGACGGCGCCTCCAAGACCTGGGCCATGACGGGCTGGCGCATCGGCTACGTGGCCAATCGCACGCTCGCGCCCGTGTTCACGCGCTGGATCACCAATACCGAGTCGTGTGCCTCGCAGATCTCGCAGTGGGCCGCGGTGGCCGCCATCTCGGGTCCACAGGACGCCGCCGACACGATGCGCGCGCGCTTCCTCGAGCGGCGCGACCTCATCGTGCGCTTGCTGAACGACATCCCGGGCATCACCTGCGCCGCACCGGGCGGCGCGTTCTACGCGTGGCCCAACGTGACCGAGGCGTGCCGCATCACGGGCTGCGCCGATTCCGAGGAGTTCCGCAAGCGCCTGCTGAACGAGGCGGGCATCGCGGTCCTGGCCGACATCCACTTCGGGCGTCGCGTGCCGGGCGATGGGCAGCACATCCGCTTCTCGTATGCCGCGTCGACCGAGGCCATCGAGAAGGGCGTGGCGCGCCTGGCGGATTTCGTCGCCAAGGGCAAAGCCCGCCAGGGTACGGCCGCATAGGGCACGGTCGCGTAGAGCACATGACGCAGTTCATCGCCGACAACAAGGCCTCGCGCGAGGCGGTGCTGGCGCGCGTGCGCAAGGCGCTGGGACGCACGGGCTCGGATGCGGAGGCGCGGGCGCGTGCGGATGCGTATGTGGCGGCGCATGCGCAGGGTCCGCGGCCGGCGATGCCCGAGGACGTCGTCGAGCGGTTCCTGAAACGCGCGGGCGACATGGCGAGCACGGTGGAGCGGATCGGCTCCATCGACGAGATTCCCGCGCGCGTGGCGCGCTATGTCGAGGCGCTGCAGCTACCGGAGCGCATCGCCAGCCAGCGCTCGACGAGCGGCGTGTGCTGGCCGGAGTTCGCCGGGCTCGACTGGGCGGGCGCGGGGTTGGCCATCGAGGCGCGACCCACGCTGGGCCACGATCGTCTCGGCATCACGGGATGCTTCTGCGCCATTGCCGAGACCGGCACGCTCGTGTTCGCGAGCGGGGCGGATACGCCCACGGCGTCGGCCTTGCTGCCGGACACGCACGTGGCGGTGGTGCGTCCGGAGCGGATCGTGTCGGGGATGGAAGAGGCATTCGCGCTCGTTCGCAAGGAACGGGCGACGATGCCGCGGGCGGTGAACATGATCTCGGGGCCGTCGCGGACGGGGGATATCGAGCAGACGATCGTGCTCGGGGCGCATGGGCCTTACCGGATGCATGT
>CAZUGY010000116.1:0-13450 GCA_964620265.1 uncultured Alcaligenaceae bacterium
CGCCGCATTGATCGTGACCAGCGTCCAGGTGCGCTCGGTGTAGTTGTTCATGAAGATGTCGTAGCGCTCCTGCGGGTCCTGCCACAGGTCGAAGATCTGCGGCACCGTGGCGACGTATTTCTCCGCCCCCTTCCACCCGAGGTTCGCATCGACGGCGAGGCCGCCCGTGGCCTGCCCGTCGTCGCCGCGCAGGTTGAACACCGCCTTGTAGTTGCCCACGCGGACCGCGCCGGGCGTGAGCTCGTTCTCCGTGAAGTAGAACCACTCGTTACGCGCGCACTTGCCCGTGCCGAAGAGCGAGGGCGTCATATCGTAGCTGTCGAAGATGATCGGCTTGCCCTCGCGATCCTTCCTGGGAAGGCTCGCGCCCGCGACGGAAGCGAACGTCGCCATGAGGTCGAGGCCACCGAGGATGTCGTGGTTCTTGCTTCCCGCGGGAATCCTGCCGGGCATCCAGGCGATCGCCGGAACGCGATTGCCACCCTCGCGCACGGTGCCCTTGGTGCCCCGGAACGGCGTATAGCCGGCGTCGGGATAGACGTCCTGCCACGCGCCGTTGTCGGTGGTGAAGATCACGAGCGTGTTGTCGTCGAGGCCGAGCTCGCGGATCTTGTCCATGATGGCGCCCACGCGCGAATCCATCTCCACCGCCGAATCGGCGAACTTGCTCTTGGACAGCGACTTGCCGATGAAATCGGGGTGCGGCATGTTGGGCTGGTGCAACTTCATGAAGTTGCAGCTCATGAAGAACGGTTCCTTTGCCTTGGCGGCCCGCTCCAGGTAATCGGTCGCGGCGTCCTGCACATAGCCGTCGTAGAAAGGAATGCCGATCACGCCGTTGGGGTAGTCCTTGGTCTTGGCCTTCGGCGTATCGACGTACTGCCCGTTCACCGCGAAATCCTCCACCGCCTTGCCGCCCGCCTTGCCGGACAGCGCGCCGCGGGTGACCTTGCGAAACATGGCGCGCAGCTCGTCGCTCATGTCGGGGAACCAGGTCGGATCGGCGTACGTGTAGGCATTGAGGTGATACAGGCCGCAGTAACGCATCTCGTCGAAGCCATGCGCGATGGGCAGCGCGTAGTCGGACTCGCCGAGGTGCCACTTGCCGGTGAAGAACGTCCTGTAGCCCGCCGTCTTCAGCACCGAGGCGAGCGTCCATTCGGCGGCGGGCAGGC
Source organism: uncultured Alcaligenaceae bacterium (assembly GCA_964620265.1). Lineage (GTDB taxonomy): Bacteria > Pseudomonadota > Gammaproteobacteria > Burkholderiales > Casimicrobiaceae > VBCG01. The sequence goes on from CAZUGY010000116.1 coordinate 1,176, forward strand.
CGCCGCCCTGCCCCTGGAACGCCACGGTGGTCATGCCGCTGCGATTGGGGATGCGGCCCGTGAGCATCGCGGCGCGGCCGGGCGTGCAGCTCGGCTGCGCGTAGAACGAGAACAGCGTCATCCCCTCGGCGGCGAGACGGTCGAGGTTGGGCGTGGGCATGCCGCGGCCTTCGCCACCCCCGTAGGGACCGAGGTCGCCGTAGCCCACGTCGTCACCGACGATGAGAACGATGTTGGGCCTGCTCGCGGCCTTGCCGGTGGTTCCTTTCGTGCTCTTGCTCGAAGCCTTGGTCGCCTTCATTCATCTCTCCTGTTCGAGGAACGTGCCTGACGATGCTTCCGGCGCTGGACACACGCGGGAGGCGCCATCGCATCGATCTTAACGGTACGTCGCCGCCGGGACGCGCGAAACTGGCCTTTGGTTCAAGCCGGCCGCCACTCGCGCCGTTCACGCCGCCGCGCGCTGTGTCGACGCTGCTCCCCGCAAGCCGGAGGACGCCGACCGCGATGCTAGAATCTGCGCCCCCATGTGGAGGCTCCCCGGAGCGATGCGTTCGCCCTCCAATCATCGCGTCGCGATCCGGCTCGTCGTGGTCGCCCTCATGGCCTGGCCACTACCGCTCCTCGCACTGGGGGCCGTACCCGACGCCGAGGTGCTGGTCGTGTTCTCCAACAACCGGCTGCTGCCCGCCAACGTCGCGGTGGATCGCGGACTCAACACGGTGCCGGCCCATGCGGCGCAGCCGCGCGTGCACTTCTTCGCCGAGTTCATGGACGCGCCCACATTCAGCGGCGAAGCGTACGAGACGAGCGCAGCCGAGTACCTGCGCCGCAAGTACGCCGCGCGGAAGCTGCGCGCCGTGGTGGCCGGAGGGGCCGTCGCGCTCGATTTCCTGCTCCGCCATCGCGCGCGGATGTTTCCCGACGTGCCGCTCGTCCACGTCGGCGTCGACCGGAACTTCCTCGCCGCGCGGGACGGTCCGCTGCCCGCCGACGTCGTGGGCATCCCGGTGAGCTACGATGTCCCGGGCACGCTCGAGCTCGCCTTGCGCCTGCATCCCGCGGCCACGCGCCTGGTCGTGGTCACGGGGGCGATGCCCTGGGACCGCGGGCGCGAGGCCGACGTGCGGCGCGCGGTGGCGGCACTGGGGCTCACGCTGCCCGTCGAGTACCTCACGGGGCTGGCCCAGGCGGAGCTCACGGCACGGCTCGCCTCGTTGCCTGCCGATGCCGTGGTGTTCACGCCCGGCTACTTCGGTGACGACACGGGCTTCATGACGATCCCGCGCGACTCGGCGGAGGTCGTGGCGAAAGCCGCGAGCGCGCCCGTGTACGCGCTGTTCTCCACCCAGATCGGCAGCGGCGTGGTCGGCGGCCGCATGGCCTCCTACGAGGACATGGGACGCGCGACCCGCGCCATCATCGACCGGATCGTCGGCGGCACGCCCGTCGCGTCGCTCGCCGTCCCCGCCTCGCTGGTGGCACCCGTCCAGCTCGACTGGCGGCAGGTGCGCCGGTGGAACATCGCGAGCGAGCGCATCCCCTCCGACGCCATCGTGCATTTCCGCGAGCCGTCGCTGTGGGAGACGTATCGCACGCAGACGCTGATCGCGCTCATGGTGCTCGTCGTCCAGAGCGGCCTCATCGCCGCCCTGCTGATCGAGCGCCGCCTGCGCCGTCGAACGGCGGCGGCGCTCGCCGACAAGAAGCAGGAGCTGCGGCTCGCCCTGGACGCGGCGCGCCTGTCCACGTTCGTGTGGCATACCGCGGGCGGCGACGCCGCGGGCGCGGCGCCACGACCGGGACTCACCGCGAGCAGGGGCGAGTCCATCGCACAGGTCCTGGCCGGAGTGCATCCCGCGGATCGTGACCGCGTGCAGGCGGCGATCGTGGATGCGGCCATGGGCGAGACCGAGCTCGATGTCGAGTACCGGGCGCTCGATCGCGCCGGCGGCATGCGCTGGCTCGCCGCGCGCGGACGGATCACGACCGACGGACAGACGAGCTCGATCACGGGCGTGCGCAGCGATGTCACCACGCGCAAGGAAGCCGAGCTGCAGGCGGAGTCCGATCGCGTGGCCCTGCGCCGCCTCTCGCGCGTCTCCACGATGGGGCAGCTCTCCGCCGCGCTCGCGCACCAGCTCAATCAACCCCTCACCGCCATCCTCGGCAACGCCGAGACCGTGCGCAAGATGCAAGGACGCGCCAACGTCGCGCCGGAGGAGATGTGCGAGATCATGGACGACATCATCGCGGAGACCAACCGCGCGGCCCAGGTGATCAGACGGCTGGGCGACCTCTACCGGCGCGGCGATCTCGAGTTCACCACGCTCGACCTCGACGACCTCGTCCGCGAGACGGTCGACCTCCTGCGCGCGGAGCTCGTGATGCGCCACGTGACGCCGCTCCTGCCGCAGGCCGAATCCCGCGCGACCGTGCGCGGCAATCGCGTGCAACTGCAGCAGCTCCTCATGAACCTCATCCTGAATGCCGCCGACGCCATGGCGGCCATGCCGCCGGACACGCGCATGGTGTGCATTCGCACGTTCACGGAGGATGGGCGCGTGCACACCTGCGTGACCGACAATGGCGAGGGCATTCCCGAGGAAAGCCTCGGGCGCGTGTTCCAGCCTTTCTGGACGACCAAGGAGCACGGGCTCGGCGTGGGCTTGGCGATCTGCCACACGATCGCGCAGGCCCATGGGGGCACGCTCACGGCGGTCAACAACGCGGAAGGCGGCGCGACATTCTGCCTGCGTGTCCCGGCCGCGCCGCAACCCGCCGAGGAGGCGAGGCATGCAAGCCGTCTACCTGGTTGACGACGACGCCGCGATCTGCCGGGCGCTCGCCCGCCTGCTGCGCGAGGAGGACTTCGCGGTCGAGGTGTTCCACTCGGCGGAGGCCTTCCTGTCGCGTCCCGGGCCCCTGCCGCGCGGCTGCCTGGTGCTCGATGTCACCATGCCGGGCATCGACGGTCTGGACCTGCAGCAACGCCTCGCGGACGCCGGGGTGTCGATGCCCATCGTCTTCGTCACCGGCCACGGCGACATCCCGATGTCCGTGCGCGCCATGAAGGCGGGCGCCGCCGACTTCCTGATCAAGCCGGTGGCGGCGGCCGACCTCCTGCGGGCCGTGCGGGCTGCGCTCGCGAAGGCCGCGGCGGCCTGGCAGGCGCAGGACCAGACCGCCGAGCTGGCGCGACGATTCGGCACGCTCACCCAGCGCGAGCGCGAGGTCCTGGCGGCACTCGCCGAAGGCAAGCTCAACAAGCAGATCGCGGCGGATCTCGGCATCGTGGAGCAGACCGTCAAGTTCCATCGCGCGCGCATCATGGAGCGCATGAATGCGCGGACCGTGGCCGAGCTGATGCACATGGCGGCGCGCATCGGCGGCACGAGGTCGTCGAGCGGCCCGCCGCTGACGACAGCATGATCCACCCGCCGCCGCACCCCGGCCCGAGCTCGTGCCGTACCCCTTAACGAAAGCACAGTGCACGCGCGCGCCGGTTCCGCCTAAGCTCGCGCCATGGCCCACCCTGCGCCCCTGATCGCCGTGGTCGATGACGAGGCAGCGGTGAGAACCATGCTCCGGCGCGTGCTGCGCATGGCGGAGTACGACGTGGTCGCCTTTGCCAGTGGCGAGGAGTTCCTGGCCTCGCTGTCCAGCCGGCTTCCCGCGTGCGCCGTGCTTGACGTGCACATGCCCGGCCTGTCGGGCCTGCACGTGGGCGCGCAAGTGCGCACTGCGGGTCTCGCCCTCCCCTTCGTGTTCATCACCGCCAGCGAGGACGTCCGCCTGGAGGGCGCCGCCAGCGCCACCGGGGCCGTGGCGCTGTTGCACAAGCCCTTCTCGTCGGATGCCCTGCTCGAGGCCATACGCAGGGCGCTGGACACATGACCCGGCAGGACGCCAGGCGGTGGCTGCGCAGGACGCTCGCCGCGGGTTGCGCGGCCGCGTGGATCGTGGCGGCCGGCAGCCTCGCCGCGCAGGACACGCCCGTTGCCACCGATCCCGCACCCGCGACCTCCGCCTCCGCGGGCAGCGCGGCGGCCGCCGGCTCGCCCCTCGTCATCTACAACCGCACCATCTTCGTCTTCCGTGCGCCGTTCCTCGGGGTGAGCCCGGCCGCCCGGGCACGGATCGCGCACGAACGCATCGTCGACGTCCTCGATCGGCCTGGCGCCATCGCCACCGGCGTGGAGCCCGCGCCGCAAGGCGCCATCGTCCGCGTCGATGGGGTCTTCGGGTTCGTGGTCACGCCGGCGGATGTCGATGCGCTGACCGGCGAGACCCCGGTCGAGGGCGCGCAGCGCGCCGCGAAGGTGCTCGACGTCGTGATCGCCGAGACGCGCGAGGCACGCGATGGCCACGCGATGCTCGTGGCGCTGGGCCTGGCGGTCCTCGCGACCGTCATCTGCATCGCCCTGCTCTGGGCGCTGGGGCGCGTGCGCCGCGCCCTCGGCGCGCGCTTCCTGGAGGCCACCGCCCGCCACGCGGAGCGCGTGCAGGTCGGTGGCGTCGCGCTGCTCCAGCGGGACCGCGCCCGCGACTGGGCGCGACGGGGCGTGAATGCCCTGTTCTGGGCATTGGCACTCATCGTGGCCTATCAATGGCTGGGCTACGTGCTGGGCCGCTTCCCCTACACGCGCCCGTGGGGCGAGCGGCTCACCGCATTCCTGATCGACACGGTCCGCGACATGGTCGAGGGCATCGCGCACGCGCTGCCGGGTCTCGCCATCGCGCTCGTCATCTTCCTGATCGCGCGCGGTGTCGCGCGGGCCGTGGACGCGCTCCTGCAGCGCGTGCAGCTGGGGCAGGTCGTGGTGGGATGGCTCGATGCCGACACTGCCCGGCCCACCCGCCGGCTCATGATGATCGTCATCTGGGCCTTCGCGCTCGTGATGGCGTATCCCTACCTCCCGGGATCGAGCACGGAGGCATTCAAGGGCATGTCGGTGCTCATCGGCCTCATGGTGTCGCTGGGCGCCTCGAGCGTGATCGCGCAGGGCGCCTCGGGGCTCATCCTCATGTACACGCGAACGCTGCGTCCGGGCGAGTTCGTGCGCATCGGCGACCACCAGGGCGTGGTGGTGGAGCTCACCATGTTCGCCACGCGCATCCGCGACGGCCACGGCGTGGAGCTCACGCTGCCGAGCGCGCTCGTGCTGGGCGCGGTGACCCGCAACTACTCGCGTCCTGCGCAGGGCGGCGGGGTCCTCGTCGAGGTCGACGTGACGGTCGGCTACGATGTCCCCTGGCGCCAGGTCCATGCCATGCTGCTCGAAGCGGCGCACCGCGCGGAGGGCGTGCTGGACGAGCCGCCTCCGCGCGTCTACCAGAGCGCGCTGTCGGACTTCTATGTCGCCTACCAGCTCGTGTGCCAGGCCGTGCCGTCGGAGCCGAGGCCGCAGGTGCTGAGCGCGCTGCATGCCCGCGTGCAGGACGTGTTCAACGAGCACGGCGTACAGATCATGTCGCCGCACTACCAGTCGGATCCGGCGACGGAGAAAGTCGTTCCACCGCAGCGGTGGTTCGCGACGCCGGCGAACAGATCCGACTCATGAGAAGATCGCCCGAACCATGAACGTGCCGCAGGTCTTTCCTTCCTCCGCGAGGCGTGCGCCCTGCCGTGCCGCCCCCGGCCTCCGCCGGGCGCCGCTCGTACATTCCCTGCCCCGCGTCGCGGGCCTTCTCGTCGCGCTGGCGCTCGTGGCCGGATGCGCCACGCGGCCCGTCAACCCTCCCGTCGCGCACTTCGATGCAGGCAAGGCGTACCGTGTCGAGCGCCGCTCCGCGATGGACGAGGACAATGCGACGCTCGTCGTCCTCGCCTTCTCGGGCGGTGGCACTCGCGCGGCGGCCTTCTCCTACGGCGTGCTCGAGACGCTGCGCGACATGGAGGTCACGACGAAGAGCGGCCGCCACCTGCGCGTGCTCGACACCGTCGACGTGATCACCGGCATCTCGGGCGGCAGCTTCACCGCCCTTGCTTTCGGCCTCCACGGCGACAGGCTGTTCGACATCTACGAGACGAGCTTCCTCAAGCACAACGTGCAAGGTGCCCTCCTGCGGGGGGCGCTCAACCCGTTCAACTGGCCCGCGCTCGGCTCCCTCGGCTGGGGCCGGTCGGAGCTCGCGGCCAACTACTACGACGAGATCCTCTTCAAGGGCGCCACGTTCAACGACCTCAGGCGCGACGGCCCGCGCATCCTCGTGAGCGCGACCGACCTCGCGGAAGGAACGCGGCTCATCTTCAACCCCGAGAATTTCGACGTGCTGTGCACCAACCTGTCGGACATGCGACTCGCGCGCGCGGCCGCGGCGTCGTCCGCGGTCCCCGTCGTGCTCTCGTCGATCACGATCGACAACTACGGCGGCACCTGCGGCTACACGCCGCCGCCGTGGACGGCGCTGTTCATGAACGCGGAGAACCCGCCGCGTCCCGCGGCGCGCACCGTGAAGCGCCTGCAGGAACTGCAGACCTTTGCCGATCGCGAGGAGCGGCCCTTCCTGCACCTGGTCGACGGCGGCGTGTCCGACAACGTTGGCATGCGCGGCGTGCTCGACGTGCTCTCCACCTTCGAGGCCCTGCACGCCGCGGGCGAGAAGACCCCCTACGATCACGTGCGCAACATCTTCATCTTCGTCGTGAACTCGCTGGCCACGCCGCCCAACGACTGGAACAAGCACGAGAATCCGCCAGGGCTCTTCGACGTGCTGCTGAAGGCCACGGGCACGCCCATCGACCGTTATTCCTACGACACGGTGGAAACGCTGAAGGACATCCAGGTCCGCTGGGCGGTCCTGCGCGAGATTCGCGATGCGATCAAGGGCGACCCGGCGCTCGGCGGGAAGCTGCAGTCCGTGATGCGCGCGCCCGACATCAACATCCGCGTGATCGAGGTGTCCTTCGACGCGATCGCCGACAAGACGGAGCGCGCGTACCTCAACACGCTGCCGACCTCGTTCGTGCTCGATGACGACGCGGTCGACCGCCTGCGCATGGCGGCCAAGCACGCGATCCTCGCCTCGCCCGAGGTCAAGCGACTCGTGGACAACGGTGCGCTGCGGATGGTGGGGCCGGGTCCCTCGGTCGGAAGCGGCGCCGCGCCCACCCCGCCCTAGCCCTGCCGTTCCACAGGCGTGATGCCCTCGCGCGCAAATGCGCGGGGCCCCGCGCCTCGCCTTGCCTTATCCTTACGGCTTTCGCCACCCACGAGCAGGATGTCGCCATGAACCAGACCCAGCACGCCCGCATGCAGTCCGCCAGGGGCTTCATCGCCGCCCTCGACCAATCCGGCGGCAGCACGCCCAAGGCCCTTTCGCTGTACGGCGTCACACCCGACACCTATTCCGGTGACGCGCAGATGTTCGACCTCGTGCACGCGATGCGCACCCGCATCGTCACGAGCCCCGCCTTCACCGGCGAGCGCATCCTGGGCGCGATCCTCTTCGAGCAGACGATGGACCGCGACGTGCAAGGCAAGGGCACGGCCGACTACCTGTGGTCGGTCAAGCAGGTGGTCCCCTTCCTCAAGGTCGACAAGGGACTCGCCGACGAGGCCAACGGCACGCAGGTGATGAAGCCCATGCCAGACCTCGACGCTCTCCTCGCCCGCGCCAAGACCAAGGGCATCTTCGGCACCAAGATGCGCTCGGTGATCAAGCACGCCAATGCGCAGGGCATCGACGACGTCGTCAACCAGCAGTTCGCGGTGGGCAAGCAGATCCTCGCCGCGGGCTTGATGCCCATCATCGAGCCCGAGGTCGACATCAAGGCCACCGACAAGGCAGGTGCGGAGAAGCTCCTTTCCGCCGCACTCGTGAAAGAGCTCGATGCACTGCCCACCGGCCAACAGGTGATGCTGAAGCTCACGCTGCCGTCCGTCGACGATTTCTACGCCAACCTCGTCAAGCATCCCAAGGTGCTGCGCGTGGTGGCGCTTTCCGGCGGCTATTCGCGCGACGAGGCGGATGCCATGCTCGCGCGCAATCACGGCGTGATCGCGAGCTTCTCGCGCGCGCTGACCGAAGGCCTCACGGCCCAGCAGTCCGATGCGCAATTCAACCAGGCACTCGACGTCGCCATCGGCAACATCTACGCGGCGTCGATCACCTGAGGTCTCGCGCGGCTCCGGCGCGGGACATCCCGTGCCAGAATGACGGCTCCTTGTCGCAGGGAGCCCGTCATGGAAGTCCCGTCCAGCCGGTTGCGCGGCATCGTCTTCCTCCTCGCCGCGACGTGCTGCGGCGTGAGTCTCGCGGGCCTCGACGAAGGGCTTGCCGCCCTGGCGCGCCGCGACTACGCCGCCGCGGCGAAGGAGCTCGTGCCGCTCGCCGACAAGGGCAATCCCGAAGCGCAGTACCGGGTGGGACGCATGTACGAGTTCGGCGCCGGCTTTCCCGCCGACAAGGCGGCCGGCATCGCGTGGTATCGCCGCGCCGCCACGCAAGGCCATGCGGCCGCCCAGCAGGAGCTCGGCGCGATCTACGCATCGGGTGATGGCGTGGCGCGCGACGATGCACAGGCCGTGTCGTGGTTCCAGAAGTCCGCGGCGCAAGGCAATGCAGCCGCGCAATACAACCTGGGCCTGCTGACCGCCAAGGGGACGGGCATCAAGCGTGACGATGCGCAAGCCATCGCGTGGTTCCGCAAGGCCGCCACGCAGGGCTTCGCGCCCGCGCAGTTCAAGCTGGGCGTGGCCTACGAGAACGGCGAGGCAGGCATGCCGAAGAGCCAGGCGCTTGCCTATGCCAACTACGCGATCGCGGCGCGCTCCGGCAACGCCGAGTACGCCGCCAGGCGCGATGCCATGGCGGCCCAGCTCGCGCCCGCGCAGGCGCAACAGGCACAAGCCGCGGCGGACGCCTGGCAGCCCGGACAACCCTTGCCCACGGCCCTCGCCGCGGCGAGCGGTGGCGCGACCGCCAGCGCTGCGCGCGCAGCACCCGCCGCCAATCGCTGCACGGGTACCGGCGAGATCGGCGGCAAGCGCTTTGCCGCGAAGCACTGCGCCGTCTCGCTCCTGAGCGACCAGCGCAGCGTGGCCCTCTGGTTCAGCGAGGAACCCATCACGCCGGCGGAAGTCGAGACGTTCGCGATGTCCTCCTCTGCGCCGTCGAGCAAGAACGGCAAGCCGCGCACGCTGTTGCAGATCATGTTCTGCCCGGGCGGCGGCGAGGTCACCGCGGCGCCCGCGGCGGTGAAGGAGATCGACTTCAATACCAATCACGCGGCATCGCCCCTGGCCGGCGTGCAGTGGGTGGTGGAAGCCGGCAAGGACTTCAAGGTCGAGCGGATGAGCGGCCAGGTCGAGCCGGGCAGCGGCCTCGCCGGCAAGATCACGGGTCGGCGCGGCGACACGTCGTGGGTGCTCGACTTCGACGTCGCGCTGCCCACCAAGGATGCGGCCGCGGGCTTGAGCTGCGGCAAGTAGCGCGACCGCGCATCGCCGTCGCCATCGCCATGCATGCGCTCGTCTCCTGCACGCCCGAGGTCGCCGCTGCCCTGTCTGCGGGAGCGGCCGTGGTCGCCCTCGAGTCCACGATCATCGCGCACGGCATGCCGTGGCCGCGCAACCTGGAGACCGCGCTGGCGCTCGAGGCGGAAGTGCGCGCGCAGGGCGCCGTGCCGGCCACCATCGCGATCGTCGACGGCCGCTTGAAGGCAGGCCTCCCGCAAGGCGAGATCGAGCGCCTCGCGCGCGACGCGAACGGCGTGGGCAAGGTCAGCCGGCGCGACATCGCCACCGTCGTCGCGCGCGGCGGCACCGGTGCCACCACGGTCGCCGCCACGATGATCGTGGCGGCACTGGCCGGGATACGCGTGTTCGCCACCGGCGGCATCGGCGGCGTGCATCGCGGCGCGGCCACGACCTTCGACATCTCCGCGGATTTGGCCGAGCTCGCGCGCACGCCGGTGGCCGTGGTGTGCGCGGGCGCCAAGGCGATCCTCGACCTGCGCCTCACGCTCGAATATCTCGAGACGCACGGCGTGCCGGTGCTGGGCTTTGGCACCGATCGCTTTCCCGCGTTCTGGAGCCGCGACAGCGGCCTCCCCGTGGATGCGCGCTTCGACGACCCCGCGGACATCGCGCGGGTGATGCAGGCGCAATGGGACCTGGGGCTCACCGCGGGCTTCGTGGTGGGCAATCCGATCCCGGCGGAGCACGAACTGCCGCGCGACGTCGTCGAGCGCGCGATCGGCACCGCGCTCGCCGACGCGCAGGCACGCGGCATCACCGGCAAGGCGATCACGCCCTTCCTGCTCGAGCGCGTCAATGCGCTCACCGGCGGCGAAAGCCTCGACAGCAACGTGGCGCTGGTGCGCAACAATGCGCGCCTGGCCGCGCGCATTGCCGTGGCTCATGCCGCGCTCGTGCGCATCAGCCCTCGCGCAATGCCGCCTTCCGGAACTGGTTGACCCGCGCCAGGCGCGCGTCGCGCCACTGCTTGCGCGTGGTGAGCGCCTCCTTCGCAAGCGTCTCGCGCCGCTCGGCCTCCACCTTGCCCACGAGCTCGGTGCTCCACGGCTGCGCCGGGTCCGACGGCGCGATGCGTGCATAGAGCGGGCCGTAGCGCTGGCAATAGTCCGCGATGCCGCCCGGCGCATTGAGGTCGATCGTCTCGAACGGCCCCATGAACGACCAGCGCAGCGACAGGCCGTCGCGCACCGCGGCGTCGATGTCCGCGAGCGATGCGACGCCATTGCGATAGAGGTCGAAGGCCTCGCGCAGCAGCGCGCCCTGCAGGCGGTTGACGATGAATCCCTCCACCTCGCGGCGCACGACGATCGGCGACTGCCGCACCGCCACCATGAGCGCGCGCGTGCGCTCGATCGCATCCGCACTCGTCCACGGCGCCCCGGAGATCTCCACCAGCGGCACGAGGTGCGGCGGATTGATGGGATGCGCCACGAGGCAGCGCGCGCGGCCCGCGAGACCTTCGGTGAATGCCGACGCGGGGATGCCCGACGTGGAGCTCGCCAGCACCGTCGCCGGCGCGGCGAGCGCATCGAGCTCCGCGAAGACCGCGCGCTTGACCTCCACGCGCTCCGCCACGTTCTCCTGCACGTGGTCGGCCCCGGCCACCGCATCGGCGAGCGAGCCGGCGCGCGAGATGCGCGCACGGATCGTCGCCACGGGCTCGTCGATGAGCTCGTGGCGCGCGAGCTCGTCGAGCATGCGGTCGACCTCGCCGGCGGCCGCGTCGAGCTGCGCGGGGGCGAGATCGTACAGACGCACCGTGCATCCCGCGCGCGCATACACCGCCGCCCATGCCGAGCCGATGAGTCCCGCGCCCACGATCGCAATCCGTGCTGCCATTGTCCAACTCCTCCGCTGTGGTGGCCCGGCCTCGCGTGCCGGTCGCATGTCGGCGCCGGCGAACTCCGGCATCCAGGAATGCCAGCGATGATAGCCGGTCGCGGCGCCAAGGCCGGCGGTACCTGTGGCTATGTCACACTTGCGCGATGGCCTCCCCGCTGCCTGCGACCGCGGTCACACCGCCCTTCGCCTTCGACAACACCTACGCGCGCGAGCTCGAGGGCTTCTACGTGCCGTGGCAGCCCACCGCCGCGCCCGCGCCGCGGCTCGTGTACTTCGACGATGCGCTCGCCCGCGAGTTGGGCCTCGACCTCGACGCGCTCGATGCGCAGGCGAAGGCGGCCATCTTCTCCGGCAATGCGCTGCCCGCAGGCGCGCAACCGATCGCGCAGGCCTACGCGGGCCACCAGTTCGGCGGCTTCTCGCCGCAACTGGGCGACGGCCGCGCGCTTCTCGTCGGTGAGGTCGTCGATCGCCAGGGAGTCCGTCGCGACATCGCCTTCAAGGGCTCGGGACGCACGCCGTTCGCGCGCGGCGGCGACGGCCTGGCGGCGCTGGGCCCGATGCTGCGCGAGGTGCTCGTCAGCGAATGCATGCATGCGCTGCGCATCCCCACCACGCGCGCGCTCGCCGTGGTGACCACCGGTGCCCCCGTGTATCGCGAGGGCGCGCTGCCCGGCGCAGTGCTCACGCGCGTGGCGGCGAGCCATCTGCGCGTGGGCACGTTCCAGTACTTCGCGGCGCGCGGGGAGAAGGAGCGCGTGCGCAAGCTCGCGGACTACGCGATCGCCCGGCATTACCCCGAGCTCGCGCGCCAGCCGCAGCCTCTCCTCGCCTTCCTCTCCGCGGTGGCCGAGCGCCAGGCGCGCCTCATCGCGCAGTGGATGAACGTCGGGTTCATCCACGGCGTGATGAACACCGACAACATGACGATCTCCGGCGAGACGATCG
>CAZUGY010000117.1:0-13416 GCA_964620265.1 uncultured Alcaligenaceae bacterium
CGCACCCACCCCCCCGCCCTCAACCCCTCCACCGGCCTGAACGTCGCCTTGTAAGCCATCTTTCGGCTCTCGGCGATCCAATAGCCCAGGTACAGATAGGGAAGGTCGAGCTCGAGGCATCGGCCGATCTGCCACAACACGTTGTACGTCCCGTAACTCGCGCCGGGAATCGTCGGCTCGAAGAAGGTGTAGACCGACGACAGCCCATCCACCAGGCGATCCACGAGGCTCACCATCCGCAGCTCGCGCCCCTCGCGGAACTCGTAGAGATCGGTGGCCACGTTGCTGTGAAGCAGGAAGTGCTGGTACTGCTCACGGCTGTCCTGATCCATGCCCCCACCCGGGTGGCGATGTCGCTGATAGCGCAGATAAAGCGCGTAGTGCTCGGTATCGTAGGCCAATTCTCGCCTAACAACCGTCAATTTCTCGTATTTGCGCGCAATCTTCCTCTGCGTCCGATTGGGCTCGAAAGCGCCCACCGGAATGCGCACCGGTACGCAGGCCCGGCAATGGTCGCAATAGGGACGATAGGTGAACGCCCCGCTCCGCCTGAAGCCCAGCCGCACGAGCTCGCTGTAGACACGCGTGTCGATGAGATGGCTGGGAGTCGCCACCTGCGAGCGGGCCGCCCGGTCAGGCAGGTAGCTGCACGGATAGGGCGCGGTCGCATAGAACTGCAGCGACGCGAGAGGGAGGTCGTTGAGCTTGCTCACGCGGTCGACGGGGTCATGAGGCCCTCGACGGTTTCACCGAGGCGCCAGCCGGCCGGGGGGTCGGTGGAGTGTATCAATTCGACCAGAAGCGCCGCAAACCGTTGCCGCGGGATCGGCCGCGCACCCAGCGAGGCCAAGTGCTCCGTCTCCTGCTGGCAGTCGATCATCGCAACGCCGATGCGTGCAAGGTGCGCGACAAGCGCGACCAGGGCCACTTTCGAGGCGTCCGCCTCGTGCGAGAACATCGACTCGCCGAAGAACACCCTTCCCATCGCCAATCCATACAGGCCACCGACGAGACGTCCCTCGCGCCAGCACTCCACGCTGTGGCCATAGCCGCGCCGATGCATCTCGACGTAGGCCTCGATCATGTCGCGCGTGATCCAGGTGCCCGCCTGGCCGTTGCGCGGTGTCTGCGCGCAGGCCTCGATCACTCGCCGGAACGCCGAGTCGATGCGGACCTCGAAGACGCCGCTGCGCGCACGTTTGCGCAGGGAGCGCGACACGCGTAATTCGTCCACCAACAACACCATGCGCGGATCGGTGCTCCACCACAGGATCGGCTGCCCCTCCGAGTACCAGGGAAAGATGCCGTGGCGATAGGCTTCCACGAGACGCCACGGCGAGAGGTCGCCGCCGGCGGCAACGAGCCCGTTGGGCTCGTCCAGCGCCCGCGTCACCGAGGGAAAGGGGGTACGGGCTCCGAGCCACGCGATCATGGCGGCATCGTAACGCGGGCCGCGGCAATTGCCTCCGGCAGGAAGACGCCATCGGTTAAAATCGGCCCCGGCGGATCGCCTGCGGCCGTTGTCGAAGGACCCGACTCCCGATCGTGGATCGCAGCCCATCGCCACGCGCTCAGGTCCCGTTTTCCGCGCCACCCATCACCGCCCCGGTAGCTCAGTGGATAGAGCAGCCCCCTCCTAAGGGGCAGGTCGGACGTTCGATTCGTCTCCGGGGCGCCACCCACTTCACGAGCCAGCCTTGCCCTCCCCCGCGCCGACCCACTATCGCATCGCCGCGCACGACATCCACGCGCATCTCTTCGAAGTCACCGTCACGGTCGACGCCCCCGATCCGCGCGGGCAGGCATTCGTGCTTCCCGCGTGGATCCCGGGCAGCTACCTGATCCGCGAGTTCGCGCGGCATTTCGTGAGCGTCTCGGCACGCGACGCGCACGGGCCGCTTCCGGTCACCAAGACCGCCAAAAGCACGTGGCAGACAGCACCGGCGCACGGCGCGGTGAGCGTCACGGCGCAGGTCTACGCCTTCGATCTGTCGGTGCGCGCGGCCTACCTCGATGCCACCCGCGCCTACTTCAATGGCGCGGTCGTATTCCTCTGCCCGCAAGGTCACGAAGCTGCGCCCTGCATCGTCGACATCGTGGCACCTGCCGACACCGCAGCACGGAACTGGCGCGTCGCCACCACGCTCTCGCGTGTCGACGCCGCCGAACACGGCTTCGGACGCTACGCCGCCACGAGCTACGACGAGCTCATCGATCACCCCGTCGAAGCGAGCGAGTTCGACTTCGCGCACTTCACGGCCGGTGGCAAGCCGCACGAGATCGCGATCACCGGGCGTCACGGCGCGAACCTGCCACGCCTCACCCGCGACCTCGCGCGCATCTGCCAGTGGCAGGTCGACCTCTTCGGCGACGCGCCGTTCGATCGCTATCTCTTCCAGGTCACCGCGGTGGGTGACGGCTACGGCGGCCTCGAGCATCGCGCGAGCACGAGCCTTTTGTGCCGCCGTGACGAGCTGCCGCACGACGACGGCCCCGACATCGACGACGAGTACCTCACGTTCCTGGGCCTGGCGAGCCACGAGTATTTCCACGCCTGGAACGTGAAGCGCATCAAGCCCGCGGCATTCCTGCCCTACGACCTGTCGCAGGAGGCGTACACGCGCCAGCTGTGGGCCTTCGAGGGCTTCACGTCGTACTACGACGACCTGACGCTCGCGCGCTGCGGGCTCATCCCGCCGGAGCGCTACCTCGAGCTCCTGGGCCGCACCATCACCACGGTGAGCCGCGGGCCCGGACGACATTCGCAAAGCGTCGCCGACTCGAGCTTCGATGCGTGGATCAAGTATTACCGGCAGGACGAGAACTCGCCGAACGCGGTGGTGAGCTACTACGCCAAGGGCTCGCTCGTGGGCCTCGCGCTCGACCTCGAATTGCGCAACAGCGGCCGCTCGCTCGACGACCTCATGCGCGCGCTCTGGACGCGTTATGGCCGCGTCGACATCGGCGTGCCCGAGGACGCGATCGCGAAGCTCGCGAGCGAGCTCGCCGGACGCGACCTGTCCGACTTCTTCGCCCGCTACGTGGACGGCACCGAAGATCCGCCGCTCGCCGAGCTCCTCGGCCGCTTCGGCGTCACGCTCGCGCTGCGCCCGGCCAGCGGCACGCGCGATCGCGGCGGGAAGCCCGCCAGCGGAACGCCGCCGCGCTGCACGCTCGGCGCACGCGTCGGCAACGACCAGAAGCTGGCCGCGGTGCTGCGCGACGGCCCCGCCGCACGCGCCGGCCTGTCGGCCAACGACGTGCTGGTGGCGATCGCCGGCCTCAAGGCCACCCCCGAGCGTGTGGCCACGCTGCTCGCGCGCTATTCGCCCGGCGAGACAGTGCCGGTGGTGGCCTTCCGCCGCGACGAGCTCATGGCCTTCGAGGTGACGCTCGCCGCACCCGCCGCCGACACCTGCTGGCTCACGCTCGCCAACGACGCGGATGCCGCGACCGTCGCGCGTCGCGACGCCTGGCTCGGCGCCCCCGCAAAAGCCGCTACAGCCTGGCCGCCGGATTGAGCGTGTAGCGCCCGGTCACCGACGACTGGGCGAGCACGTGGCCCTGCATCGCCGCCAGGGCCTGCGCGCCGTCGAAGCGATCGGGGAGATCCAGGCGCGGCACGTCGAGCGCGTAGAGCGTGAACACGTAGCGGTGCGGGATCTCGTCGTTCCACGGCGGGCAGGGACCGTCGTAGCCGTAGTAGTCCCCGCCCATCTCGGCATCGCCCGTGAACCACGCCGTGTAGTCGTTGATGCCATGCCGCCCCTCGCGCGGCGCGCGTGGACCGGGCTTGCCGCGCGCCGTCACGCCGTCGGAATGCTCGCCGCGGGCCACGGCCCGCGTGGACGGATCGAGGTCCACGAGGATCCAGTGATGGAACGTCACGCGCGGGAGTGAAGCCGGCACCACGCGTCCTTCCTGGTTGACGTTCTCCCCGCTCGAGGGAACGTCCGGGTCGTGGCACACGAGTGCCAGCGAGCGCGTGCCCGCGGGCGGCGTGTCCCAGGCGAAGTCGGGATTGCGGTTGGCGGCCAGGCGCACGTGCGTGGCGGGATCGATCACGGCAAAGGCGAATTCGCCGGGGATCACGCCGTGGTCGGTGAAGGCAGTGGTGGTGAGCTTCATGGTCAGGTCTTCGTCTTCCAGTGCGGGGGATACGTCGTGTCGAAATACGGCAGCGCCTCGATGCGCGCCTTCCATGCCCGAAGTGATGCGGGCATGAGCGGCGCCGGGTCGAAGCCGGGAAGCTTCAACGCACAGCGGTCCAGATACGCCACCAGCGGATACAGCGCAAAATCGGCCGCCGAGAGCGGTCCGGCGAGATAGTCGCCGCGCATCGACGCGGCAAGCAGGGCGAACTCCTCGCGCAATCCGTCGCAGGCCTTGGCCTGCCGCGCGGCATCGCGCTCCTCGGGCTTGCGCGAGAACGCCTCGTCGACGATGGCATCGGTGGCCTTGTCGAAGTAGTTGTCGGCCTCCTCGACCAGCCGCCGCACGAGCGCGCGCCCACGCGCGTCGCCGGGGAAGAGCGGCGCGCCGCGGCCCGGATAGGCCTCGTCGAGGTACTCCACGATCGCATTGGATTCGTAGAGCACGAAGCCAGCGTCCACGATCACCGGCACGCGGTGCCGCGGATTCAAGGCGAGGAACTCGGGCTTGCGCGTGTCCCCCGCGGAGAACGACAGCAGCTTGCGCTCGTATGCCAGCGCCTTGTGCTCGAGGGCCAGCTGCACGCGCCACGCGAAAGGCGAGCCCGAGCCGTAGTAGAGGACGATGCTCATCGCGACGGCGACCCGGCGCGCATGGCCTCGAGCGAGGCCTTCTGCAATTCCATGGTCTTGATGCTCATCTGCATCATGGACAGGCTCATGGTGAGCCAGTTCTCGACCACGCGGAGCTCCGCGATCTTGCGGTCGAGCTCGGCGGGATCAAGGGCGGCGAACATCGCGGCCGGATTCGGGAACGGCATGCCGCCGGGCATCCCCGCGCCGCCCATCGCATGGGGCGCGGCGGCAGGGGTGGCGACGCCGCCGAAGCCGGGCATCGGGATCCCGAGCGGGTTCCACATGCGCTGCATGAACTCCACGGCCTCCTGGGGAGTGAACGGGAACTGCTGGGGGGGCTTGTCGTCGCCGCCCTTGGGACCGTGCGCCATGGACCGTCTCCTCCTCGTCGTCCTGCCCCTCGGGAAAAAACCGGGGCCGGTTTGCTACTATCGTCCCCTATGGCGCAACCCGGCGCAACCTTGCTCGCGCGATTGACCGGCGCGGTCGGCGCGCCCCACGTGATCCGCGAACCTTCCGACATGGAAGCGTTCACCGCCGACTGGCGCGGACGCTACCGCGGCGTCGCACGCGCGGTGGTGCTTCCGGCCACGACGGACGAGGTCGCCGCCGTGGTATCCGCCTGCAACGACGAAGGCGCGGCCATCGTCCCGCAAGGCGGCAACACGGGCCTGTGCGGCGGGTCGATCCCCGACGCTTCGGGACAGGAGGTCGTGGTGTGCCTGCGGCGCATGCATCGCGTGCGCGCGCTCGACCCCGACAACATGACGATCACCGCAGAAGCCGGCATCACGCTCGCCGCGTTGCAGGAGGCTGCACGCGAGGCGGGATTGCTCTTCCCGTTGTCGCTCGCCTCCGAAGGCAGCTGCACGCTGGGCGGGAACCTGTCCACGAATGCGGGCGGCACGGCGGTGCTGCGCTATGGCAACACGCGGGACCTGGCGCTCGGGATCGAGGCGGTGACCGCCGACGGCCGCGTGTTCTCTGCCTTGCGCGGTTTGCGCAAGGACAACACCGGCTACGACCTTAAGCATCTCTTCATCGGGGCCGAAGGCACGCTCGGCATCGTCACCGCGGCGGTCATGAAGCTCTTTCCCGCGCCGCGCACGCAGGTCACGGCACTCGTCGCAGTGCCCACGGTGGAGGCCGCCATCGCGCTCCTGCACCGGTTGCAGGCGACGGTATCGGACCGTCTCACGGGCTTCGAGCTCATGAGCGCATTTTCGCTCGCGCTTTCGCGCAAGCACCACCCCGGCTCGCCGGAGGTGCCCTCGCCCGCGCCGTGGTACGTGCTCGTGCAGGTCGACGACCCTGCGCGCGACGCGCCCGTCGCGGCGCTGGTTGAAGCCGCGCTCGGCCAGGCCCTCGAGGCAGGCGAGGCGAGCGACGCCACGGTGGCGCAAACGGTGGCGCAGGCGCGACGCCTGTGGGCGTTACGTGAGAACATCAGCGAGGCGCAGCGCCGCGAAGGTCCCAACATCAAAAACGACATCTCGCTGCCCGTGTCCCGCATGACGCAGTTCCTCGAGGCCTCGGAGCGGGCGCTCGCGCGCGCGCTGCCGGGCTCGCGGCTCGTCGTCTTCGGACACCTGGGGGACGGCAACCTCCACTACAACGTCTCCGCCCCCGAAGGCCAGGCGGCCGCGGCCTTCATGGTCCATGCAGACACCGCCAACCGGATCGTGAACGACCTCGTGGCCGCGCACGGCGGGAGCTTCAGCGCCGAGCACGGCATCGGCCAGCTGAAGCGCGACGAGCTCGTCCGCTACAAGAGCGACGTGGAGATGACGATGATGCGCGCGATCAAACAGGCGCTCGATCCGCACGGCCGCATGAATCCGGGCAAGGTGCTCTGAGGAGCCGCCATGGGCAAGATCGTCTTCTGGATCGTGATCGCCTTCGTGGTGCTCTTCGCGCTGCGGATGGTGAACGTGGCCAAGCAGAAGGCCCGGCGCGCCAAGGACGGCGGCAGGCCCAAGGCCGTGGAGTCGATGGTCCAGTGCCGCAACTGCGGCGTCTTCCTGCCGCGACCCGACGCCACGCCGACCGACGGTGGCTACCGCTGTACCGACCCGCGCTGCCTCGCGCGCAGCGGCAGGGCATAAGCACATGGCCGGCCCTCCGACCCCGCCCACCGAGTTCAACGCGGCCGTGCCGGTGTTCGAGCCGCCACCCATGCTGTCGATGGGCGACTCGGGCCGGCGCATCCTGTGGATCGTCGGGCTCTATCGCGCCATCTGCGCGGCCACACTCCTCGGAGCCGCGCTGCTGCTCGAGCCGCGCACGCTCTCCATCGGCAATCCCAATGCGTTCATCACCGGCACGGGACTCTACTTCCTGTTCGGGGTGTCGTCGTTCTGGTGGGTGCAGCAGGACCGCCTGCCGCTGCCGCTGCCCACGATGCTCTTCTCACTGCTCGTGGGCGATGTGTTCTTCCTCTCGCTCGTGATGTTCGCAGGGGGAACATTCGGCGCGCCGCTGCCGATCCTCCTCTTCCCGCAGCTCGCCGCCGCCGGGTGGATCCTGCGCACGCAGACCGCGTTCTTCCACGCCGCGTTCGCCGCGATCTGCCTGCTGGGACTCGATGCCTATCGGACGATACAGGGCACGGTGGGCGCGGCGCAGGTCTTCCAGACCGGCATGATCGGCTTCGGCTTCTTTGCGACCGTCGGCATCGCCGTCGCACTTGGCCGCTACACCAAGCAATCGGAGGATCTCGCGGCACAGCGGGGCATCGACGTCGCCAACCTCGAGCAGGTCAATCGCCTCATCATCCAGGACATGCAGGACGGCGTGCTCGTGGTCGACCTGAACGGTGTGGTCCGCGGCCACAATGCGCAGGTGACGCGTCTGCTCGGCGGCTTCGGCCGCATGCGCGGGGGCATGCGCCTCGCGGAATTCTCCGCCACGCTGCACGATTACTGGCGCCGCTGGCAGGAAGACTTCACCGAAGCGCTGCCGCCGTTCCGGGTGGAGGCCACGCAACGTCTCCTGCGCGTGCGTCTCGTGCGCATCGGCACGGGGCTGAACGGCGGCACGCTCATCTACCTCGAGGATCTCGGCCGCGCGCAGACCGAGGCGCAGCAGATGAAGCTCGCCGCGATGGGACGGCTCACGGCGTCGATCGCGCACGAGGTGCGCAATCCGCTGTCGGCGATCAACCAGGCGGCGCAGCTCCTCGAGGAGGACGGCGCCGTGGCTCCCGAGGGCGCGCGCCTGCTCGGCATGATCCGCAACAATGCCAAGCGCATCGACCGCATCGTGGGCGAGGTGCTGCAGCTCAACCGCCGTGACCGGCAGCAGCCGGAGGCGATCGCCTTCGGCGACTTCATGGGCACGCTCGTCGAGGAGATCGTGCAGGCCGAGAACATCCCGCCGGGCGGTGCCGTCCTGCAGATTCCCGACGATCTCGTCATCATCTTCGATCGTGGCCACTTGAACCAGATCGGGTGGAATCTCGTCCGCAACGCCTGGCAGCATTGCCAGAAGAAGGAAGGCAGCATCCGCGTCGTGGCGCGCGCCGGCTACATGGGCGATGCGGTAATCTGCGAGCTCATGGACGACGGACCCGGCATCCCGGCCGAGTTGCGGCCGCAGATCTTCGAGCCATTCTTCACCACGCGGCCAGGCGGCACGGGGCTCGGCCTGTATATCGCGCGCGAGCTCGCCGACGCCAACGGTGCCACGCTCGAGCTGCTGCCGCGCGGGCCGGGCGCGCATTTCCGCATGACGTTGAAGCGTGCCGCCACGTCGGCACGTTCCGCCTGACGCTTCGCAGCGCCCGGGCAAGTCGCACAAGGGGAGAGCATCGTGTCAAGAAGAATCCGCGGGCAACCCAAGGTCCTCGTCGTCGACGACGAGCCCGATCTGCTCGAGCTCCTCGAGCTCACGCTCTCGCGCATGGGGCTCGATACCTCGCGGGCGGAGACCGTCGCGGAAGCGCTGCGGCTCCTCGACAAGGAGTCGTTCGACCTCTGCCTCACCGACATGCGCCTGCCCGACGGCGAAGGGCTGCGCGTGGTCGAGCACATCAACCAGAAAGGGCTCGACGTCCCGGTGGCGGTGATCACGGCCTTCGGCAGCGCTGAGAATGCGGTGGCGGCACTGAAGGCAGGCGCCTTCGATTACCTCGCCAAGCCCGTCGCGCTCGAGCAACTGCGGGCGCTCGTGAAGCAGGTGCTGAAGGTCCCCGAGAAGGCGCAGCCGGCCGGCAACTACCAACTGCTCGGCGACTCGCCCGCGATGCAGCAGGTGCGCGGCCTCATCGAGCGTCTCGCCAAGAGCCAGGCACCGGTGTTCATCAACGGCGAGTCGGGCAGCGGCAAGGAGCTCGCGGCGCGCACGATCCACCGGCTGGGCCCGCGCAGCGAGCAGCCCTTCGTGGCCGTCAACTGCGGCGCGATTCCCGAGAATCTCATGGAAAGCGAGTTCTTCGGCTATCGCAAGGGCGCCTTCACGGGTGCGGAGACCGATCGCGACGGCTTCTTCCAGGCCGCCAACGGCGGCACGCTCTTCCTGGACGAGGTGGCCGACCTGCCGCTGCCCATGCAGGTCAAACTCCTGCGCGCGATCCAGGAAAAGAAGGTGCGCAAGGTGGGCAACACGCAGGAAGAGCCCGTGGACGTGCGCATCATCAGTGCCACGCACAAGAAGCTCGCGGGGCTCGTGGAGTCGGGCAACTTCCGCCAGGACCTCTACTACCGCCTGCACGTGATCGAGCTCTCCATGCCGAGCCTGCGGGAGATGCGCGAGGACATCCCGTCGATCGCGCATGCGATCCTCACCAAGCTCAACCGCGGCGGTACCGCGAGCCTCGAGCCCGAGGCGGTGACGGCGCTGGAGCAATATCCCTTCCCCGGCAACGTGCGCGAGCTCGAGAACATCCTGGAGCGCGGCCTCTCGCTCGCTGCCGATCCGCAGCACATCTCCGCCGACGACCTCCACCTGACGCCGATGCACGACGAAAGCGAAGGCAGCGTCCCGCCCGGCGAGAAGTGGCCGCTGCAGGACTATCTCGACCGCGTGGAGCGCGCCGCCATCAACGAGGCGCTGGAGAAGACGCGCTTCAACCGCACGGCGGCGGCGAAGCTTCTCGGGATCACATTTCGTGCGATGCGTTACCGGATGGAGCGACTGGGGATCAAGTGATGCGGCGCCGCCACTCGGCGCACCCGTTGCACGCGCGACGGTGACCTCGTGAGCTCGACCGCGCCCCTGCCCGTCGACCCCCGCGGCCGCGTCCGCGCCGCCCGCCAGGTCCCCTCCCCCAACTGCGACGCCCGCCCCCCCGGCACGGTGATATCGCTGGCCGTGATCCACGGCATCTCCCTGCCCCCGGGGACATTTTCCGGAGACGCCGTCGCGCGCCTCTTCACCAGCACGCTCGATACGACGAGCCATCCCGCCTACGCCGCGCTCGCCGGGCTGCGCGTGTCGGCACACTTCTTCATCCGCCGCGACGGCGGGCTCGTGCAGTTCGTGTCCTGCGCGGACCGCGCCTGGCATGCCGGCGTGTCGTCGTGGGATGGCCGCGCGCGTTGCAACGACTATTCCATCGGCATCGAGCTCGAGGGCGCCGATCACATGGCCTACGCCCCGCCCCAGTACCTGCGGCTCGCTGCGCTGCTGCGCGGCCTGCGGCGCCGCTATCCGATCGCAGCGGCCGTGGGACACAGCGATGTCGCCCCGGGACGCAAGACCGACCCCGGGCCCGCCTTCGACTGGCCACGACTCGCGCGCCTCACCGGTGCAGGCCTCTTTCCCCGCGACCCGGCCGGGCGCCTGCCCGGGAGCCCTGGATCCGCGCTATAATTACTGGTTGCCGTTCGCCGTTACGGCGAGGACCCGAGGCAGAAAGACGCGCCGCAAGGCGCGACGGCGCAGCCGTAAGGCGCCCTTAAGCCGGCGCAGCAATGCTGCGCACGGACGCCCATACCGATGCAGATTCTCGCGGACTACTTTCCGCTCATCCTTTTTTTCCTTGCGTTCAAGTGGCAGGGAATCATGGTCGCCACCGCGGTGGCGATCGCCGCTTCCATTGCTCAGATCGCCTGGTTCGCCTTCAGGAAGGGCAAGGTCTCCGTCGTCCACTGGCTGTCGTTCGCCATCATCGTGGTCTTCGGCGGCGCCACGCTGCTCCTGCAGGATCCCGTCTTCATCATGTGGAAGCCCACGGTCCTCTACACCGCCTTCTGTGCGGTGCTCGTGGTGGGCAAGGTCGTCTTCGGCCGCGATCTCCTGGCCTATCTGCTGAAGGACCTCACGCTTCCGGCACCGGTCTGGACGGGCGTCACCTGGGCGTGGGCCGGCTTCTTCGCCTTCATGGCCGTGCTCAACTGGTATGTCGCGTTCCACTTCCGCGCCGACCTGCCGCTCGAAGCGCGCGAGGCCACGTGGGTCAACTTCAAGGTGTGGGGCGGGATCGGGCTCTTCCTGCTCTTTGCCGTCGTGCAGGGCTTCTTCCTCGCACGGCACATGACGGAGCCCGGCAAGCAGTGACCACAGCCGCCGTCATTGTTCCCGTGGCCGACGTTCTCCGCCGCCGCCTGGCCACGCTCGCGCCGGTGGTGCTCGACCTGGCCGACGACAGCGCCGAACACGCCGGGCATGCGGGTGCCGCCGCCGGCGGCGGGCACTTTTCGCTGCTGATCGTGTCCGAGCAGTTCGCGGGCTTGACCCGGATCGCCCGTCACCGGGCGGTGCTCGACAGGGTCGGTGACCTCATTCCCCATCCCGTCCACGCGCTCGCGATTCGCGCGTACACACCGGACGAGTTTCCCTCCTGACGAAAGGACGTAACGCAATGATCCGAACCAGAATAGCCCTCGCCGTGCTGGCGGCGCTCGCCGTCGCCGGAACCGCGCAGGCGCAACCCGCGGCACCCAAGGCCGCTGCCCCCGCGGCTGCCGCTGCCCCGGCCAGCAAGGCGCTCTATCCGCAATCGCAGTTCGACTTCATGCTGAAGGAACGGCTCGCCCAGGGCGCGCCCGACACGCCGGAGCTGCGCAACGCGATCCGCGAGGAGCTCAACACGCGCGAGCTTCTCGTGCGCGAGGCGAAGAAGGCCAACTTCGACAAGAACGCCGACGTCAAGCAGCAGATGGACCTCGCGGGCCAGACCGTCCTCGTGCGTGCGTACGTCGCCGACTGGATCAAGAAGAACCCGATCCCCGACGCCGAGCTGCGCAAGGAATACGAGGCCATCAAGGCGCAGATGGGCGACAAGGAATACAAGGTCAAGCACATCCTCGTGGAGAAGGAAGACGAGGCCAAGGATGTGATCGCGCAGCTGCAAAAAGGCGGCAAGTTCGACGAGCTCGCCAAGGCGCGCTCGAAGGATCCGGGCAGCAAGGACCGCGGCGGTGACCTCGACTGGAATGCGCCCGGCGGTTTCGTCAAGCCGTTCGGCGATGCGATGGTCGCCACCCCCAAGGGCAAGTTCACGGCGCAGCCCGTGCAAACGCAATTCGGCTATCACGTGATCCTCGTGGAAGACGTGCGCGACGCCAAGGTCCCGCCGTTCGACGAAGTGAAGCCCCAGCTCGCGCAACGCGCGCAGGCGGCGCACCTCGACAAGTATTTCAGGGAATTGCGCTCGAAGAGCGGCGTGTAGCTCTACCGTCGTCGTGTACCACGGACAGGCCGCGCGAGCGGCCTGTTCCTCGTGCGCGATGCAGCGCGCGTTTGCATGGGGGAAACCCGCACAATGATGGCTTTATCGGGGCAGTAAGCCCCAATTCCTTCTGGACATGACGCGCGTAAGCCAATAACCTCCGGGTTCGCGGAGCTCGGCAAGGGGGGAGCGCGCGTTTCATTGACACGAGACAGGCAAGGTCGCGGATACGCGACCGATGCCGCGCGGAGGGGTTGGATGCAGTTCATCAAGAACCCGAAGGATTTCTGGGCGGGTGTGCTCTACATCGCATTCGGAGTAGCAGCGATCGCCATCGCATATAACTATCCTGTCGGATCGGCGGGGCGGATGGGGCCGGGATATTTCCCCCGCGGACTCGGCATCATCCTGATCGTCCTGGGCCTGATACTGTCGTTACGCGCGTTCCGGCTTCCAGGATCACCGCTCAGCTTTCCCACGTTCAAGCCGATCCTGATCGTCCTCGGCAGCGTCGTGCTGTTCGGCCTCGCAGCACCCAAGCTCGGCCTGGTCGTTGCCACGATCATCCTCGTGATCGCGTCGAGCATGGCCAGTGACGAATTCACCTGGAAGGCTGCCATCCTGTCTTCCATCTTCCTCGCAATATTTACCGTGCTCGCGTTCGCCTATGGCCTGAAGCTGCAGCTTCCGGTCTGGCCGTGGTTCATGGAATAAGGGGCACCCATGGACCTTCTGTCGAATCTGGCGCTCGGTTTCGGCGTCGCGTTGCACCTGCAGACGGTGCTGTACTGCTTCCTCGGCGTGCTGCTCGGCACGCTGATCGGCGTGCTGCCCGGCATCGGACCGGTGCCCACGATCGCGATGCTGCTGCCGATCACGTACGCGTTGCCGCCCGTGGCTGCGCTCATCATGCTCGCCGGCATCTACTACGGTGCGTCGTACGGCGGCTCCACCACGGCGATCCTCGTCAACCTGCCGGGAGAGTCATCGTCGGTGGTCACCTGCCTCGACGGCCAC
>CAZUGY010000118.1:0-12610 GCA_964620265.1 uncultured Alcaligenaceae bacterium
TGCGATGAAAGGCGGCACGGCGATCAATCTCGTCGTGCAGGACATGCCGCGCCTGTCCGTGGACGCAACTGCCAGCGCTGCGCTGGAAGCTCAGCAACCTGGAAACCTTCCGCAAGCGTCGCCCCGACGACTTCACAGCCCAGGCCGACGCACTCGATGCCGGCTTGAGTCAAACCTGACTGCATACGCTGGAAAGATTTGATCGTCAGACTGGTCGTGCCTGAGCAGCTCCACCAGCGTTGATCACACGTTGAACCGGAAGTGCATCACGTCACCGTCCTTCACGACGTAGTCCTTGCCTTCCACGCGCATCTTCCCGGCTTCCTTGG
This sequence comes from uncultured Alcaligenaceae bacterium, assembly GCA_964620265.1. Taxonomy (GTDB): domain Bacteria; phylum Pseudomonadota; class Gammaproteobacteria; order Burkholderiales; family Casimicrobiaceae; genus VBCG01. The sequence continues at coordinate 330 of CAZUGY010000118.1, forward strand.
CCCCGGCCTCGCCCTTGCATGCGATGAAGTCGTCGAAGCCGATGACCTCCGCGCGGATGAAGCCCTTCTCGAAATCGGTGTGGATCACACCCGCGGCCTGGGGTGCGGTGTCGCCCCTGTGGATCGTCCACGCGCGCACTTCCTTGGGTCCCACGGTGAAGTAGGTCTGCAATCCCAACAGCGCATAGCCCGCATGGATCACGCGGTCGAGGCCGGGCTCGTCCATGCCCATGTCCGCCAGGAACACGTCCTTGTCCTCGCCGTCGAGGTCGGCGATGTCCGCCTCCATCGAGGCGCACACCGCCACCACCGGCGCGCCTTCCTTCGCCGCATGCGCCGCCACCATGTCGAGCAGCGGATTGTCGTGGAAGCCATGGTCGGAGACGTTCGCGACGTACATCGTCGGCTTCATCGTCAGGAGGAAGAACGGCTTCAGCACCTCGCGATCGTCGTCGGTGAGATCGGCCGTGCGGGCCGGGCGTGCCTCGTTCAGCACGACGAGCACCTTCTCCAGGGCCGCGACGATCTTCGCGGCCTCCTTGTCGCCGCCCGAGCGCGCGACCTTCGTGTACTTCGATAGCTGCTTGTCCGCCGCCGCCATGTCGGCGAGCGCCAGCTCGGTGTTGATGGTCTCGATGTCGGACACCGGATTCACCTTGCCCGACACGTGCACCACGTTGTCGTCGGCAAAGCAGCGCACGACGTGCGCGATCGCATCGGTCTCGCGGATGTTGGCTAAGAACTGGTTGCCCAGGCCCTCCCCCTTCGAGGCACCGGCCACCAGCCCCGCGATATCGACGAACTCCACCACCGCCGGCATGACGCGTTCCGGCCTGGCGATGGCCGCGAGTGCCGCGAGCCGCTTGTCCGGCACCTCGACGATGCCGACATTCGGCTCGATCGTGCAGAACGGATAGTTCTCGGCGGCGATGCCGGCCTTGGTCAATGCATTGAAGAGGGTGGACTTGCCCACGTTGGGCAGGCCCACGATGCCGCACTTGAGGCTCATGGTGGAAACGTCCGGTCAATGCGAGCCAGCGGTGCCGGCCCGGTCCTTCGAGAATGTGAGCGCGCGCAGGTCACGGCGCGCGCGGTGTCTTCGTATGCAGCGACATCATCGCGCGTTCCATGTCGCCCGCCGCGATGGCGGGCCACGCATCGAGCGCACGCGAGATGGCCTGGTCGATGGCGGCGGCCTCCTCCGCGCGCGGCGGCTTCAGCACGTAGTCCACCACCTCCTGCTGCGGGATTTCCGAGTCGCGCGGGTGCGCGATGCCGAGCCGCAGGCGCCAGAATTCGGAGGTGCCGAGCTGGGCCTGGATGTCGCGCAGGCCGTTGTGTCCTGCGTGCCCGCCGCCGAGCTTCATCTTCGCCTCGCCGGGCTTCAGGTCGAGCTCGTCGTGCACCACGAGGATCGCCTGCGGATCGATCGCGAAGAACCGCGCGAGCGCGGCCACGGAGCGTCCCGACAGGTTCATGAAGGTGGAAGGCTTCACGAGGCGCACATCGCCTGCCTTGGCCACTTCGCCCGCGAACTTCCCTTCGGCGGCAAACGACGCGCCGAGCTTGCCCGCGAGCGCGTCCACGAACCAGAAGCCCGCGTTGTGCCGCGTGCGCGCATATTCGCGCCCCGGGTTGCCGAGGCCGGCGACGAGCTTGATCGGGATTCCCATGGCTATCGAGCGAGATAGGCCGCCTCAGCAAAAAGGCCCGCGGGATGCGCGGGCCTTCGAGCCGATGCCGCAAAGGCGCCGGAGCACCGCCTACTTCTTCTTGTCGTCCTTCTTCTCTTCCTTCTTCTCGCCGGCCTTCGCCTCGGCAGGCGCGGCGGCCTCGGTCGCGGCTTCCTCGGCTTCGAGTGCCGCACGCGGCACCACGGCGGTGACGACCACCGGATCGGTCTTGCGGTGCGTGACGACCGTGACGCCGTCGGGAAGCTTCAGCGCCGAGACATGGAGGGAATGGCCCACTTCGAGGCCCGACAGGTCGACCTCGATGAACTCGGGCAGGTCCTTGGGCAGGCACGTGACGTCGACGTCGGTGACCACGTGGCTCACGATCGCGTGGCCGAGCTTCACCGCCGGCGACACTTCGGCGTTGGCGAAGTGCAGCGGCACCTTCATGTGGATCTTGCGGTTCTCGTCCACGCGCTGGAAGTCCACGTGCAGGACCTCGTTGCGGAACGGATGCATCTGCACGTCGCGCAGCAGCACCTTCTGCGCCGCGCCGTCGAGCTTCATCACGAGGATCGATGCGTGGAAGGCCTCGTTGCGCAGGGCGTGGAAGAGCGCGTTGTGGTCGAGCTCGATCGGCGTGGGCTTGGCCGTGCCGCCATAGACGATGCCGGGCGCCTTGCCGGCGCGGCGCATGCGGCGGGACGCGCCGCGACCTTCGGTCGTGCGCGGGAATGCGGTGAATTCGATGGACATCGGTAACTCCGGTTGTCTGCGGCCTTCCGTCGGGCCCCGGTTTGCGGGCACGCCACGGTCGTCCGCCTCAAGTGGGACCCTCGATGGGCGACAACGCCTCTCGGCCGGACTCGCAGGGGAGCAAGCAGCGCGTGGAGGCGGGAAAGCCTTCCATTATAGCGCGGGAGGGCGTTCCCGGCAAACCAAAACCAACATGTCCTCATCGACCTGCGCCGAAGCCATGGCGCACCCGCGCGACACTGGCGCCCATTGTCCCTGCGCTTGCGTCTGCATCACCGAAGATGCATGATCGCATCAGATGTAATGCAAGAGGATGACCATGAGAACCACTGTCACCATCGATGACGCCCTGTACGAGCGCGCGCTGGAAGTCGCTGATCCGGGCATGGACAAGGCGGACCTTTTCCGCGAGGCGATCAAGACCTTCGTCCGGGTCCGGGCGGCCAAGCGCCTGGCGGCGCTCGGAGGCGCGAAGCCCGGGATGAAGGACATTCCCCGTCGCCGCACGCATCATCCGCAGTGAACGGGGTCCTGGTCGACACCTCCGTGTGGGTCGACCACTTTCGCGTCGGCAACCCGGCGCTGATCGAGTTGCTTGGCGCAGATCGCGTGATGACTCATCCGTTGGTCGTCGCAGAGATTGCATGCGGGACCCCGCCTCATCGGGCTCGAACGCTATCCGACGTCGCGAGCCTGCAACAGGTCCAGCAGGCCAGCGTTGGAGAGGTCATGGACTTGATCGAACGCGAGCGCCTCTTTGGTTCAGGCGTGGGGGTGGTCGACCTGTTGCTGCTTGCCTCCACCCTGATGACGCAGGAAGTCGAGCTGTGGACACGGGACCGGCGCCTGTCCGCGTTGGCCAGGCGCTTCGGCGTGATGCACGCGCCGCTCCCGCGATGAGGCCGGCGGGGACCGTATGAGGCCCGCGACGGGCACCAGGCTAATCCGTGAACAGCGACGAGACCGATTCCTCGTTGGAGATGCGCGTCATCGTCTCGGCGAGCAGCGATGCGCAGGAGAGCTGGCGGATGTTCGTGCACGTCTTGGCCTGCTCCGACAGCGCGATCGTGTCGGTCACCACGAGCTCGTCGAGGTCCGACGTGCGGATGCGCTCCACCGCCCCGCCGGAGAGCACGGGATGCGTGCAATACGCCACGACCTTGCGCGCGCCCCGCTCCTTCAGGGCGGACGCCGCCTTGCACAGCGTGTTGGCCGTGTCGACGATGTCGTCCATGATCACGCAGGTGCGATTCTCGACGTCGCCGATGATGTTCATCACCTCGGCCACGTTGGCCTTGGGACGGCGCTTGTCGATGATCGCGAGGTCGGAGTCGAGCCGCTTGGCGATCGCCCGCGCGCGCACCACGCCGCCCACGTCGGGCGACACCACGAGCAGGTCCTGATAGTCGCGCTTCCACAGGTCGCCCAGGAGGATGGGTGTGGCGTAGATGTTGTCGACGGGGATGTTGAAGAAGCCCTGGATCTGGTCGGCGTGCAGGTCCATCACCATCACGCGCTGGATGCCGACGGTGGAGAGCATGTCGGCCACGACCTTCGCGGTGATCGCCACCCGCGCCGAGCGCGGACGCCGGTCCTGCCGCGCGTAGCCGAAATAGGGGATCGCCGCGGTGATCCGGCCCGCCGACGCGCGCTTCAGCGCATCGGCCATCACCATGATCTCCATGAGATTGTCGTTGGTGGGCGCGCTCGTGGACTGCAGGATGAACGCGTCGCGGCCGCGCACGTTCTCCATGAGCTCGACCATCACCTCGCCGTCGGAGAAACGGTCCACGGTGCAGCGCCCGAGGCTGATGTTCAGGTGCCGGCACACCGCCTCGGCGAGCTTCGGGTTCGCGTTGCCAGTGAAGATGCGCATGCGCTCGAATGCCATGGTCGCCAGACGGTGGGGTGAAGTCGAACGGAGGCTGCGAGTCTATCCGAAATTGCCCCTTTCGACGCCGCGGTCCGTCGATCCGTTCGATTGCCGCACGAGCGCGCGCGCCGTCACGACGTGGAATGCCACACGCGCGTCAGCGCGTCCCGCTGCCGTGATGCGCAAGCAGGCCCCGGAGGAACGTCACGACCGCGGTCCCGAGCGACGCCTCGAGCGCGCTCCAGCCTGGCGCGTCGAGCGATGCAAGGTAACGCGTGGCGGGCGCGATGTCGAAGTCGGGACGCGCATCGTGCGGCACGGGAAGCCCGAGCGCCTCGTACACGTAGGCGAAGTTGACCGTATAGCGCGTCGTGAGCGCGCCGCTGCACGCGAAGCGCAGGCCACGCGCCTGCAGGATGCGCCCCACGAGGCGATCGTCGATGAGCGACAGCGGCCGCGGGTACACGCTCCACACCGACGCCATCGACGCGACATCGCCCGCGAACATCATGCAGCTCGTGTCGACGTGCGCGCGGCCATCCGCGGGATCGAGCGAGGGCAGCAACCGGCCGTCGGGAAGATGCAGGGTCCGACCCGAGAAGACCACCGGCGCACCCGTGGCAACGTGGCGGGCCACGAGCGATGCCACGTGATGCGGGCGGAACGTGTTGTCGGCATCGAGCCATGCGATCGCGTCGTATCCGAGCTCCGCGGCGCGCGCGCCCCCCGTGGCGCGCGGCGTGTCGCCGTAATCGGCGGAAGCCAGGGGCAGCCGCAGGTGCCCGACGTCCCAGGCATCGATGGCATCGTGGGCCACGCCATCGCCCACGAGGATGTGCCGGCAAGGATAGGACTGCGCGCGCACGCTGTCGTGGCAGCGCCGCAGCACGGAGATATCCTCGCGGAAATACGGGGTCACCACGGCCACGCGAAGCGGCCGGGATGCGCGCAGCGATGCTGCCGCTGACGCGCCGAAGGCCCCGTCGCCCACCGAGCCCGCGCGCAACAGGTCGAGGGCGGTGCGCCACGGCTGCGGATCCTGCGGCGAGGCCGCTGCCGAACGCTCGAGCGTTTCCAGTGATGGCATGACGGCCACGGTCGCAGGCGTCAGCGCAGGAGAAGGTACAAGGAAATGGCTGGGGAGGTAGGGATCGAACCTACGAATGCCGGAATCAAAATCCGGTGCCTTACCACTTGGCGACTCCCCAGCGGAAACGATCACGCTGTCGCGGCCTTCCACAGGTCGCGCAGTTTCGCGCAGCTCGCTATTATCGCGCGAATCCTGCAAGCGGATGCCGGGCGAGCGTGCGAACGAGGTGTTTCGTGGCATCCGTTCGCGTGCCGGCCAAGGCGCGTTCTGCCTGCTGCCGGGACTCGAACGATGCGAACACGCAGGCGCCCGAGCCGGTCATTCTCGCTTGCGGCGCCACCGCGCGCAGTTGCGCGAGCGCGTCGCGCACGGAAGGATGCGCTCCGCAGGTGACCGCCGCGAGATCGTTGCGGCCGTAACCCTCGGAAAAGACGTCTATTTTCGCCGACGGCGAATCGCGTGTCAATTCTGGCGCGGCAAAGATGTCCGCGGTGCGCACATGGGCGCGGGGGTGCAGCAACGCAAGCCATTGGGGCGGCAACGTGACCGGGGTCAGGCGCTCTCCGACGCCGCGCGCCACGGCGTGCTCGCCATGCACGAAGAACGGGACGTCGGCGCCGAGGCTGGCCCCCAGATCCGCGAGCCGATCCCGTGTCCAGTCGAGCGACCACAGCCGGTCGAGCGCGAGCAGCACGCTCGCCGCGTCCGAGCTGCCGCCGCCCAGTCCCGCGCCCATCGGGATGCGCTTCACCACGTCGATGTCGACCCCGGCCGGCGTGCCGGAGGCGACTTTCAATGCCTGCGCGGCGCGCACCGCGAGGTCGTCACCGGCGGGCACGCCGGGTACGTCGTTCGTGCGCACGATCTGCCCATCCTCGCGCACGGTCAATGTGACGGTATCGGCCAGGTCCACCAGCGCGAACAGCGACTCGAGCGTGTGATAGCCATCGGCGCGGCGTCCGGTGACATGGAGGAAGAGGTTGACCTTGGCCGGCGCGGCCACGCACAGCGTCGCGCCGGGCACGTCCATCGCACTCACGACGGCGTCATCCACCGATCCACCACGATGCGCACCTCGATGGGCTCGCTGCCCGGATACCGCATCGACAGGCGCGCCGGCCGCCGCGTGACGGAGTCGGCATACGCATACACGATCTCCCAGCCCTGCTCCCGCAATACGCCCGGCCGGCCGGCCGCATCACGCTCGATGTCCGCCGCAACCCCCGGCGTGGCCGCGCCCTGGATCCACGCCACGAGCCCTTCCACGGGAATGGCCACGCCGAGCACGGCCTCGGTCAGCGTGCTCCACGAGGCGTACTCGGCCACCGGCTCGCCCGGCCGCTCCACGCGCACGCCCGCGGCGTCGCGCTGCATGCGCGCCACGACCTGCCCGAGAGGTGTTGCGACATCGAACTGGTCCTGCGCCGGCGCATGGCGCCACGTGAAGTGGACCGCGACACCGTCGTTGCCGCGCCGCGCCGACATCCGTCCCGATGCCTCGAACGCGGGATCGAGCGCCACTGGCGCAGGCGCCACCGCGGGCGGCGGCATCCCCGCGCAGGCGGACAGCAGTACCGCGGCGCACGCCGCGATCGCGCCGCGCCGCCCGCAGCGCACCCGCACCACCGCGCCGCTCAACGCGCGAGGCGGCGCACGGTCTCGAGCAGCACCGGATTGTCGGGCGTGGCCTTGAGCTGCGACTGCCACACTTCCTGCGCGTGATCGCGCTGCCCGGCGGCCCACAGCACCTCGCCCAGGTGGGCGGCGATCTCGGCATCGGGACGCTCCTTCATCGCGCGCCGCAGGTACGTCTCCGCTTCCGCATAGCGGCCGAGCTTGAACAGGCCCCAGCCCATGCTGTCGAGGATGAAGGGATCGTCGGGCGAGAGCTTGTGCGCGCGCTCGATGAGCGCGAAGCCTTCCGCCACCTGCGGGGTGCGGTCGACGAGCGTGTAGCCCAGGCCGTTGAGCGCCTGCGCATCGTCGGGCTTCAACTGCACCACCTTGCGCAGGCGCGCCACCGCGTCATCGACGTGACCCAGCTTTTCGGCCGCCATCGCGCTGTCGTAGAGGAGATCCGGATTGTCCGGATGCTCGATGATCGCCTGCTGGAGCACGGCGTAGGCGCCGGCCTGGTCGTTGGCGTCGCGCAGCACCTGCGCTTCCGCCTGGCGCACCTGCACGCGCTGGTCGATGGTGACGGCCGGCAGGTCGCTCAAGTAGCGGCGCGCATCGCCCACCTTGCCCTGCTTGCCCATGATGAAGGCCACGCGCAACTGCGCGATCCAGTTGCGCTCGCCCTCGGGTACCGCCTTGTAGCGCGCGATCGCCTCGTCGAGGCGGCCGTCTTCCTCGGCGATCTGCGCGAGGTAGAGCTCGACCGCGCCGTTGTCGCCGTAGTTCGCCTTCTTGAGCGCGGTGAACATCGCCTCGGCGGTCGCCCAGTCCTTCATCTGCAGCGAGATCACGGCGATGCCGTATTGCAGGTCGCGCGCGTCGGGGCTCTGCGCGAGCAGGCGCTGCAGGACCGCGCGGCCCTCGGCGTAGCGCTTCTGGTCGACGTAGAGCTGGCCCAGCCCCGCGGCCGCGGCGCGCGACTCGGGATGCGACGCCGTGAACGTCTCGAGGAAGGCGATCGCTTCCTCGGGCTGCTTGCGCGAGAGGAGGTCGGCCTTGACGATCGCCGCGCGCTCCCAGTCGGGCTTGAGCGAGAGCGCCTGGTCGATCTCCTCGCGCGCAATCTTCTCGCCCTGCCCCTCGGGCGCGCCGGCGTAGGCGGCGAGCGCGACCGCGTAATGCGCTTCCGCCGATTGCGGATAGGGCTTGGCGAGGTCGCGCACGAGCTCGTAGGTCTGGCGCTTGTCGAGGCGGTCGCCCACGTAGGGATTGAACTGCAGGAAGAGCTCGCCCACGCCGGCGTCGGTGCGCGCGGCCTCGGCGAGCGCCTGCTCGAAGCGCGTCTTGAGCTGGGGGTCGTAGCTCGTGCCGGCATTGCCGATCGCGGCACCCTGCGCATACGCGGCCATGAGCTCGCGCGGACGCGGATCGTCGGGCGCGAGCGTGGCCCAGAGCTTGACCGACTCCTGCGTGAGGCCGCGCAGCCCGGCCCGGAATGCGATGTCGGTCGCGCGGCTCGCCAGGCGCGGGTCGCGCGATTCGCGTGCCGCCTCGAAGAATGCGCGCGCCGCCAGCGACAGCTCGCCACGCTGCAATGCGACCTCGCCCAGGATCACGCGATAGAAGACGTCGGCCGTGAGCTCGGAAGGCGGGGCGATCGAGGCCTGCGGCGCGTCGGCCGGGCGCGGCGTGATGCCGGGAAACGGCGAGCCCTGGCCCAGCGCGACGCCCGAGGCGGCGAGGCCCAGGCACGCGACCGCCGGAACGAGTGCGTCCGCGAGGATGCGACGGGCGAAGGAATGGAGGGGGCGCAAGGGGGTCATGGAAGTCGATGGTAGGCTATATCAGGCGGTGCAACAAACGACAGGGCGACGCTCGTTTCGTCTTCGGAAAACGCTGCCCTCGCCGCATCCATGCCAGAGCTACCCGAGGTCGAGACCACCCTGCGCGGAATCGCGCCGCACGCAACAGGACGCCGGGTGGCGTCCGTCACGGTATACGACCCCCGCCTGCGGTGGCCGGTTCCCGCCGACCTCGAGACGCACGTCCGCGGCAGGACGATCGACGGCATCGACCGTCGCAGCAAGTACCTGCTGCTCCGCTTCGGTGCGGACCGGCTGCTCGTCCATCTCGGCATGACGGGCAGCCTGCGCGTATATCGCCGCGAAATCCCGGAGCGGCGCAAGCACGATCACGTCGACCTCCTGCTCGACGACGGCACGCTCCTGCGCTATCACGACCCCCGCCGCTTCGGCGCCATGCTCTGGCTGCCGGAAGCCCCCCTCGAGCATCCGCTGCTGGCCTCGCTGGGACCCGAGCCGTTCGATGCAGCCTTCGACGCCGCGTACCTGTGGCAGGCCCTGCGCCGCCGTACGGCCGCGATCAAGCTCGCGCTGATGGACAACGGCGTCGTCGTGGGCGTGGGCAACATCTATGCGAACGAGGCGCTCTTCCGCGCTGGCATCCGGCCCACCACCCCCGCCGGCAAGATCTCGCGGCCGCGACTCGCGCGGCTCGTCACCGAAGTGCGTGCCGTGCTCACCGAGGCAATCGCCAAGGGGGGCAGTACGCTGCGCGACTACGTCGATGCCACGGGCGAGCCCGGCTACTTCCAGCTCGCCTACTTCGTCTACGGCCGCGAAGGAACGCCCTGCCGCCGCTGCAAGACCCCGATCCGCATGCGACGGCTGGGCGGACGCGCGTCCTTCTATTGCCCCACCTGCCAGAAGTAAGTGACCACTTCACAATCGCCCGCAGGTGACACCGGAAGGCAGTCGCTTCCGCCGCCGCGCGGCACTCCGCCCGCGCCCGCGAGCGTTTCTTCCCTCGTCGCCCGCCGGAAGGCGCCATCGGTCTGCCACGGCACGTCTTGTGCTTCACAGCGCAGGCTGCGCTTCCGCCAAAGAATCCGACGGGTCCGCCCATCCGCGGCGACGCCCCCAATAAGAAGCGCACAGGGAGAATCATGGTGACCTCGCGCGACCTCGCGGCCCGCTTCGAAGCCTACAGCGACTGGCGCCGGCGGCTGTCCGGCAGCGTGCTCGGCCTGCACGAGTGGCTGCAGGAGCAGGACCTGGCCGATGCCCAGGTGGACCTCCGCGTGCAGCAGCTCCTCGAGCGCCTCCACCAGGACAAGCTCGTGGTGGCCTTCGTGGCCGAGTTCTCGCGCGGCAAGTCGGAGCTCATCAATGCGATCTTCTTCGCCGATTTCGGGGCGCGCCTCCTGCCGTCGTCGGCGGGCCGCACCACGATGTGCCCCACCGAGCTCCTCTACGACGCCTCGCGCCCGCCCTCGATCCGCCTCCTCCCGATCGAGACACGGCTGAAGGACGCGCCCGTCACCGAATTCAAGAACTACAACGACGAGTGGCACACCTTCCCCCTGGACCTCTCCTCGGCCGAGAAGATGGGCGAGGTACTCTCGCGCGTATCGCAGGTCAAGCGCGTGCCGGTCGAGCTCGCGCGCAAGTACGGCCTCTACGGCGACGGCGAGGAAGACCTCGTGGCCGCGCTCGAGCATCGCGACGAAGGCACGGTGGACATCCCCGCGTGGCGGCACGCGATCATCAACTTCCCGCATCCGCTCCTGCAGCAGGGCCTCGTGATCCTCGACACGCCGGGGTTGAACGCCATCGGCACCGAGCCCGAGCTCACGCTCAATCTGCTGCCCAACGCGCACGCGATCCTGTTCATCCTCGCCGCCGATGCCGGCGTGACCAAGACCGACCTCGAGGTGTGGAACCAGCACCTGGCCGGCGACGATCCCGCGACGATGGCCGGCCGCGTCGTGATCCTCAACAAGATCGACGGCCTGTGGGACGACCTGAAGTCCGAGGTCGCCATCGACGCCGAGATCGAGCGCCAGGTCAAGGCGTCGGCGCAGCTCCTGGGCGTGCCGCAGGCGCAGGTCTACGCGGCCTCGGCGCAGAAGGCGCTGCTCGCCAAGGTGAATGGCGACGACGCGCTCCTGGCGCGCAGCCGCCTGCCCAGGCTCGAAGCGTCGCTGTCGCAGAAGCTCATCCCCGCCAAGCGCGAGATCGTGGGTGCGGCGTCCAAGGGCGAGGTGCACGCGCTGGCCGACGCGGTGCGCGCGCTGCTGGACGCCCGCGCGGGCGGCATCGCGGACCAGCTTTCCGAGCTCGTCGCCCTGCGTGGCAAGAACCAGGACGTGGTGGGCCACATGATGGAACGGGTGCGCACCGAGAAGGAAAACTTCGAGCGCGGCCTCGCCCGCTTCACGGCCCTGCGCAACGTCTTCACCCAGCAGACCAACGACCTGTTCGACCACATCGGCCTCGAGGCCCTGCGCGCGAATGCGGGCGAGACGCGCCGCCAGATCGAGGCGAGCCCCTTCACGCGGGGCGTGCGCACCGCCATGAGCGAGTTCTTCCGCAAGATCCACGGCGATTTTGCCTCCGCCGCACGGCGGGCCGCCGAGATCCACGACATGATGCGCGCCATGTATGCCCGGTTCGCGAAAGAACACGGTCTGGATGCCTTCAACCCCCCTCCCTTCTCGGTTTTGAAGTATCAAAAGGAGATCGAAAGGCTCGAGCGGGCGTACAACACCCATTTCAACACACTCTGGAACATGGTCAGCAAGGCCAAGTTCTCGTTGATGAAGCGCTTTTTCGAGACGATCGCCTCGCGGGTCAAGCATGTTTACGTGATCGCCAACCGCGATGCGGAGGCGTGGCTCAAATCGGTGATGTCGCCGCTCGAAACCCAGGTCCGCGAGCATCACCTGCAACTGCGCCGGCGCCTCGACAGCATCAAGCGCATCCACACGGCGAGCGACGAGCTCGAGGAGCGCATCGTCGAGCTCGAGCAGCAGTCGGAAACGATCGCTCGACAGATTGCGCAACTTTCTGCGAAAATCGCCGACATCGATTTCATCAGCGACACACCCGATTTGCTCCCCATGGCCGCCAATGCATGACGTCAAATGGCGACACAATGGGGAGGCAGGCGTAGGACAAAAAATATTTCGGCTTGACCAACCCTCTGATTTTTAGAGGATTGCGTCTAAAGTCCGCATAATTTGGGGGAGTAGGACGGGAACTGGCATACTGCCAGCGATGTCCTATAATTCGGTCCAATGCCCGACCTTTTGCCCGATCACCCCTTGAAGCCCGGCCAAACCGGCACACAAATCATGCGATTGCAAAACCTGCTGGGCGCCGTATGCACGGCCGTCACCCTGTGCATGGCGAGCCTCGCCTCCGCGGTCATTCCGGAGAGCGAGCAGGCCACTGCCGTCGAGTTCTATCAC